>JAPPIT010000037.1:0-6585 GCA_028820505.1 Defluviicoccus sp.
CGGCGAGCACCGTGCGGCCTTCGCCGTGCCAGCGCCGCACCACGCCGATCAGGTCGGCCACGGTTCTCGCGTCGATGGCCGTGAAGGGCTCGTCGAGCAGGACGAGCCGCGCGTCCTGCAACAGAAGCCGCGCGAAGAGCGCGCGCTGCATCTGCCCGCCCGACAGCGACCCGATCGGCCGCTTCTCGAACCCTTCGAGCCCGACCGCGGAAATCGCTTCGGCGACGCGGGCGCGGTGAGCGGACCGCAAGCCGCCGAAGCCGCCGATCTCTTGCCAGAGGCCCATCGCCACGAGGTCGGCGACCGCGATCGGGAAAGTCCGGTCGACGTCCGATTGCTGCGGCAGGTAGGCGATGTCGTCCCGCGCGAGCCCGCCGAAGGCGATCCGGCCCTCGAGCGGGCGGAGCGAGCCGGTCACCCCCTTCAGCATCGTGGACTTGCCGGCCCCGTTGGGTCCGACGATGGCGGTCAGGCTGCCCTCGGCGATCTCGCCCTGCAGACGATGCACGGCGGGATGCCGGTCGTAGCCCAGGGTCAGGTCCTGAAACTTAAGCGCGTAGGTCATGGCCCCCCGGCGCGGACGTGGCCCAGAAGAACGCGGCCCAAAGCGCGGCGGCGATCAGGGCCGCGCCGACCAGCCGCGGCCCGGCGCCGAGCGGCAGCAGCCGGATCGAAGGCGTGCGCCGCGTCCTCATGCCGGTGCGGCTTCCGCGCACCGCGCGCACATGCCCTCGACCTCGACGGTGCGGCGCGTCGCGACGAACCCGAGCAAGGCGGCATCCTCGGCGAGCAGCCCTCCGATCCGCGGGTCCTCGAGCTCGACCGATGCCCGGCAGCCGCGGCAGATGAAGAACAGGCAGTCGTGGTCGCGCTCGGGATGGGCGCACGGGACATAGGCGTTCAGGCTCTCGATCCGGGAGACGAGGCCCTGCGCCATCAGGAACTCGAGCGCCCGGTATACGGTCGGCGGTCCGACCCGGCGCGATTCCCCGCGCTCGACCGCCTCGATCAGCTCGTAGGCGCCGGTCGGCCGGCCGCTCTCCCAGAGCAGCTCCAGGATACGCCTGCGGAACGCCGTCATCCGTTCGCCGCGCCCCTCGCAGATCGACACCGCGAGCGCGACCCGCTCGCGCGGCGCGTGCCGCCCGCGGCAATCCGGATCGGCGCAGGGCCGCGGCCGGGCCGGCGGTTCCGTCGTCGCCTGTGTCGCCTTGCGGGGCATAAAAGCAATGTTATAACATTTCTAATCGGGCTGCAAGAAAGCCGCGGGGCGGGGCGGCCCGACATCGATGAAAGGCCGGGACATGGACAGTGTCGTCGTGGAGCATCGAACCCGAACCCCATCGCGCGCCGGATCGCAAGCGCGCCGCCGGCCGCGCCGCGCCGAGGCCGAGGCCGCCGTTCGCACGCTCATCGAGTGGGCCGGGGACGATCCCGACCGGGAGGGGCTGAGGGGAACGCCCGAGCGTGTCGTGCGCGCCTACGAGGAATTCTTCGCCGGATACGTCGAAGACCCGGTCGCCTTGCTGGCCACGACCTTCGAGAAGGCCGCCGCCTGTGACGGGATGGTCGTGTTGCGCGACATCCGGCTCGAATCCCACTGCGAGCACCACATGGTTCCTATCCTCGGAAAAGCGCATGTCGGGTATTTGCCGGCGGGACGGGTCGTCGGCATCTCCAAGCTCGCGCGCCTCGTCGAGGCCTTCGCGAAGCGGATGCAGATCCAGGAGGCGTTGACGTCGCAGATCGCGGACGCGATCCAGGACGTGCTCAAGCCGCGCGGCGTCGGCGTGGTCATCGAGGCGGCGCACCAGTGCATGACCACGCGCGGCGTCCGCAAGCCGGGGGTGAGCCTGGTGACCAGCCGCATGCTCGGCTGCTTCCGCGACGACCCGACCACGCGCCGCGAGTTCCTGTCGATGATCGCCGCCCCGGGAAGCGCGCCGCACGGGGGTTGAACGCCTCCATCGTCTCGGCCCGTTGCTGACTCGATAGGAAAGGCGGGCGCGGGGAACGCCGCCCGCCCCACTGTCACGCCCGGAACGAGTCCACTGCTGTCCGGTTTAGATTAGTGGACCGGGTGCAAGGCGTTGGTACAGCCGGGTTTCCGGCCCTTCCGCCGGATCGGGACGCGGATCGCGACCCGCCGGTACGTCATGGTTCGCCGCCCCGCGCCCCGCGTCATTTCGACCGGAGCGCGAAGCGCGGAGCGGAGAAATCTATTCGCGCGGGCGTTTCGGCGGCGAAACGGGCAGATTTCTCCGCTCCGCCGACCCTTCGGGCCGGCTCCGGTCGAAATGACGCGAGGGTGGCGCCCAGCCCGAAGTTAGACCGGACAGCAGTGGAACGAGTCCGGGCATGACGACTGGGAGGGAGACGCCGGCGCGAGGACCGCTGCCGTTCGAACCGAAGCGGATCCGCGCTAATTCGTCCCCCTTCGGTGACGAATATCCGGCACGTCCCGCCGTCCGGGCGTCTCCGGCGTCTCTCTTCGACCTTGCCGGCAACGTCTCCCGGCAAGCCGCTGGCGTGCCTGTCCGAACCGGGATTTGCCGCCGCCTTCCGGCCTCCGCGCGAGCGCGTTGCGCGGCGCTCTCCCGTCCCCGGGGGACGCGAAAAATAGTCCCATATCGGACCAATGTTTCACGTGAAACATAGGTCAACAGTACTGACCTTTGTTTCACGTGAAACATTAGGCGGGGTATCGCCCGCCCTTCGATACGCCGCTTCGCGGTTACTCAGGGTGAGGGACTCCCGTTGCGTCCTCATCCCGAGCAGGCGCCGCAGCCGCTACCCCAGCCCGCGGCCGCGGCCGATGGACTCGTCTCCGAACCGCTCGCGGATCGAGTCGATGGCGCGCTCCGTTTCGCGGCGCCGGAGCGAGCGCGGGTCGGCGAGGTCGGGCGGGTCGGCGTCGGCGGCCGGGACGTAGCGCGACGCGCCGAGGCCGATCAGCCGCCACGGCGTGCCGTCGGCCTCCTTCGCCGCCAGCCGGACGCCGGCGCGCCAGATCGTCTCGGCGAGCTGGGTCGGGTGGGCGAGGGTGGCGCTCCGGGTGAGCACGCGGAAGTCGGCGCGCTTGAGCTTGAGCGCGATCGTGCGCGCGCCGATCCCCTCCGCCTTGAGCCGGCGCGAGACCTTCTCGGCGAGCGGCCAGAGGCGGGCTTCCAGATCCTCGATGCGGGTGAGGTCGCGGGCGAAGGTGGTCTCGGCAGAGAGACTCTTGCGCCCGGCCCCGGCCGCCACCGGGCGCGGGTCGTGGCCGCGCGAGAGCCGGGCGAGGCGCCGCCCCGTCGCGCCGTAGCGGCGGACGAGCGCCGCCTCGTCCATCCGCTGGAGGTCGCCCACGGTCGCGATTCCGTCGCCCGCGAGCCGCCCGCGCATCGCCTCGCCCACGCCCGGGATCGCGGTGACCGGCCGGTCGGCGAGGAAGCGCATCGCATCGCCCCGGCCGATGACGAAGAAGCCGCGCGGCTTGTCCATGCCGGATGCGATCTTGGCGAGGAACCGGTTGTAGCTCAGCCCGATCGAGACGGCGATGCCGACCTCCGCCTCGATCCGCCGCGCGAGGCGGGCCAGCGTCGCCGCCGGGGCGGCCCGGTGCAGCCGGCCGGTGCCGGAGAGGTCGAGCACCGCCTCGTCGATCGAGACCGGCTCGACCGCCGGGGTGACGCCGTCGAGCAGCGTGCGGACCTCGCGGCTGACGGCGGCGTATTTCCGCATGTCGGGGCGGACCACCGCGGCGTCGGGGCAGGCGCGCAGCGCCTCGAACATCGGCATCGCCGAGCGGATCCCGAACGCCCGCGCGTCGTAGCAGGCCGCCATGACGACGCCCCGCCGGCCGCCGCCGACCAGCACCGGCCGGCCGCGCAGGGCGGGGTCGTCGCGCTTCTCGACCGCGGCGTAGAAGGCGTCGCAGTCGACATGGGCGATCGCCAGGCGGGCGAGCTCGGGGTGGCGGACGATCCGGGCCGAGCCGCAGGCGCCGCACGCCGTCCCGCCGTCCGCCGGGGCGAAGCAGTCGCGGCAGAGCGCTTCCATGGAGGGAAACTGGGGCGCGGCCGCAAGCCGGTCAACCGGGCCGCGTATGGACGGGGCGCGGGCGCTTGCCTAGGATTCGGCGATGATCGACAAGCGGGTCGCGGACATCGCCGAGGCGGTCGCCGACATCCCGGACGGCGCGACGGTGGCGGTCGGCGGGTTCGGCGAGGCGGGCTCGCCGACCGAGCTGATCCACGCGCTGATCGACCGGGGCGCGCGCGGCCTCACGGTGATCGCCAACAATGCCGGCAACGGCCATGTCGGGCTCGCCGCGCTCTTGGAACAGGGGCGGGTGGCGCGGATGATCTGCACCTACCCCCGCTCGTCGCATTCGGAGGTGTTCGAGGCGGTCTACCGGGCCGGCGAGGTCGCGCTCGAGGTGGTGCCGCAGGGGACCCTCGCCGAGCGGCTGCGCGCCGCCGGCGCCGGGCTCGGCGGGTTCTACACCCCGACCTCGGTCGGCACCCCGCTCGCCGACGGCAAGGAGACCCGCGCCATCGGCGGGCGCGACTACGTGCTCGAATACCCGCTGCACGCCGACTTCGCGCTGATCAAGGCCGAGCGCGCCGACCGCTGGGGCAACCTGACCTACCGGCTGGCGGCGCGCAATTTCGGGCCGCTGATGTGCATGGCGGCGGCGGCGACGATCGTCCAGGCGCGCGAGATCGTGGAGCTCGGCGGGATCGACCCCGAGACCGTCGTCACCCCCGGCATCTTCGTCGACCGGGTGGTCGGCGTGCCGGACCCGATCAGCGAGCGCGCGGCGATCCTGAGGGGAGACCGCTACCCGTGAAACAACCGGGCCTCACCCGCAACCAGGTCGCCTGGCGCATCGCCCGGGACATCCCGGAGGGCGCCTTCGTCAATCTCGGCATCGGCCAGCCGGTGCTGGTGGCGAACTTCGTGCCCGCCGAGCGCGAGGTGGTGTTTCACAGCGAGAACGGCATCCTCGGCATGGGCCCCGAACCGCCGGAGCATGCCGAGGACGAAGACCTGATCAACGCCGGCAAGCAGCCGGTCACGCTGCTCCCCGGCGCCTCGCTGTGCCACCAGGCGGACTCGTTCGCGATGATCCGCGGCGGGCATCTCGACCTCTGCGTCCTCGGCGCCTTCCAGGTCGCGGCCAACGGCGACCTCGCCAACTGGTCGACCGGGGCGGCGGGCGCGGTCCCCGGCGTCGGCGGCGCGATGGACCTCGCGGTGGGCGCGAAGGCGGTCTATGCGATGACCGACCACTGCACCCGGCGGGGCGAGCCCAAGATCGTCGAGCGCGTCACTTATCCGCTCACCGGGCGCGGCGCGGTCGACCGGATCTACACCGACCTCGCGGTGATCGACGTGACCCCGGCGGGGCTCGCGGTGCGCGAGATCGTGGCGGGGCTCGACCTAGCCGACCTCCAAGAACGCACCGGGGCGCCGATCGCGCCGGCGGACCGGCTCGGCGTGCTGGAGGCCCCGGCGCTGTGAGGGCGCGCGCCGCGATCCCGGCCGCCCTCGCGATCCTCCTCCTGCTCGCCCCGGCCGCGTCGGCGGCGACCGCGCCGGCGAGCCTCCAGGGCTGGTTCCTGGTCGCCGCGCCCGACATGCCCGACCCGCGCTTCGCCGGCACCGTGATCTACATGATCCGCCACGGGCCGGACGGCGCGATGGGCTTCGTGATCAACCGCGTGCTCGCCGAGGACTGGGCCGAGAACATCCTCGATCCCGACTCCGCCCCCGCCGAGCGCACCGGCCGCAAGATCCGGGTGCATTACGGCGGGCCGGTCGGGCCGGCCGAGGGCTTCATCCTGCATTCGGGCGACTACGCGGCCGGCAGCTCGGTCAGGGTGGCCGGCAACGTCTGGCTCTCCGCCGACCCCGAGGTGCTGCGCGAGATGGCGCGCCGCGAGGGGCCGGTGCGCGGCCTGTTCGTCCTCGGCTACGCGGGCTGGGCGCCGGGGCAGCTCGAATCCGAGCTCGCGCGCGACGACTGGGCCATCGCCCCCGGCGACACCGACCTCCTGTTCGACCCCGACCTCGCCAACAAGTGGCGCCGCGCCTGGGACAATAGGGGGGTGGACCTGTAGGGCGGGACCGGCGGCGCCCTTGCCTCCCGGCGTCATGGTCGGCGAAGGCCGACCATCCACGTTTTGTTTTTGTCCGCCCGTCGCCATGAAAAACTCGTGGATGGCCGGCCTCCGCCGACCATGACGGAAGGGAACGGTGGAAGCGGTTCCAACTCGGCCGGACACGCCGTCGCCCAATGTTTCACGTGAAACATAAGTCAGCATCTTTGACCTATGTTTCACGTGAAACATTGGCGTGAAACGGCATATTTCCTGTCCCCCGGGGACAGGACAGGCCGGCATCCGCGCCGCCGGGGACCGACCCGGAACGGCGCGCGGCGGCGGAAACCGCCGCGCCGCCAACAGCTTGCGAACCGGTCTTCGCAGGACGGCTCCGCGCAAACCCCGTAAAAAAAAAAAAAACAATAAAAAAAAAGGTGTTGGGATATATAAAGAGGGGGGGGGGGGGGGGGGGAACCAACCCCCCCCGCGGGATAAA
>JAPPIT010000037.1:6595-49615 GCA_028820505.1 Defluviicoccus sp.
CCCGCCCCCCAAACTTTTTCCTACCCTTTTTCCGCTGCCCGCCCCCGCCCACCCCTCTTAACAATCCCACCACGATTCAAGACATCGTGATGCGATGATGACTCGGGATGCGGGGCGGGCTGTCCACGAACCCGCGCGGGCGGTATACATCTCAACCGCTGGAGGCACCCATGAAACGGACCGCCGTGCGTCTGCCCGACGCCACCCACGCCCGGTTGAAGGCGCTTGCCGCCCGCTCCGGCCGCACCGCCACGTTCCACATCCGCGAGGCGGTCGAGCGTCATCTGGAAGACCTCGAGGACCTGCATGCCGCCGAGAAGGCCGCTGCCGAGCACCGCGAAACCGGCGGCCGCACCCTCTCGCTCGACGCGCTGGACGACTATCTGAGCGTGGAGGATTGAGGTCGCGGAGCGCGCGGCGAGGCAGATTGCCATTCGGCGTGTTGACTATTGTAGTCAAGATTGACAACATCGGATATGGACCGTGACACGAGACCGGTCGGTTGGATCGGGGCAGCACGAAAGACATTCGAATCCTTCCCCGCAACCGTGCGGGACCGAGTGGCCACGGCGCTCACGATCGCGGCCGAGGGCGGCAAGGCCGACATCGCCAAACCGCTGAAGGGCCTCGGACCGGGCGTCATGCAGATCGCCGTCCGCTACCGGACAGATGCGTGGCGCGTCGTCTATGTGACGGAACTGGCGGGCCGGCTCTGGGTGATCCATGCGTTCGGGAAGAAATCGAAGACGGGGATCGGGACGCCGAAGGTCGAGACCGATCTCATTCGGCGCCGGCTGGCGCGACTGAGAAGGGAGTCGAGGCCATGAACGACAGCGATTTCGAACTGGTCGAGGGGAGCGGCAACGTGTTTCGCGACCTCGGCGATCCCGACGCGGACCTGAAACAGGCCAAGGCCATCCTGGCGGCGCGCATCGTCGCGGAGCTGGATGGAAGCGGCCTCTCGGTGCGCAAGGCCGGCGCCCTGACCGGGTTCGCGGCGGCGGACTTCTCGCGCATCCGCAACGCCGATCTCGGCCGGTTCACGCTGGACCGGCTGATGAAAATGCTCGCGGCGCTCGACGGCGATCTTCGGATCACGCTCCGCGTCGAGGAAAGACGGGAGGGCGAGGCGGCGATGGCGAAGTGAGGCGGCCGCCCTTTCAGGCCGCCGGAATCGCGTCGAATCGAACTTCCCGTTGCCGATGCCGCGTCTGCGCCCGCTTGCCCGCTCACCGGCGGTTCCGGCGAAGCGCGTGGTCCGCCGTCCGCCCCGCCGCCATCCCCCCACCGTCATGCCCGGACTTGTTCCGGGCATCCACGTGGGTCGGCCGCCTCGCCTGTCCCCGCTCACAGCGCGATGCCGCGAGACGTGGATGCCCGGAACAAGTCCGGGCACGACGTGATGGGGCCAGGTGTCGGAGAACGCCCGCATCGCCCGACCTTGTCCCCGCCTCTCGGCGCAGAGCCCGCCGAACGCCGAACCGGACAGCAGTGGAACAAGTCCGGGCATGACGACGGAAGGGGAAGCGCCCGGCCGCCCTCCCGCCTCTCCCACCCCCCGCCTCCCCGTGCTAGGGTGCCGCCGCGCGACCGGCCGGAGGGGGGACGACCATGGCGACCACCGCGATCCATGCCGTTGAGGAACAGACGGGACTCAAGGTCGAGAGGGTGGGCGTCTTCTGCGGCGCCGAGGTGACCGGCGTCGACCTCAAGCAACCGCTGACCGACGCGCAGGCCGACGCGATCCTGGCGCTTCATGCCGAGCACGGCGTGCTGGCGTTCCCCGACCAGCATCTGGAGGGCGAGCAGCTCGTCGCGTTCGGGCGCCGGATGGGCGAGCTCACCGTCCACCCGTTCTCGACCAACTCCGCCGAGCAGCCCGAGCTCATCGTCTTCGACAACAAGGAGGGCAACCCGCCGCCCTCGACCGACATCTGGCACTCCGACGAGACCTTCCGCGAGTGCCCGCCGATGGGGACGATCCTGAGCGCGAAGATCGTGCCCTCGCCGGCCGGCGACACCGCGTTCTGCTCGATGCACGCGCTCTGGGAGGGGCTCTCCGACCGCATGCAGCGCCTGCTCGACGGGCTCGAGGCGGTGCACGACTTCGTCACCTTCAAGAAGCTGTTCCCCGATTCGAAGCACGGCCGCGACCGGCTGCGCCATTACGAGGAGGTCTACCGCCCGATGACCCATCCCCTGGTCCGGGTGCATCCGGTGACCGGGCGCAAGGCGATCTACGTCAACCGCTCCTTCACCACCCACATCAAGGGCATGGACGAGGACGAGGGGCGGACCGTCCTCGAATTCCTATACCGCCGGACGATGCGCCACGAATACCATTACCGCCACCGCTGGCGGCCCGGCATGGTGGTGTTCTGGGACAACCGCTCGGTGCAGCACTCGGCGCTGCACGACTACTACCCGCAGCGCCGGCTGATGAACCGGGTGACGATCGAGGGCGACCGGCCCAGGGGCGGCGGCCCGCCGGCCGACGTCGCCGAGCTCAGGCGCTACCTCTCGCCGCCGCTGAGCGAGTTCGAGGCGACCCGCGCCCGCCGCGACAACGACTGAGGGCCGCCCTTCGATACGGCGCTGACGCGCCTGCTCATGGTGAAGGGCGGTTATCCGGTTTCAAGAATCTCCCTCATCCCGGGTAGGCGCGTCAGCGCCGTACCGAGGGACGCGCCTCTCCGGTTCCGGCCAGGGACCGCACCAGCCGCACCAGATCCGCCTGCCGCGAAATCCCGTGCTTGGCGAAGATGTGCTTCACGTGCGAGCGGACGGTGCTCTCCTTGCGGCCGGCCGCCGCGGCGATCTCCCTGACCGTCATGCCCTGGGCCAGCAGCACCGCCACCCGGCTCTCCATCGCGGTGAGATCGAGCGCCGACGCGACCGCGGCCGGATCGATGACGGCCCCGCCCGCCGGGTCCACGATCAGCACCAGCGCCCCGATCGGCGAGAGCGGGTAATCCGATTGCCGGCCGTCCACCGGATGCACGTGCAGCACCAGCGGCGGCAGGGCGCCCGGGCGTCTCACGATCGCCGAGCCGCCGGTCCCCCGCGCCCCGAACGGCGGCAGGGCGCGGCGCAGAAGGTTCCGGAGATCGTCGTTGTCCCGCGGCATCCGGGCGTACAGGAACCCCTGCCGGTCGCATAGCCCGCCGCCGCCCCGCAGCAGGTCGCGGGCGCGGTCGTTCGCAGCCAGGATCCGCCCGCGCGTGTCGAGCTGGACGATGCCGAGCCCGGTCGCGTCGAGCATCTCCGTCAGCGTCGCGCCCAGGGCGTCGGCGCGCGCCAGGGTCTGCCGGACCTGCACGGTCTGGCGGACATGGGGCAGGAGACGCCGGATCCAGTCGCGCTGCGCGGACGACCAGCCGTCCCCGTTCACCGGGTCGTCGATCTCCCACAGGATGCGCGAGCCCCCGGGCCCGTCCAGACGCACGTCGATCCCGTCGCCGGCACGGGCGAGGGTCCGCAGCGCGTTGTACGACTCGGAGGTCTTCCGCTCCTCCTCGGTGTAGAGGTCGGCGATGCGGAACAACCGGCAGAACGGGAGACGCCGCAGGCGGGGTAGCCTTTCGTCCACGGGATAGTGGGTCTCCATCCAGAGACGCTCCAGATCCCGGCGCCTCTGCCCGCGATGGCAGATCCACATGAAGTAGGTTCGATAGTCCTCTTCCGACTCCCCGTCGCCCAACGCCAGGGTGTTGCCGTGGGTGCCGAGGAGCTCGTCGATCAGCGCCGAGGCGCCCGGCCAGCGGGCGGGGTCGAGCGCCGCCTCGTGCAGCGCGGCGAGGATGCGCTCGAACGGGTTCAGGTCGCTTTCGATCACGGTTTCACCGGCGGACGCTCCGCACACCCGATGACCCTCGCTGCGCGGGAAGCGCGGTCCCTCGTTCCCGATATTTGAGGCCGCGAACCCGCGCGGACAAGCCGCCCGCACGGCCTCGCGCCGCCGCCCCCAAGCGAGGATAATCGGAACGCGGGCTTCCGTTCTTCCCCAACATTGGGGAGGCGCCGCCCCCCATCGGAAAGCCGCGCTCGCGCCGAACCGCACCGCCTTCCCCCACCACGTCATGCCCGGACTTGTTCCGGGCATCCACGTCTTACGGCATCGCGCGATGAGCGGAGACAAGCGAGGCGGCGGATCCATGTGGATGCCCGGAACAAGTCCGGGCATGACGACAAAAGGGGTGGCAGCGGAGGACGCCCGCCCCCTCCGACCTTGTCCCCGCCCTTCGGCCCAGAGCCCCAACGCCCGAACCGGCCGGCAATGGAACGAGTCCGGGCATGATGGAAGACGCGTCGCGGTCCTTCCGTCCCGTCAGGTATGCCGCGCCCCCGCTTGGGATTCGCACGCGGCTCGTGTATCTTGCACCGCGTCTGGACAACGGCCCGCGCATGGACATTCAAGAGGCTTTTTCCTTCGATGACGTGCTTCTTGTGCCGGCCGAGTCCGCCGTCCTTCCACGCGAAACCGACACCGCGACGCGGCTGACGCGGCGCATCCCGCTCGGCATTCCGCTGGTGTCCGCGGCAATGGACACGGTGACCGAGAGCGCGCTCGCCATCGCCATGGCGCAGGCGGGCGGGATCGGCGTCCTGCACAAGAATCTCGACATCGAACGCCAGGCGGGCGAGGTCCGGCGGGTCAAGAAGTTCGAGTCCGGCATGGTCGTCAACCCCGTCACCATCGGGCCCGACGCGACGCTCGCCGATGCGCACGACCTGATGGCGGCGCACCGGATCTCCGGCATCCCGGTGGTGGAGAAGGGCGGCCGGCTGGTCGGCATCGTGACCAACCGGGACGTCCGCTTCGCCACAAGGCGCGACCAGCCGGTGCGCGAGCTGATGACCGCCGACAACCTCGTCACCGTGACCGAGCGGGTCGACGGCGGCGAGGCCAAGCGCCTGCTCCACGCCCACCGGATCGAGAAGCTGCTGGTGGTCGACGACGACTATCGCTGCGTCGGGCTCATCACCGTCAAGGACATGGAGAAGGCGCAGCGCTTCCCCGACGCCACCAAGGACGAGAAGGGGCGGCTCAGGGTCGCGGCGGCGACCGGCGTCGGCGAGGAGGGGGCGGAACGGGCGGCGGCGCTGATCGACGAGGAGGCCGACGTGATCGTGGTCGACACCGCGCACGGCCATTCCCGCGGCGTCGTCGACGCGGTGCGGCGGATCAAGCGGATGTCGAACCGCGCCGACGTGGTGGCGGGCAACGTGGCGACGCCGGAGGGCGTGCATGCCCTGGTCGACGCCGGGGCGGACGCGGTCAAGATCGGCATCGGGCCGGGATCGATCTGCACCACCCGCGTGGTCGCGGGCGTCGGCGTGCCGCAATTCACCGCCGTGCTCGAATGCGCCGAGGCGTGCCGCGAGGCCGGCGTTCCGGCGATCGCCGACGGCGGCATCCGCTTCTCCGGCGACCTCGGCAAGGCGATCGCCGCCGGGGCGGATTGCGCGATGGTGGGCTCGCTGCTGGCCGGCACCGACGAGAGCCCGGGCGAGGTGTTCCTCTACGAGGGCCGGTCCTACAAATCCTATCGCGGCATGGGCTCGCTCGGCGCGATGGCGCGCGGCTCCGCCGACCGCTATTTCCAGCAGGACGTCAGGCAGGATCTCGACCTGATCCCCGAGGGGATCGAGGCACGCGTCCCCTACAAGGGGCCGGCGGCGGGCGTGCTGCACCAGCTGGTCGGCGGGCTCCGGGCCGCCATGGGCTATACCGGCAACCCCGACATCGGCGCGATGCAGGCCAATTGCCGGTTCCGCCGGACCACCGACGCCGGCGTGCGCGAGGGCCATGTCCACGACGTCGCGATCACCCGCGAGGCGCCCAACTACCGGCGGAGCGAGTGAGGGCGCCGTGACGGAAGCGCTCAGACCCGCCCGCCCGAGCGACGCACCGGCGATCGCGCGGATCTACGTGGCCGGCTGGCAGGACGCCTATCCCGGGCTGCTGCCCGACAGGCTGCTGGTCGGCATGCGCCGGACCGACGGGCGCGCCGAACGCTGGGCGCGGACGATCCGCCATCCCGCGCGCGGCGAAAAGATCACGGTCGCGGAGGCCGGCGACGGGACCGTCATCGGGTTCGCCGGCGGCGGTCCCGCGCGGGCGCGCGGCTTTGCCTACGACGCCGAGATCTACACCCTCTATGTCGACGGCGACCACCAGGACGGCGGCGTCGGACGGCGGCTCTTTTCCGCGCTCGCCCTCGATCTCGCCGCCGCTCTCGGACCGTCGCTGATCGTCTGGGTGCTCGCCGGCAACCCGGCGCGCTATTTCTACGAGGCGCTGGGCGGGCGCCATGTCGGCCGCCGCGCCGGCTCGTTCGGCGGCGCGGCGATCGAGGAGCTCGCCTTCGGCTGGCCGGACGCCGCGGTGCTCGCCGCGTCCCAGGGCTAGGGGCCGCGGCCGCCGATGGAGCGTTCCGGCGACGCCGTCCTGATCCTGGATTTCGGCTCCCAGGTCACCCAGCTGATCGCGCGCCGGATCCGCGAGAACGGCGTCTATTGCGAGATCCACCCCTATTTCCACGACGAGGCCGCCATCCGCGAGTTCGGGCCGAGGGCGGTGGTGCTCTCCGGCGGGCCGGACTCGATCACCCGGGCGGAGGCGCCGCGGGTTCCCGACGTGGTGTTCGACCTCGGCGTGCCGGTTCTCGGCATCTGCTACGGCCAGCAGGCGATGTGCGCGGCGCTCGGCGGGACGGTCGACAGCGGCGAGGAGCGCGAGTTCGGCCGCGCGGAGCTCACCGTGACCGAGGGGTGCGGGCTGTTCGACGGCGTCTGGCGGCCGGGCGACCGCGCGCAGGTCTGGATGAGCCACGGCGACCGGGTCACCCGCCTGCCCGAGGGGTTCGCGCCCGCCGCCGTCAGCGAGGGCGCACCCTATGCGGCGATCGCCGACGAGGTTCGCCGCTATTACGGTGTCCAGTTCCACCCCGAGGTCGTCCACACCCCCGACGGCGCGGCGCTCCTGCGGGCCTTCACCCACCGGATCGCCGGCTGCGGCGGGGACTGGACGATGGCCGCCTACCGCGACCGGGCGATCGAGCGGGTGCGCGCCCGGGTGGGCGACGGGCGCGTGGTCTGCGGGCTGTCGGGCGGCGTCGACAGCGCGGTCACCGCCGTCCTGCTGCACGAAGCGCTGGGCGAGCGGTTCTTCTGCGTCTATGTCGATACCGGCCTGATGCGCGCCGGCGAGACCGAGGCGGTGGTCGAGCTCTTCCGCGGCCACTACAACATCCCGCTCCGCGCCGTCGACGCACGGGAGCGCTTCCTCGCCGAGCTCGCGGGCGTGACCGACCCGGAGGAGAAGCGCAAGCGCATCGGGTCTGCCTTCATCGACGTCTTCGCGGCGGAGGCCGAGGCGGCGGGCGGCGCCGAGTTCCTCGCCCAGGGGACGCTCTATCCCGACGTCATCGAATCGGTCTCCGTGACCGGCGGGCCGAGCGCGGTGATCAAGTCGCATCACAATGTCGGCGGCCTGCCGGAGCGCATGGACATGACGCTGGTCGAGCCGCTCCGCGAGCTCTTCAAGGACGAGGTGCGGGAGCTCGGCCGCACGCTCGGCCTGCCCGAGACGATGATCGGGCGGCACCCGTTCCCGGGGCCCGGGCTCGCGATCCGCATCCCGGGCGAGGTGACCGGGGAAAGCCTCGACATTCTCCGCCGCGCCGACGCGATCTATCTCGAGGAATTGCGGGCGGCCGGGCTCTACGACGAGATCTGGCAGGCCTTCGCGGTCCTCCTCCCGGTCCGCACGGTGGGCGTGATGGGCGACGAGCGCAGCTACGACCGGGTCTGCGCGCTGCGCGCCGTGGTCTCCACCGACGGGATGACGGCCGAAAGCTACCCGTTCGACCACGCGACGATCGCCCGGATCGGCACCCGCATCGTCAACGAGGTCCGCGGCATCAATCGGGTGGTCTACGACGTGACCTCGAAACCCCCCGGCACCATCGAGTGGGAGTAGGCGCGTCCCCGCTCCGGAGCGGGAAAGCCGGTGGACGGCGTGTCCGCGCGCTGCTAGATTCAACCCACGATGGAACTCGGCCTCGCCGTTCTCACCGCCTCCGCCACGCTGTTCGCGGCCCTGGCCACGCTGATGCTCGGCCTGTTCGCCTGGCTGCGCGCCGACATGCGCCGTATGGAGGAACGCATCGAGGCTCGGATGGACGAGCGGTTCGACCGGATGAACGAACGGCTCGACCGGATGAACGAACGGCTCGACCGGATGGACGAGCGGCTCGACCGGATGGACGAGCGGTTCGACCGGATCGACGAGCGGTTCGATCGGATCGAGACGCGGCTTGCCGCGGTGGAGCGAGGCCAGGCGAAGCTCGAAGGGCTGCTCGAGAGCCTGCGCGAGGCGATCGCCGGACGGGCTCCCCACAACGCCGAATAGGCCGGACGGGCGGTCCCGGCGCCCGGCATCGACAAGGCGGTCTCCGACGCGGCCGCCGGGCTCCGGAGCCTGCCCGGCTCAGGCGCGGCCGGCGGCACCCGAGAGCATGCCGGCGTCGATGCCGAGCTTGGCGATCGCGCGCTCCCAGCGGTTGTCCAGCCCCGTGCCGAAGATGAGCGCGTCGTCCGCGGGCACCGACAGCCACCCGTTGCGCTGGATTTCGTCGTCGAGCTGACCCGGCCCCCAGCCGGCATAGCCGAGCGCGAGAAGGCTGTGCTTCGGCCCCTGTCCGCCGGCGATCGCCTTCAATATGTCGATCGTCGCGGTCAGCGCGACGGTGTCGTCGATCACCAGCGTCGCGTCCTGAACGTAGTCGGCCGAATGCAGGACGAAGCCCCGCCCGGTCTCCACCGGGCCGCCGAAATGGACGTTGACGCCGTCCGGCGCCTCCGATCCCGCGAGGTTCAGCTGGTCGAGGAGGTCGGGGAAGCTGATATTGTCCATCAGCTTGTTGACCACCAGCCCCATCGCGCCCTCCGCGGTGTGGGCGCACATGTAGATGACCGACCTGACGAAGCGCGAATCCTCCATCTGGGGCATCGCCACCAGGAGCTGACCCGTCAGATAGCCTTGGCTGTCGTCCCCGGTACTCATGCCACGTCCTCCCGACAGGGCGAAACCGGTTCGAAATAACGCGGCGCGCACGACGATTTGAATTCCCGGCGCGCAACGCCGACCTATATACCCGGTACGCTGGCCGCAACGGCCCTCGTTCGAAGTATAGCCCAGGATCGGCAAGAGCGATATTGGTGCAACCGACGTGATTCGCAACGCGACATCCGCACTGGCCGTTTTCCTCGGTCTCGGGGCGCTGGCGCTGTCCGCGTCCTGGCCGGGCGGCGCGCGCGCGGCGGCATCCCAGTGGTGGACCAACGAGCACGGCGCGGTGCGCCTGATCGCCGCGTCGAATGCCGTCGGCGACGCCGGGACGCTGCGTCTCGGCATCCATTTCCGGATGAACGACAACTGGAAGATCTACTGGCGTTCGCCGGGCGATGCCGGGTTCCCGCCGCAGCCCGACTGGTCGGGCTCGGAGAATCTCGGCGAAGCGACGCTGTCCTGGCCCGCGCCGGCGCGTTTTTCGGTCATCGGCCTCGAGACGCTGGGCTACAGCGGCGAGGTGGTGCTCCCGGTCGACGCAACCCTCGTCGCGCCCGGCCGTCCGCTCGTCGTCAGGGCGAAGATCCCCTATCTGACCTGCGACGACGTGTGCGTTCCCTACGTGGCGGATCTCGCGCTGCGGCTGCCGGCGGGGGGCGCGGCCTCGTCGCTCGAAACGGCGCTGATCGAGCGCTTCGCCGCGCTCGTCCCGCGCCGCGGCCCGGGCCTCCCGATCCGCGTCGCATCGGTGGCGGCGGTCGGCGGGGACGTGACCCGGGCGCTGGAGATCTCGATCGCGGCGGACGCGCCGCTGTCGCGGCCCGACATCTACGTGGAGGGACCGGAAGGCTGGGCGTTCGGCGCGCCCGACTACCGGATCGGCGCCGACGGCACGACCGCGTTCGCCCGCATCGCGGCTCTCGCGCCGCCCAAAGGCGGCGGAAGCCTGGCGGGCCGCGAAATGCGCTTCACCGTGGTCGACGGCGTCCGCGCATCGGAACAGGCGCTGACGCCCGCCGCCGCGCGGACCGCATCGCCGGCCGCGGCGCCGCCGGCCGAAACGGGGTTGTGGCTGGTCCTCCTGCTCGCCGTCGCGGGCGGGCTGATCCTCAACCTGATGCCCTGCGTGCTTCCGGTTCTCTCGCTGAAGCTGGTCTCCGCGATGGGGCACGGCGGGGGCGAGAGGCGCGACGTGCGGACCGGTTTTCTCGCCTCCGCGGCGGGCATCCTCGTGTCCTTCCTCGTGCTCGCCACCGGCGTCGCCGGGTTCCGTCTCGCCGGCGAGACCGTCGGCTGGGGAGTCCAGTTCCAGCAGCCCGTGTTCCTCGTCTTCATGGCGATCGTGGTGACCCTGTTCTCGGCCAATCTCTTCGGCCTGTTCGAGATCCGCCTTCCCGGGACGGTGTCCGACATGGCGGTCGGGGCGGGCGGCCACGGGAAAACCGGCGTGGCGGGCCATTTCCTGACCGGCGCGTTCGCGACGCTCCTGGCGACCCCGTGCACCGCTCCGTTCCTCGGCACGGCGGTGAGCTTCGCGCTGTCGCGGGGCAGCGCCGAGATCTATGCCGTCTTCCTGTGTCTCGGGATCGGTCTGGCGCTGCCCTATCTGGCGGGCGCCGCTTTCCCGGGCATCGCGACCCGGATGCCGCGCCCGGGGCCGTGGATGGTCACGCTCCGGCGCGGTCTCGGGATCCTGCTGTTGGGAACGGCCGTCTGGCTGGTGACGGTGCTCGCGGTCCAGCTCGGCACATGGTCCGCCGTCGCGGTCGCCGCGGCGCTGGCGGTGCTTCTCCTCGGGCTCGTCCTCGCGCGCCCCGGGACCCGGCGGACGCCCCGGCTCGGACGCGGCATCGCCGGAGTCGCGGGCGCGGCGGCGCTCGCGCTCGCGATCTGGCCCGGCTCCGGATCCGTCAAGGCGACCGCCGCAGCCGCCCACTGGAAGCCTTTCGACCGCCAGGCGATAGCGTCCGCCGTGGCGTCCGGCGCCGTCGTCTTCGTCGATGTGACCGCCGACTGGTGCATCACCTGCCAGGTCAACAAGGCGCTGGTCCTCGGCAACGAGACCGTGCGCGGCCGGCTCGCGGGGGACGGGGTGGTGGCGATGGTCGCCGACTGGACCCGTCCGAGCGACGAGATCGGCGCCTATCTCAAGTCTTTCGGCCGGTTCGGCATACCGTTCAACGCGGTCTACGGGCCGGCAAGGCCGAACGGCGAGCCGCTGCCCGAAATCCTTACCGAGACGGCGGTGCTGGAAGCGATGGACCGGGCCGCCGGCAGGTCTCCCCGGATCGCCGGACGCTGAGGCGAAAAAGAGTGAGCATATCTTGACCGGGAGGTCCGCGGCATTTGTTCCGTCATGCCCGGACTTGTTCCGGGCATCCACGTCCCTCCGCCGCCTCGCCCTCGCCCGGCCCGCACCGCGATGCCGCAAGACGTGGATGCCCGGAACAAGTCCGGGCATGACGGCATTGAGGACAGGCGGGGCGGCGTTCCCGTCCCCCAGCCGGGCCAGCCGACCGCCCGTCAAGTAATCGAATAAGCCCCAAAAAGAGCGGCCGTCCGGGGTGACAAGCCGGCGCCCATCGCCTATGTCACCCCGGATCGACACACCAGCGAGGGGCATGACATGACAATCCAGGTCGGCGACAAGATTCCTTCCGCAACCCTGACGGCGATGGGCGCGGACGGGCCGGGGCCGGTCGAGACCGACGAGCTGTTCTCCGGCAGGAAGGTCGTGCTGTTCGCGGTCCCCGGCGCGTTCACGCCAACCTGTTCCGCCAAGCACCTGCCGGGCTTCGTCGAGCAGGCCGACGCGATCAAGGCCAAGGGCGTCGACACCATCGCCTGCGTGGCGGTCAACGACGTGTTCGTGATGGATGCCTGGGGCAAGAGCCAGGGCGTTGGCGACAAGGTGCAGATGCTGGCCGACGGCAGCGCCGATTTCGCCAGGGCGCTCGACGTCGAGCTCGACCTCGTCGGCCGCGGCCTCGGCGTGCGGTCGCGCCGCTACTCCATGATCGTCGACGACGGCACCGTCACCCAGCTCAATCTCGAAGAGGGCGGCGGGTACGAGGTGAGCGACGCGGGCACCGTCCTCAGCCAGCTCTGATCCCGAAAGAACGGACTACGCACCGGCCTCGCGCGCCTGCGCGAGGCCCTTGCGCGCGAGCGCGTCGGCGCGCTCGTTGTCCGGGTGGCCGGCATGGCCCTTGACCCAGCGCCATTCGATCTCATGCCCGGCGGCGAGTGCGTCCAGGCGCTGCCAGAGATCGACATTCTTCACCGGTTTCTTCGCCGCGGTCTTCCATCCGTTGGCCTTCCAGCCTTCGATCCAGCGCGTGATCCCGTCCCTGAGATAGGTGCTGTCGGTGTGGAGCCGCACCGTGGAAGGGCGCTTCAAAGACTCGATCGCCCGGATCGCGGCGAGCAGTTCCATCCGGTTGTTGGTGGTCGCGGCCTCGCCGCCGCACAGCTCCTTTTCGGTGCCGCCGTAACGCAGCAGCGCGCCCCAGCCGCCGGGGCCGGGATTTCCGCTGCAGGCGCCGTCGGTGAAGATGTCGACCGCGGTCACGGTTCGAGTCCGTAGGCGCCGGGGTCCGCCACCCGCTGGTGAAACCGCAGCTTGTGCAGGTACTCAAGCGGGTCCTTCCGGCCGACGAGCACGCCTTCCGGCGGGAAGAGCGCGTCGTGGAGGCGGGTCAGCAGAAACCGCAGCGCCGCGCCCCGGGCGAGCACGGGAAGGGCCGCGATTTCCGCCTTCTCCAGCGCGCGCACCGAAGCGTATCCCGCGATCAGACGCCGGGCCTTGGTGACGTTGAAGCTGAGATCCGCCTCGAAACACCAGGCGTTGAGGCAGATCGCCAGCTCGTAGGCGTAGAGGTCGTTGCAGGCGAAATAGAAGTCGATGATCCCCGACAGCCCGCCGCCGAGGAAGAAGACGTTGTCCGGGAAGAGGTCGGCATGGATCACGCCGCCGGCGGCGCCCGAGGGCCAGCGCGAATCGAGAAAATCCAGCTCGTCCTCGATCTCGCGGCGGAGGCCCGGCGCCAGCCCGTCGGCCGCCTCCCGGCATGTCGCGAACAGGGGCCGCCAGCCCGCCAATCCGAGCGCGTTCTCGCGCCCGAGGGGGAAATCCGCGCCCGCGCGGTGCATTTCGGCGGTCGCGCGGCCCAGCGCCGCGCAATGTTCCGCCCCCGCCCTCCTGACGCACATTCCGTTGAGGAAGGTGACGATGGCCGCGGGCCGCCCGCAGAGTTCGCGCAGCGTCTCGCCGTCGCGGCCGGGCACCGGCGTGGGGCACGCGATGCCGCGCCCGGCAAGGTGATCCATCAGTCCGAGAAAGAAGGGCAGGTCTTCCCGCGCGACCCGGCGTTCGTAGAGGGTGAGAATGAACGCGCCCCGCTCGGTCTGCAGCAGGTAGTTCGAGTTCTCGATCCCCTCCGCGATGCCCTTGCAGGCAAGCACGCCGCCGATGTCGTAGGCGCCGACGAACGTGTCGAGGGCGTCGTCCGGGACGTCCGTGTATACCGCCATGCGGGGGTCGTCGTCCGGGTCAGGCCGTCAGCGCCCGCGGCAGGCTGAACTCCACCGATTCCTCGATCAGCGAGACCTCTTCGACGGTCACGTCGAACAGCGTCCGGCAATGATCGATCAGCTCCTGAACCAGGATCTCGGGCGCGGACGCGCCGGCGGTCAGGCCGAGCGTGCCGACGCCGTTCAGCCAGTCCGGATCGATTTCCCGCGCGCGCTGGATCAGCACCGCCTTGTCGCAACCCGCGTCGCTCGCCACCTCCGCGAGGCGCTTGGAGTTGGACGAATAGGGCGCGCCGATCACGGCGAGCGCGTCGCAGCGCCTCGCGATCGCCTTGACCGCCGCCTGGCGGTTGGTGGTGGCGTAGCAGATGTCTTCCTTGCGCGGCGGCTCGATGGCGGGAAAGCGCTCCTTCAGCACCTCGACGATCGCCTCGGTCTCGTCGACCGAGAGCGTGGTCTGGGTGACGTAGGAAAGCCGCTCCGGATCCGCGACCTCGACGGATTGCGCCTGTTCGACGGTCTCGACCAGGATCATTCTGCCCTCGGGGAGCTGGCCCATCGTGCCGATGACCTCGGGATGGCCCGCGTGGCCGATCAGTATGACTTGGCGGCCCTCGTTCTCGTGGCGGCGCGCATCGACATGGACCTTGGTGACCAGCGGGCAGGTGGCGTCGAGATAGAACAGCTCGCGCTCGTCGGCTTCCGAGAACACCGCCCTGGCAACGCCGTGGGCGCTGAAGACGACCGGGACGCCGCCCGGAATTTCCTCCAGCTCCTCGACGAAGACCGCGCCCTTTTCCTCCAGCGCCTCGACCACGAAGCGGTTGTGGACGATCTCGTGGCGGACATAGACCGGCGCACCGTACTTCTCGAGCGCCAGCTCGACGATCTTGATCGCGCGGTCGACTCCCGCGCAGAAGCCGCGCGGGCCGGCGAGCAGGATTTTCAGCGGAGGCTTTTGCATCGGCTCCCGACCCCGTTCCGATCCCTGCCTTGAGGATCGGCGAACGGAACACTAGAGTGCCCCACCAGATACCACAGCGGCTTTCGGATAGGAACCTTGGTCATGGCGGAACCGGTTATCGCGCAGAAGGAGCCCTACGGCGTCGAGGTCGAGGCGGGCAAGGAATATTGGTGGTGCGCCTGCGGGCGCAGCCAGTCCCAGCCGTTCTGCGACGGCTCGCACAAGGGCACCGGCCTCGCGCCGATGCAGTACGACGCGAAGGCGGACCGCACGATCTGGTTCTGCGGCTGCAAGAGCACGTCCAACAAGCCGGTCTGCGACGGCACCCACAACGACCTCTAGGCCGGGATGGCGCGCCCCCTGGGGTACCCGGCCGTGCCCGCCCGCCGCGGAATCGCCGTCGCGCTGGCCGCGGCGTCGATATCCCTGCTCCTCCAGGCCTGCGGCGGCGAGGAACGGTTCTCCCAGCGGATCTGCCCCCGGGTCCAGGTCCTCGAATATGCCGACAGGCTGACCGAGTTCGCCCAGGGGGCGGGGCGGGACCTGACCGATGTCGTGCTCAGGGGCCGGCTGGTCAATTTCGACGGAGAGTGCAACGTCGAGGACGACAGGGTCGAGCTCGACCTCACGGTCGAGTTCCTGCTCGAGCGCGGTCCGGCGAACCGGCGCCGCGAAGGGCGGTTCGCCTATTTCGTGGCGATCCCCGAGTTCCATCCCGCCGAGCGCGGAAAGCGCGTTTTTCCGGTCGAAATGAAATTCGAAAGCGGCGTCAACCGGGTTCTCTATCGCGATGAGGTCTCCATCGGGATACCGCTCACCGGACAGCGCCGCGCGACCGACTTCAACGTCTTCATGGGCTTCCAGCTGGACCGCGAGCAGCTCGGGTTCAACCGGTCCGGCGGTTGACGCGGATTTCCCGGCCCATTAGATAAGACTTGTCCGGCCCCGGGCCGGACGCTGCGCTACACAGACGACGCCTGCGGGAGAGTCCGGTTCATCACCGGCGCCGAAGGAGCAAGGGCCCCGGAAACTCTCAGGCAAACGGACCGCAGGTCGATGTGTCTCTGGAAAGCGGGCCGCTTCTCGGATGGGGGAGCGGCTCCACCGAAGGGGTAAGCGGAACCTGCGGGTTCCGTGAATCTCTCAGGTCCACGGACAGAGGGGGCGCGCGGCGCATTGCGCGCGCGTGCTGTCTGCCGGAGGACCCGATGAGCGACCCCGAAACCGCGGCGGCAAAGACGACCCCCCTGACCGGTCTGCACCGTGAACTCGGCGCCAGGATGGCGCCGTTCGCCGGCTACGACATGCCGATCCGCTATGCCGGCGGCATCATCGAGGAGCACCTGCACACGCGAAGCGCGGCCTCGCTGTTCGATGTCTCGCACATGGGCCAGCTGACGATCCGCGGCGACGACCGGGCGCGGGCGCTGGAGGCGCTGGTTCCCGGCGACATCCAGGGGCTCGTCCCGGGCGGCATGCGCTACACGATGCTGACCGACGAGGCGGGCGGCATTCTCGACGATCTGATCGTCACCGATGTCGGCCCCTACCTGTTCGTCGTCGCCAACGCGGCGTGCAAGGAAGCCGACATCGCCCATATCCGAGCGGCCCTGCCGGCGGGATGCGCGCTGGACGAGCTCGACCGGGGGCTCGTCGCGCTCCAGGGCCCGAAGGCGGCCGCGGCCCTGGCGGCTCTGGCGCCGGGCGCGGAGGCGCTTCCCTTCATGACCGCCGCGCCCTTCGAGATCGACGGCGTCAGGCTCGCGATCATGCGGTCCGGCTATACCGGCGAGGACGGGTTCGAGATCTCGATCCCGGCCGACGACACCGAACGCATCGCGCGCATGCTGCTCGACCTGCCGGAGGTCGAGCTGGCCGGGCTCGGCGCGCGCGACACGCTGAGGCTGGAGGCCGGGCTCTGCCTCTACGGGCAGGACATCGACCGGACCACCACGCCGGTCGAGGGGGGGCTCGCCTGGACCGTCGGCAAGCGCCGGAGGGCGGAAGGCGGATTTCCCGGCGCCGGCGTCATCCTCGACCAGATCGCCTCGGGTCCGCCCCGTCGCCGCGTCGGCATCCGGCCCGACGGTCGCGCGCCCGCCCGCGCCCACACGCCGGTTCGTGAAGTCGGCGGCGAGGCGGTCGGGGAGATCACCAGCGGCGGCTTCGGGCCGAGCGTCGGCGGGCCGGTCGCCATGGGTTACGTCGCCGCGGGGGCGGGCGAGGCGGGCCGGGCGGTCGAGGTCGTCGTCCGCGACAAGCCGCTTCCGGCGCGGATCGCGACGCTGCCGTTCGTTCGGCATCGCTATTTCAAGGGCAAGGGAGGGTGAGGCGATGGCCGAGCTCAGATACAGCGAGGAGCATGAGTGGGTGCGCGTCGAAGGCGATATCGCGGTGATCGGGATTTCGGACTACGCGCAGGAACAACTCGGCGACGTGGTGTTCGTCGAGCTGCCGGAGCGGGGACGTTCGGTGGCGAGGGGCGAGGAGGCCGCCGTCGTCGAATCGGTGAAGGCCGCGAGCGAGGTCTACGCCCCGGTGAGCGGGGAGGTGGTCGAGGTCAACGAGCCGCTGGCCGACGATCCGGGCCTGGTCAACCGGGAACCCACCGCCGGCGGCTGGTTCATCAAGGTGCGGATGGCCGATCTCGGCGAGGTCGAAGCGCTGCTGGATCAGACCGCCTACGACAATTTCGTCTCCACCCTCTGAGCGAAGCGGGAGGCCCGGCGATGCGATATCTGCCGCTGACCGATGCCGACCGGCGGGCGATGCTCGCCTCGATCGGCGCGCCCTCGGTGGACAGCCTGTTCGGGGACGTGCCGGAATCGGCCCGCGATCCGGCGTTCGACCTGTCCGATCATGCGGGCGAGATCGAGGTCGAGCGCGCGCTCGGCGCGCTCGCCGCGCGGAACGTCCCGGCCGGATCGGTCCCGTTCTTCCTCGGCGCCGGCGCCTATCGCCACCACGTGCCGGCGAGCGTGGACGCGCTGATCCAGCGGGGCGAGTTCCTCACCTCCTACACGCCCTACCAGCCGGAGATTTCCCAGGGGACGCTGCAGGCGCTGTTCGAGTTCCAGACCCAGGTCGCGCTGATAACCGGCCTCGATGTCGCCAACGCCTCGATGTACGACGGCGCGACCTCGTGCCTGGAGGCGGTCAACATGGCGCTCCGGGTGACAAGGCGGCCGCGCGTGATCGTCTCCGGCGCGCTCCATCCGCAATACCGCGAGGTGACGGAGACCGGCCTCCGGTATCTTTCCGCCCGGCTCGACCGCCAGCCGCCCGATTTCGACGGCACGGAGTCGCTCGCCGACAGGATCGACCCCGAGACCGCCTGCGTCGTCGTCCAGTACCCCGATTTCTTCGGCCGGGTGCGCGACCTGACGCCGTTGGCCGAGGCCTGCCATGAGGCGGGGGCGCTCCTGATCGTCGCGGTCACCGAGGTCGTCGCGCTCGGCGCGCTGAAATCGCCCGGCGAGATGGGCGCCGACATCGTTGCGGCGGAAGGCAAGTCGATCGGCAATCCGCTCAGTTTCGGCGGACCCTATGTCGGGCTGTTCGCCTGCCGCGAGCGCCATGTCCGGCAAATGCCCGGGCGCCTGGCGGGGGAGGCGTTCGACGCCGACGGCAGGCGCGGCTGGGTCCTGACGCTGGCCACGCGCGAACAGCACATCCGGCGCGAGAAATCGACCAGCAACATCTGCACCAATTCGGGCCTGTGCGCGCTCGCCTTCGCCATCCATCTGAGCCTGCTCGGCGAGGAAGGGTTCTCGCGGCTCGCGCGGCTCAACCACGCAAGGGCCGCGGCGCTCGCCGACCGGCTCGATACCGTCCCCGGCGCGGCGGTGGCGAACGACAGCTTCTTCAACGAGTTCACGCTGCGTCTCGACCGGCCCGCCGCCGGGGTCGTGGACGAGCTTGCCGGCCGCGGCGTGCTGGCGGGCGTCCCTGTTTCCCGACTCCTGCCCGGCGAGTCGGAGGCGGCGCCGCTTCTGCTGGTCGCGGCGACCGAGACGACGACGGAGGACGACATGGCGGCGCTCGAAGCCGCGCTTCGGGAGGCTCTAAAATGAGCGCCCCGACGGAGGCCATCCGCCATCGCGGGCTGCGCTTCGAGGAGCCGCTGATCTTCGAGCAGGGCGCGGACGGGAGGACCGGCGTCGACCTGCCCGATCCGCCGGAGATGCGCGATCGTCTGGGCGGGCTGGCGCGCGAGGCGCCGATCGGCCTGCCCGGTCTCTCCGAGCCCCAGGTGGTGCGCCACTTCACCCGGCTCAGCCAGAAGAACTACGCGATCGACACCGGCCTCTACCCGCTCGGCTCGTGCACGATGAAGCACAACCCCCGGCTCAACGAGAAGCTCGCGCGCCTGCCGGGGTTCGCCGACATCCATCCGCTGCAGCCCGAGTCCACGATACAGGGCGCGCTCGCGCTGATGGACCGGCTCGCGGGCTGGCTGAAGGCGCTGACCGGGATGCCCGCGCTCGCGCTGTCCCCCGCCGCCGGCGCGCACGGCGAATGGACCGGGCTGATGACGATCCGCTCGGCGCACGAGGCGGCGGGCGATCCCCGAAAGCGCGTGCTGGTGCCCGATTCCGCGCACGGCACCAACCCGGCGAGCGCCGCGATGTGCGGCTACGAGGTCGCCGCGGTGCCGTTGAACGGACGCGGACGGGTCGACCTGGAGGCGCTGAAATCGGCGCTCGGCGACGATGTCGCGGCGTTCATGCTGACCAACCCCAACACGTGCGGCCTGTTCGAGGACGAGATCCTCGAACAGGCGGACGCGGTGCACGAGGCGGGCGCCTATTTCTACTGCGACGGCGCCAACTTCAACGCCATCGTCGGCCGGGTGCGGCCCGGCGATCTCGGCATCGACTGCATGCATCTCAACCTGCACAAGACCTTCTCGACGCCGCATGGGGGGGGCGGGCCGGGCAGCGGTCCCGTATCGCTGTGCGCGGCGTTGGCTCCTTACGCGCCGGTCCCCTACGTCGTCGAGGGGCCCGACGGGTTCCGGCTGGTCGAGACCGACCCCTCCGGCCCCGCGTTCGGGCGGGTGAAGGGGTTCCACGGCCAGATGGGGATGTTCGTCCGCGCGCTCGCCTACATCCTGAGCCACGGAATCGACGGGCTCCGGCAGGCGTCTTCCGACGCGGTGCTGAACGCGAACTACATCTCGGCCGGGCTCGCCGACCTGATGAGCCTTCCCTACGAAGGCCCCTGCATGCACGAGGTCCTGTTCGACGACGCGTTCCTCAAGGACACCGGCGTGACGACGCTCGACCTCGCCAAGGCGATGATCGACGAGGGGTACCACCCGGCGACGATCTACTTCCCGCTGGTGGTCCACGGCGCCCTGCTTCTCGAGCCCACCGAGACGGAATCGAGGGAAAGCCTCGACCATCTGATCGCCACGCTGCGGCGCATCGTGGAGCGGGCGCTCTCGGGCGATGCGGACGCCTTCCATGCCGCGCCCGGGGAAGCGCCGCGCCGCCGCTTCGACGAGACCGCGGCCGCGCGCCGCCCGGTCTTGCGCTGGCGCCCGCCGGCGACGGAAGATCGGGCCGCCGAGTGACCGCGGGGAGGACGACGATGGAACGCAGCTTCGGGCTGGTCGGCGCCGGGACGATGGGCAAGGGGCTCGCCCGCAACCTTCTCGGGAACGGTTTCGCGCTCTCGGTTCACGACATCGACGCCGCGGCGGTCGACCGCGCCGTCGCCATGGGAGCGAAGCCGGCCAACGGCCTCGCCGGGCTGTGCGAGGCAACCGGAACGATCGGCACCTGCCTGCAGAGCATCGAGGCGATCCGTTCCGTGTACCAGGGCCCGGACGGGCTGATCGCCAACGCGCGCGAGGGCTCGGTGCTGATCGACTTCTCGACGAGCGATCCCGCGGTGACCCGCGAGCTGGCCGACGAGGCCGAGGCGCGTTCCGTGCACGTCGTCGACGCGCCGATGCTGCGCATGGAGCAGCACGCCTGGGAGGGCCAGATCGTGCTCCTGGTCGGCGGGCCCGAGGAGATCGTCGAGCGCTGCCGCCCCGCCTTCGAGGCCGTCTCCGAGCGCTTCGTCCATTGCGGACCGGTGGGGACGGGCCACATTTTCAAGATTCTGAACAACGTCAACGGGCTCTGCATCCATGCGATGTATGCCGAGACCTTCGCGCTGGCGGCCAAGCTCGGCGTCGATCTCGACCGGCTGCTCGACGTGCTCTCCAACAGCACGTCGAACAGCGCGGCTCTGGGCGCGCTGTCGAAGCGGATCGTTACCGGCGAGGACGGACCGTTCTTCGCGACCGAGGTCGCGCTCAAGGACGTCTCGCTGTTCGCCAAGCTCGCGGCCGACACGAAATCGCCGTCGCTGCTCGCCAACGCGACGCGGGAGATCTACCAGCTCGCCGCGCTGATGGGGTACGGCGACAAGGACGTGGTCAATGTCGGATCGGCGCTCCGACGGCTCGCGCTGGGCGAGGACGCGGGCGGCGAGGCCGGGTAGTGCGTGTCCTTCGATATGCGGCTTCGCCGCTACTCAGGATGAGGTCTGCCTTTCTCCCTCATCCCGAGTAGGCGCGCCAGCGCCGTATCGAGGGACGCCGCGCGGCCCGGCCGACTCTATCCCCAGACGTCTTCCGCCACTTCGACGACGCGCCGCAGCTTGGCCATCTGGTCGTCGGCGGTGAGATCGTTGCCGTCCACGGTCGACGAGAAGCCGCACTGGGGGCTGATCGCGAGCTGTTCGAGGGGCGCGTACCGGGCGGCCGCGTCGATGCGGCGCTTCAGCTCGTCCGCCGATTCGAGCGCCGCGTGCTTCGAGGTCACGATCCCGAGCACCACCGTCTTGCCCTCGGGCAGGAACCGGAGCGGCGCGAAATCGCCCGACCGCTCGTCGTCGTATTCCATGAAGAACCCGTCCACGTCGAGCTCGTTGAACAGCACGTCGGCCACCGGCTCGTAGCCGCCCTGCGCCGCCCAGGCGCTGCGGTGGTTGCCGCGGCACATATGGACCGTGACCGCCATGTCGTCCGGCCGTCCAGCGAGCGTCTCGTTGAGGAGCCGGCAATAGGTGTGCGGGAGCTCGTCCGGGTCCTCGCCCAGCGCGCGGGTCGCTTCCCGGATCCGGTCGTCGCACAGATAGGCGAAGTTGGTGTCGTCGAGCTGCAGGTAGCGCAGCCCGAGACCGGCCAGCGACATGATCTCCTCGTTGTAGACCCGCGCGAGATCCGCGTAGAACCCGTCCATGTCGGGATAGGCCTCCTCGTCGATCGCCTTGCGCCCGCCCCGGAAATGCAGCATCGAGGGAGAGGGGATGCAGACCTTGGGCGTGCGGCTGACCACCGACGCGAGGAATTTGTAGTCCTCGGCCTGGATGTCGCGGACGTGGCCGAGCCGGCCGTTCACGGTCATCGTCGGGGGCTTGAAGCCGATCTCCGAGCCGTCGTCCTTGCGGAAACGGGCGACGAAATTGCCCTCTGTAATTTCGACTCCCGCGATCTGGCGCAGGAAATCGAGATGCCAGAAAGTGCGCCGGTATTCCCCGTCGGTTATCCCCCGGAGCCCGGCGTCCTCCTGCGTCCTGGCGACGTCGCGGATGCAATCGTCCTCGACCGCGCGCAGTTCCGCATCGTCCATCTCTCCCTTGCCGTGCGCGTCGCGCGCGTCCAGCAAAGCGCGCGGGCGCAGCAGGCTGCCGACATGATCGGCGCGATAGGGAGGGGTCTGTCCCGTCGTCATCGCAATCGCTCCAATCCTCGGTCGGTCATCGAGGCGGCGCATTAGTCTCAGGAATGCTCGCCCGGCACAAGCGCCGCCGCGCTTGACACCCCGGCCGTTCCCGCCCGTACAATCGGGCCACAAATCGGGCCCGCCGGCCGGCGGCGAGCCTCTTCACAGGGAAGGAACGGAAATGTCGAAACGCGCGAGAGCGTCCATGCGGACGACACTGAAAGGGCTGACCGCGGCGGGCGTGGCGGCGGCCGTCCTGGCCGGCGCGGCCGGCGCCACGACGGCGCAGGCGCGCGACCTCAAGATGGCGTTCTTCACCAGCCCCAAGCACCATGTCTGGGCCAAGCTGATGACGCCCTGGGGCAACGGCATCGCGGCGGCGAATGTCGGCCTCAAGGTGGTCGGCTTCCCCGGCGGGCAGATCGGCGGCAAGCCGCCCGGCGCCTTCAAGCGGGTGGTCAACGGCATCGCCGATATCGAGTTCGGGCTGCAGGGCTACACCTCGACGGTGTTCCCCAAGACGATGGTGGTCGAGATCCCGCTGCAATGGGGCTCTCCCTCCGAAGCGACCACCGCGATGTGGAAGATCTTCGACAAGCACCTCTCGTCCGAGTACGCGCGCGTCGAGGTGCTCGGGTTGTGGACCACCGACGTGCCGGTGCTGATGACCAACAAGGTCGTGCGCACCCCCGACGACCTCAAGGGCTTGAAGCTCAGGACGCCGTCGCGCGACCAGGCGGCGATCATCAAGGGTCTCGGCGCGATCCCCGTGGGCATGCCGATGCCGCAGACCTACAGCGCCATCGAGAAGGGCGTGGTCGACGGTGCGCTGGTGGGCATCTCGACCGTGAACAGCTTCAAGCTGGCCGAGGTGGTCAAGAACTTCATCGTCGACCTGCCGATGGGCTATTCGCCGCAGATGATGGTGATGAACAAGAAGACCTATGCGGGCCTTTCCGCCGAGCAGAAGAAGGCCGTCGACGCGCAGCGCGGACTGCCGCTCAGCCTCAAGGGCGCCAGGCTCTACGAGGCGGCGCGCGCGGCGGGCATCAAGACGGTGCGTACCCGGGACGACACCAACATCACCGAGTTGAGCGCGGCCGACAAGGCGGCGTGGACCGCGCGGTTCAAGACCATCGTCGGTGACTGGGTCAAGCGCTACGAGAAATCGGACCCGAACTACCAGAAGATGCTCGCCGACTACCTGGCCAAGGGTTGATGGACTCTCGCGAGGGTCCGGTCTCCCGGGCCGTCGGCATCCTGGTTACGGCCTCGGCGTATGTCGCCGGGGCCGTTCTCCTCCTCCTGATGCTGCTGACCACGGCGGACGTGGTCGGCCGCTACTTCTTCAACGCGCCGATTACCGGGGTCTTCGACCTCACCCAGTTCGCGGTTCTGATCATGACCTTCCTGGGCTTCGCCTATTGCGCCTGGCGCGGGGCGCATGTGGTGATCGAGCTCCTCTACAACCGGCTCGGCAAGGGCGCGCAGCGGGTCCTCGACCCCGCGATCAATCTGATCGGTTGCGCCATGTTCGCCCTGATCGCCTGGCGCGCGGTGGTCCAGTCGGTGGACGTGCGTGAATTCGCCGAGGCGTCCCAGCTGCTCACGATCCCGTTCTTCCCGTTCTACTGGGTGGTGGCGTTCGGGGCCGGGTCGATGGCGCTCGTGCTGGCGATCCGCATCTTCGTGCCGGGCCCGGAAAGCGACGAAGCGGCGTGAGCCCCACCCTCGTCGGCATTCTCGGTCTCGCTGGGCTGTTCCTGCTGATCTTCCTGCGCGTGCCGATCGGCATCGCTTTGTCGATCGCCGGGGCGCTCGGCTACTGGGCGCTGAGCGGGCTCGACCCGACGCTCGCGCTGCTCGGCAGCGTGCCGTTCGAAATCGCCTACAATTACGACCTCAGCATCATCGCGCTGTTCGTCCTGATGGGGAACTTCGCGATGGTGTCGGGGATGAGCCGCGACCTCTACGACATGGCGCGCAGCCTGGTCGGGCACTGGCCGGGCGGGCTGGCCTCGGCCACCGTGGTCGGCTGCGCGGGGTTCGCCGCGGTCTCGGGGTCGAGCCTCGCGTCGGCGGTCACGATGGGGCGGGTCGCGCTGCCGGAGATGAAGCGCCACGACTATCACCCCCGGCTCGCCACCGGTTGCGTCGCGGCCGGCGGCACCCTCGGCATCCTGATCCCGCCCTCGACGGGCTTCATCATCTACGCCCTGCTGACCGAGGAATCGATCGGCCAGCTCTTCCTCGCCGGCGTGCTGCCCGGAATCCTGCTGACCGGGCTGTTCATGGCGACCATCGCGATCCTGACCCGCCTCAACCCGGCGATCGGTCCGCGCGCGCCCCGGCTCTCCTGGCGGGAGCGCCTCCGGTCCGTCGGCCGGTCGCTGTCGCTGGTGGGCATCGTGTTCGCCGTGCTCGGGGGGATCTATTTCGGCGTCTTCACCCCGGTGGAGGCGGCGGCGATCGGCGCGTTCCTGACCCTCGTCCTCACCATCGTCCGCCGCAGGCTCACCCTGGAGACCCTCAAATTCTGCCTTCTGGAGACCGTCAAGACCTTCGCCTTCGTCTACCTGATCGTGATCGGCGCGTTCCTGTTCAACCCGTTCCTCGCGGTCACCCAGATCCCCGCGAACCTCGCCGCCGCGATGCCCGGCCTCGACCTTTCTCCGGTCGTCATCCTGATCGTGATCGTGTTGGGCTACATCGTGCTCGGAACCTTCCTCGAAGGGCTCGCGATGATGGTGCTGACGCTCCCCATCGTGTTCCCGCTGATCAAGGACATGGGCTACGACCCGATCTGGTTCGGCGCGCTCCTGGTGGTGATCCTGGAGATGAGCCTGATCAGCCCGCCGCTCGGGCTCAACGTCTTCGTGGTCAAGGGGATCGCCGAAGGCGTGCCGATGGGCGAGATCTTCCGGGGCATCATCCCGTTCTGGGGCGCGATGCTGATCTGCGCGGCGCTCCTGATCGCGTTCCCCGACATCGCCCTGATCCTGCCCGAAACGATGATCCGCTGAGCGGCCGTTCGGGCCCGCTCCAAAGACGCTTTGTGGACCGCTATCCGTCTCGGTAATCTTTGAGTCTGCGTATCTGGCAACGCTCTCTCGATCCCGAGGCTCCCATGCTGTTCGACGCCGATTCCCATTTCCTGCCCAAGGACGCCTACGACGCAATGGACGGGCCGCACCGGCATCTACGGCCGCGCATCGTCGCGGACGGGGTCGGGGCGACGATGCGCTTCCTCGGGCGCAATCATCCGCGCGTCGCCCATTCGATCCCGGTCGAGCAGACTTGCAGCGTCGAGCGACGCCTACAGGACGTCGACCGGCTGGGCATCGACTGCCAGCTGCTCTTTCCCAACCATTCCGGCGTCTACAACGAGATCGCCGATCCCGGCGAGGCGCGCGACCTCGTGCGGAACCACAACGATGGCATGGCCGACGCCGAGCATCGTTCCGGCGGAAGGCTGATATCGACGTTCTGCCTTCCGATGCAGCACCCGGACGAGGCGATCGCCGAGTTGCAGCGCTGCGTCGATGTCCACAAGCTGCGCTGCGCGGTGATCTGCCCCAATGTCGACGGCGGCCGGATCGACGAATTGCTGCTATGGGACCTGTTCGCGGAAGCGGAACGGCTGGGTGTGGTGTTGGCCTTTCACGGCGATGCGGACACCAAACAGATCGGACACGAGCGCTTCGACCGCTGGCGGCTGCACAACTGCCTCGGCTTTCCGTTCGATTACATGCATGCGATGGTCTGCCTGATCTATTCCGGGTTGCTCGATCGTTTTCCCGGACTTAAGCTGCTTTTCGCCGAGGCGGGGGTGAGCTTCCTGCCGTTCCTTGAGGATCGGCTGCGCGATACGGTCGAGACCTTCGAATCGCCGCTCGCCTACCACAACTTCGACATACGCGGCCGGCCGATGAACAAGCGCCCGCCGCATGAGTATTTCGAGATGTTCCACCATGCCGTGGGGCTCGACGAATCGCTGCTGGAGCACGTGATCGACAAGTACGGCGTCGACAAGTTCCTTGTCGGCACCGACTACCCGCATCCCGATGCCCACATGAACGTCGCGGAATCGGTCGAGACGCTGAGTTCGATCTCCGCCGAGGCTTATGAAGCAATAGCCTGGAATAACGCCGAACGGTTGTTCGGACTGGAAGATTTCCACAGACGCTCGCTGGCCGCAGAATAGCCGGCAGAGCCTGACCCGGGCAGGGCCTATCGCCGCCACGGGCGGCATGGCAGCCCGGGCTATCGCCCGTTCGCACGACAATCGAGTTCGACGGTGTTCCAGTCGAACACCAAGGAATCAATCGTGACCGAACCGAAGTCCTTCGCGGCGCTCCGCCATCCCGGCGGGCGCGCCTATCTGAGTTACGCGATGCTCGCCATGATGGCGGACAATATCGAGCACGTGATCAGCTACTGGATCATCTTCCAGAAGTTCGAATCGCCCGCGCTCGCCGGCTTCGCGGTGTTCTCCCACTGGGTGCCGTTTCTCCTGTTCTCGGTCTATGCCGGCGCGCTCGCCGACCGGTTCGACCCGCGCCGGATCATCCAGTTCGGCATGGTCCTGTTCATGGTCGTCTCGTCCGGCTGGGGCATCCTGTTCCTGACCGATGCCCTCGAGGTCTGGCACGCCGCCGTGCTCCTGGTCCTGCACGGCTTCGCGGGGGTGATCTGGGCGCCCGCGGCGCAGCTCCTGGTCCACGACATCGTCGGGGCCGCCCAGCTCCAGAGCGCGGTCCGGACGATCGCCTCGGGGCGGCAGCTCGGCATCCTGCTCGGTCCCGCGGTGGGCGGCGCGTTGATGATCGCCCTCGGACCCGCCTGGGGCATCCTGCTGAACGTCTTCATCTACCTGCCGCTGGCGCTGTGGCTGTGGAAGGCGCCCTACGGGCCCGCGTTCCGCTCCGGCCCGCGCCCGCCCGGCCGTGCGTTCGCGGGTTTCGCCGAGATCCTCGCGACGCTCAGGGACATCGCCTCCGACCGCACGATCGTCTCCATGCTCGTCCTGGCGGGTTGCGCCGCGTTCCTGGTGGGAAACGCGCACCAGGCGCAGATGCCCGAGTTCGCGCACCATCTGGGCCATGACGACGGGCTGCACTACAGCGCCCTGCTCGCCGCGACCGCGGCCGGGGCGCTGATGGCCGGGTTCGTCCTGGAGAGCCGGGGACTGCTGAGCGCCCGGCCGCGCACCGCCTTCGTCCTCGTAGTCCTCTGGTGCTGCGCGATCGCGGGCTTCGCATCTTCCGAGAGCTATCCGCTGGCGCTCGTGCTGCTGTTCGCCGCGGGCTTTCTCGATCTCTCCTACAACTCGATGGCGATGACGCTGGTGCAGCTCAACGCGCCCGAGGCGATCCGCGGCCGGGTGGTCGGGCTCTACAACATGGCCTCGCTCGGCCTGCGGTCCTTCAGCGGCATCACCGTCGGGTTCGGCGGCAGCCTGATCGGCATCCACTGGTCGCTGGGCCTGAGCGCCGGGGCGCTGACGATCGTCGGCATCGTCCTGTTGTCGCTGACGCTGGGCGGCGGTCCGCTGCGCGAGCCGGAGCCCGTCCGCCCGACCCCGGACGGTCAGCCGTAGTCGCGCCGGTCGTCGATGATCTTGCCGTCGTTGGGCAGGCTGCCGGCGTCGACCAGCTCGACCGCGACCCTGAGCTTGCATTCGGACCGGAACGTCCCCGCCACCGCGTCCGCGAGGTCTTCCGGGCCGCCGCCGGTCTCGCACTGAAGCACCGGGGCGTCGATGCCGCCTTCCTCGTTCACGACGAGGCGCATCCGGCCGATCTCCGGGTGGCGTTCCAGGACGCGATCGATCTGCGCCGGGTCGACGAACATGCCGCGGATCTTGGTCCGCTGGTCGGCGCGGCCGAGCCATCCCCTGATCCGCGGCGCTGTCCGGCCGCACGGGCTCCGCCCCGGCATCATGGCCGAGAGATCGCCGGTGGCGAAGCGGAGCAGCGGGTAGTCCTCGTCGAGGAGCGTCACCACCACCTCGCCGACCTCCCCCTCGGGCACCGGGGTGCCGGTCCCCGGGCGCACGATCTCGACGACGATCTCCTCGTCCAGGATCATGCCTTCGCGGGCTTCCGACTCGTAGGCGATCAGGCCGACATCGGCCGTGCCGTAGGATTGCAGGACGGCGATGCCGCGCTCGTCGTACTCCTTGCGGAGCGGCGGGAGCAGGGCGCCGCCGCCGACCCCGCCGCGGCGGATCGAGGAGACGTCGGCGCCGGTCTCGTCCGCCTTGTCGAGGACGATCTTGAGGAAGTCCGGCGTGCCGGCATAGCCGACCGGCCGGAAACGGCGGATCGCCTCGATCTGGCTCTCTGTCTGGCCGGTGCCGCCCGGAATGACCGGACAGCCGATCGCCGCCGCCGCGCCGTCGAACATCATGCCGGCCGGGGTGAAGTGGTAGGAGAAGCAGTTGAGCACGATGTCGCCCGCGCGGAACCCGGCGGCGTGCAGCGCGCGGGCCATCCGCCAGTAATCCGGACGCCGCCCCTGCGGTTCGGCGATCGGCCCCGGCGACAGGAACAGGCGGGTCAGCTTCCCGTCAGGCAGCCGGTTGAGCCCGCCGAAGGGCGGCATCCCGGCCTGGCGCTCCATCAGATCGCCCTTGCGGATGACCGGGAGTTCCGCGAGCGCTTCCCGGCTCGCGATGTCGCCCGGCTCGACCCCCGACAGCAGCGCGGCCTGTCCGGCGGTTTCCCTGGCGCGCGCCACTTGCCGCGGCAGCGCTTCCATCAGCCGGGCCTCCCGCTCGTCGGGAGAGCGCGTCTCGAGCGCATCGAAATAGGCGGTCATCGTTCGGGGCTCATACGGACTGCTTGACAGGCGCTCGGCGGGCGCGGGTCGTCGACGGGCATGACGGGAGAAGCGTCGTGTTGCGGCCCCCCCCGCCCCGTCAAGCGATCTACACAAGCCTCCATCGGTTCAGGCGAGCCAGCGCTTGCGGCGGCGGTAGGATTTGACGTCCCGGTAGCTCTTGCGGCCGGAGGAGGAGAGGCCGAGATAGAACTCCTTCACGTCCTCGTTCTCGCGCAGCGTCGCGGCCTCGCCGTCGAGGACCACGCGGCCGTTCTCCAGGATGTAGCCGTAGCGCGCATAGCGCAGCGCCATGTTGGTGTTCTGCTCGGCGAGCAGGATGGTCACGCCCTCCTCCTCGTTGAGGCGCGACACGATCCCGAAGATTTCTTCCACGAGCTGCGGCGCGAGGCCCATCGAAGGCTCGTCGAGCAGCATCATCTTGGGCCGCGTCATCAGCGCACGGGCGATCGCGGTCATCTGCTGTTCGCCGCCCGAGGTGTAGCCGGCCTGCGCCCTGCGGCGCTCCTTGAGGCGCGGAAAATAGCGGTAGACGAGGTCGAGGTCGTCGGCGAAGTTCTTCTTGTCGCCCCGGATATAGGCGCCGGTCAGCAAGTTTTCCTCGACCGTCAAATGCTCGAAGCAGTGGCGGCCCTCCATCACCTGGACGACGCCGCGGGTGACGAGATCGTGGGCCGAGAGCTTCTCGATCCGCTCGTCGCGGTACTCGATGGTGCCCTTGGTGACGTCCCCCCGCTCGGCGCGGAGCAGGTTGGAGATCGCCTTGAGCGTGGTCGTCTTGCCGGCCCCGTTGGCGCCGAGGAGGGCCACGATGCCCCCCTCGGGAACGTGGAAGGAAACGCCCTTCAGGACCAGGATCACCCGGTCGTAGATCACCTCAATGTTGTTCACATTGAGAAGGGCGCTTCCGTTCTCCGCCATGCCAACGGTTCCGTTACTACGCGCGAGGGATTCAGCCTTCCTTCGAACAATCGCGCGGCGTGATGTTGTTCTCCTTCGCGTACTTGGCGGCTTCCGCCTCGACTAGGCCGCGCACGATGTCGTACATCGGCGTGTACCATTTCGAGACCAGCTTCCACTGCTTGCCGTCCCACTGCTGGAAGATCACCGGTCCGCCGCCCTCGTGGTCCTCGCAGGTGATGCGGTGGGCCTGCATGAAGTCCTTGAAGCCGAGCTTGGTCAGCTTGTCCTGGGTCAGGTTGAGATTCTCCATGCCCCAGCGGACCTGCTCGCCGGTCATCGGCTTGTTGCCGTACTTGCCCATCGCGGTGCGAATGGCCTCGGTGTTGTAGACCATGTTCACCAGGCCGCGGTTATAGAGCACCTCGCCCCAGTTGTTCTTCTTCGCCGCCTCCACATCGCCGTTATAGATCGTCTTGAGGATCTGCTGGTGGACGTCGTAGCCGGAGCCGACGCCGTGGAAGGTCGCCGCCTTGTAGCCCTTGGCGGCCTCGCCGGCCGGGCGGACGTCGCTCTCGGAGCCCGACCACCAGACCCCGATGAACCTGTCCATCGGATACTTGATGGCGGCGGCTTCCTTGATCGCGACCTGGTTCATCACGCCCCAGCCCCACATGAAGATGTAGTCGGGCTTCTGGCGGCGGACCTGCAGCCAGGTCGATTTCTGCTCCTGCCCCGGATGGTCGACCGCGAGCAGGTTGAGGTTGTAGCCGTGCTTCTCCGACAGGACCTTCAACGTCGGGATCGGCTCCTTGCCGTAAGCCGAGTTGTGGTAGATCAGGGTGATCTTCTTGCCCTTGAGCTTGTCGAGGCCGCCCTCCTGCTCGCCGACATACTTGATGAACGCGGTCGCCTGGCTCCAGTAGCTGGTCGGCGCGGTGAAGGCCCATTTGAAGACCCGCCCGTCGCCCGCCGCGGTGCGGCCGTAGCCCATCGAATGGACCGGCACCTTGTCGACGCTCGCCTTGGGGATCAGCTGGTAGGTGATGCCGGTGCTGTAGGGGTTGATGATCGCCGCCCCGGCCGCGCCCTTCTTCTTCAGCTTCTCGTAGCACTCGACGCCGAGCTTGGTGTTGTACTTGGTCTCGCACTCCTCGGAGACGATCTTGACGCCGTTGATTCCGCCGTCGCGCGCGTTCAGGAGCTTGATGTAGTCGTGTATGCCGTTCGCCGTCGGAATCCCGTTCGGCGCATAGGGCCCCGTGCGGTAAACCAGAAGCGGGATGAAAACTTCTCCCGCCGCCATCGCGGTGACCGGAACGGCGGGCAGGCCGACCGCCGCGGCGGTCAGCACCAGGCCCAGTTTCTTGAGATTCATGATGTCCTCCCTTGAGGTCATTGACGTTTACGCCCGCCGGCCCGACATCGCCCGACCCGCGAATATTCCAACCCGGAACGCGCGGGAAACGCTATCACGCGCCCGAATCCGGCGTCAACCGAACCCGTCAGTAGGGGAACGGCCATCGCCGCAGCTTTTCCTTGCCGATCTGCCACAGGCGGGCGAGACCGGCCGGCTCGAAGATCAGGAAGACGACGATCAGCGAGCCGAAGATCATGACTTCCAGGTGCTTCTGGAAATCGACCGGCATCGAGAGCCCGACGAGCTGCGGCGCGTTGGTCAGGAAGATCGGCAGCAGCCAGATGAAGGCGGCCCCGAGATAGGCGCCCAGGATGCTGCCCAGCCCGCCGATGATGATCATGAACAGGACTTCGAAGGACACGAAGATGTCGAACGCCTCGGTCTCCGCGCTGCCGAGATAGGAGAACAGCAGCAGCGCGCCCGCCACCCCGCAATAGAACGAGCTGATCGCGAACGCGAGCAGCTTGTTGGGGAGCAGGCGGATGCCGATGATCTCGGCGGCGATATCCATGTCCCGGATCGCCATCCAGTGCCGTCCGACCCTGCCGCGCACCAGGTTCTTGGCGAGCAGGCCGCCCAGGATGCAGAAGGTGAGAACCAGCAGATAGCGCGTTTCCGCGGTTGCCGTCGGGCCGGTCAGCATGACGCCCGCGACCTCGCGCGGCGGCGCGATTATCGTCCCGCTGGAGTTGTAATTGTACCACCAGGGAACGCGATTGAACATCCAGATGAGGAAAAATTGCGCCGCAAGCGTGGCGACCGCGAGATAAAATCCCTTGATCCGCAGGCTCGGCAGGCCGAAGATTATGCCGATAAGCGCGGCCGAGACGCCGGACAGGATAAAAACGACGATGATGTTGAGCTCGGGAAAGCCGGTCGCAAGCTTGTAGGCCGAGTAGGCGCCGACCGCCATGAACGCGCCGGTGCCGAGGGAAAGCTGCCCGGCATAGCCGGTAAGAATGTTCAGTCCGACCGCGGCGATCGCAAATATCAGCAGCGGAATCAGCACCGCCTGCAGCCAGTATTCCGACGCGATCAGGGGAATTACGATATAGGCGAACGCGATTATCGCGAACAGGAAAACGCGGTCCTGGAAGATCGGGAAGATCGCCTGGTCGGCGGCGTAGGTGGTCTTGAACTGGCCTGTTTCGCGGTAGAGCATGAATCAGACCCTCTCGATGATGCGCTCGCCGAACAGGCCTTGCGGCCTGACGAACAGGAAGGCCAGCGCGAGCACGTAGGCGAACCAGTTCTCGATGGCGCCGCCGACGGCGGGGCCCCAGTAGACTTCCGCGATCTTCTCGCCCACGCCGATGATCAGGCCGCCGACGATCGCCCCCGGCACCGAGGTGAAGCCGCCCAGGATCAGCACCGGAAGGGCCTTGAGCGCGATCAGCGAGAGCGAGAACTGCACCCCGCTCTTCGCGCCCCAGACGATCCCGGCGACGAGCGCCACGATGCCCGCGACCGACCAGACGATGATCCAGATCTTCTTGAGCGGAATGCCCACCGACAGCGCCGCCTGGTGGTCGTCGGCGACCGCCCGGAGCGCCCGCCCGGTGGGCGTGTACTGGAAGAAGAACGCGAGCCCGGTCACCAGAAGCGCGCAGGCAATCGCCGCGATCAGGTCGAAGCTGTTGAACAGCATGCCGGCGACATCGACCGGAACGTCCGGGATTCCGATGTCGAGCTTCTTGACATTGGAGCCCCACAACGTCTCGCCGAACCCCTCCAGGAAGAAGGTCAGCCCGATCGTCGACATGAACAGGATGATGTCCGGCTGGTTGATCAGGTGGCGCAGCACCAGGAGCTCCACCAGATAGGCGAGCGCCACCATCGCCGCCATGGTGACGATGAAGGCGAGCCACACCGGCAGGCCGAGCTCCATCAGCCCGACCAGGGTGAGCGCGGCGAACAGCACCATCGCCCCTTGCGCGAAGTTGAACACGCCGGACGCCTTGAAGATCAGCACGAAGCCGAGCGCCACCAGCGAATAGAGCACGCCGGTCAGCAGGCCGTTGAACACGACCTCGCCGAAAAAGACCGGGAAGTCCTGCGCGATCATGACGAACGGCGTGATCGTGACCGACTCGAGAAACTCCATGCCCGCTTCCCCGCTCGCCCGCCGTCAGTCGCGCACCACGCCGAGATAGGCGGCGATCACTTCCTCGTTCCCGCGCACCTCGTCGGGCGAGCCGTCGGCGATGAGGCGGCCGTAATCGAGAACCACCACGCGGTCGGAAATGTCCATCACCACGCCCATGTCGTGCTCGATCAGCGCGATGGTGGTGCCGAACTCGTCGTTCACGTCGAGCACGAACCGGCACATGTCCTCTTTTTCCTCGGAGTTCATGCCCGCCATCGGCTCGTCGAGCAGGAGCAGGTCGGGTTCGGCGGCGAGCGCGCGGCCGAGCTCGACCCGCTTCTGCAGCCCGTAGGGCAGCCGTCCGACCGGAACCCGCCGGATGGCCTCGATCTCGAGAAATTCGATCACCCTCTCGACATGCGCCCGGTGCTCCAGCTCCTCGCGCCGCGCCGGCCCGACGTAGAGCGCCTGCCACAGGAAGTTCCGGCGCATCATCGTGTTGCGCCCGGTCATGATGTTGTCGAGGGTGCTCATGCCGCGGAACAGAGCGATGTTCTGGAAGGTCCGGGCGATCCCCTGGCGCGCCGCCTGGTCCGGCCTCATCCGCGTCCGGGTCTCGCCCTTGTAGGTGATGGTGCCGTCGTCCGGGTGGTAGAAGCCGTTGATCACGTTGAGCATCGACGACTTGCCGGCGCCGTTGGGGCCGATGATCGCGCGGATCTCGCCTTCGCGGATGTCGAAGCTTACGTCGTCGAGCACGGTGACGCCGCCGAAGGCGAGCGAGATGCCGTCGAGGCGAAGGATCGGAGCCTGCGCGGTCGCCTCTTCCGCTGCGCTCACGCGGCGCTCCTCTCCGCTTCCGCCGGGGCGATGTCGCGGATCTGCAGATCGGCGCGGACCGTGCCCTTGCGGCCGTCCTCGAACGTGACCTCGGTCTCGATCCCGCAGCGGTCCCGCCCGGAGTAGAGGGCCTCGATCAGGGAGCCGTACTTCTCCGAGACGTGGCGCCGGCGGACCTTGCGGGTCCGCGTCAGCTCCCCGTCGTCCGCGTCGAGCTGCTTGTGGAGCACGAGGAAGCGCCTGATCTGCGCGCCGGCGAGGTCGGCGTCGGCGGCGAGGTCGCGGTTCACCTGTTCCACCCGGCCCTGGATGATGTCGTAGACCCGCGGCAGGCCGGCCAGCTCCTGGTAGCTGGCGTAGGAAATGCCGTTGCGCTCGGCCCAGTCGCCCATCGCCTCGAGGTCGATGTTGATGAAGGCGGTCACGCAGTCGCGCCCGTCGCCGAAGCAGACGGCCTCGAAGATGTCGGGAAAGAACTTGAGCTTGTTCTCGATGTATTTGGGGGCGAACAGCGTGCCGTCGGTCAGCCGGCCCACGTCCTTCGCCCGGTCGATGATCTTGAGATGCCCCTCGCCGTCGATGAAGCCGGCGTCGCCGGTGCGGCACCAGCCGTCCCCGGTCTTGGTCTCCGCGGTCGCTTCCGGGTTGCGGAAATACTCGACGAACACGCCGGGGCCGCGGAACTGGACCTCGTTGTCCTCGATCCTGAGCTCGACCTCCGCCGCGGGCCGCCCGACGGTGTCCGACCGGACCTCGCCGTTCGGCTGGATGGTGATGAACACGCTCGCCTCGGTCATGCCGTAGAGCTGTTTCAGGTTGAACCCGATGCTGCGGTAGAAGTCGAAGATATCGGGTCCGATCGCCTCGCCCGCGGTGTAGCCGAGCTTCACCCGCGTCAGGCCGAGCGTGTTGAGGAGCGGCCGGAAGATCAGCAGCGCGCCCAGCGCGTAGTGGAGGCGGGCGGAAGACCCCACCGTCTCGCCGTCGAGGATCCGCTTGCCGTGGACCTTGGCGACCTCGAGGAAGTGGAAGAACAGCTTCCGCTTCACCCAGCCCGAATCCTGGATGCGGATCATCACCGTGGTCAGGATGTTCTCGAAGATCCGGGGCGGCGCGAAGAAATAGGTCGGCCCCACCTCCCACAGATCGTTGAGCACGGTCTCGGCCGATTCCGGGCAGGAAACGCAGAACCCCGCCACCAGCGCCTGGCCGCAGGAGAACATGTGATCGCCCACCCAGGCCATCGGCAGGTAGGCGAGCACCTCGTCGCCCTCGCCGAGCCCCTCCTGGCGGACCGAGTTGAGCGCGCTGACCAGCACGTTGCGGTAGGAGAGGACGACGCCCTTCGGGTTTCCCGTCGTGCCGGAGGTGTAGAGGATGACCGACGTGTCGTCCGCCGCGCCGCGCGCGACCTCCCCGTCGTAGAACCCCGGATGTTCCGCGTCGTAATCCCGGCCCCGCCGCGTCAGCTCCCCGGTGCTGCACAGGAACGCCTCGCTGTAGTTCCTGAGCCCGCGCGGGTCGTGGTAGATCACCCCCTCGATGGTCGGGCACTCGTCCTTGATCTCGAGGACCTTGTCGACCTGCTCCTGGTCCTCCGCGAAGACGAACCGCACCTCGGCGTTGTTCAGCACGTAGCGCGTCTCGTCGGCGACCGAATCCTGGTAGATCGGCACCGGCACCCCGCCGAGCGACTGGATCGCGAGGATGGCGTTGTAGAGGACCGGCCGGTTGTCGCCGATGATCGACACCCGGTCGCCGCGCTCGAGGCCGAGCGTCTTGAGCCCGCAGGCGATCTCCCGCGCCTGCGCCGCGGCCTCGCCCCAGGTCACGGTCTCCCAGATGCCGAGATGCTTTTCCCTCAAACAGGGCCGGTCGCCCCGGATCTCCGCGTTGCGCCGGAGCAGCTTGGGCGAGGTGTCGTAGCGCGAAAGATCCGGGAGCGCGTTCGCGGCGCCGGTCATGACCGTCTCCTCGTCCATCGGTCGACTGCCAGGGGACGAGGGCACGGCGGCAGGATACGCGCACGCCTCGACGACCGGTCGCGGGAATATGCCACGGTCCTTATGGATGACCGGCGAAGCGTTGGCAACCGTCTATCGGAGCGGATGCGGGACCCGGATTTCGGCACGCCGCACACCGCGTCCCCGCCCAGGCTGTCACCCCGGACTTGATCCGGGGTCCAGGGCACCCCGTTCCGACGGCGGCGCACGTGGCCCTGGACCCCGGCGCTCCGGCCGGGGAGACAGCCTCGATATTCCCGACCGTCTGGGGGCTTCCGTTCGACTCCGAAGCCGGTTCCTGATGTTTCACGTGAAACATTGGTCCGATATGGGACTATTTTTCGCATCCCCAGGGGACGCAACCGCTCCCCCGCCGTCCCCCCGCCGTCATGCCCGGACTTGTTCCGGGCATCCACGTGGGTCGGCCGGCTCGCTTGTCCCCGTTCATCGCGCTATGCCGCAAGACGTGGATGCCCGGAACAAGTCCGGGCATGACGGTGGGGTCAGGTGTCGGAGAACGCGCGCACCGCGCGATCTTGTCGCCGCCTCTCGGTGCAGAGCCCGCCGAACGCCCGAACCGGACAGCAGTGGAACGAGCCCGGGCATGACGAATTGTGGGACCGGCGCGGCCGAAGCATTCGGCGCCAGCGGTCGCGGTCCTTGCGACTCGCCCGTTTGCCATGGGCCATTGAAAAGACTGGTGCCGGATGACGGGCTCGAACCGCCGACCTGCTGATTACAAATCAGCCGCTCTACCAGCTGAGCTAATCCGGCAGCCGGCCACAAATAGCGCCGCTCCGGCCTGCATTCAAGCGTCGCCGCGTCTCTGCTAGCCTGCGCCGCAGGGCTACGGAAACGCGAAGGGGAGAAGCCATGGCCATAGTCGTCCGCAAGGTTCCGATGGAGAGCGTCCAGGACACCGCCGGCATCGAGGCCGCGATGGCGGAGGAGGGGTTCGGCGTCGACGACATCGTGGCGCTCGTCGCCAAGACCGAGGGCAATGGCGGGGTCAACGATCTGGGCCGCATCCTGGTCGACCGGGTGCTGCGCGACTTCCTGGTGGCCGGGGGGAGCGGGGGGCGCGAGGCGGCGATGCGGGTGCCGATCGCGCTCTCGGGCGGCTGCCCCGGCGTCATCTCGCCCCATATCAACGTGTTCGCGCGCGTCGACGATCCCGATCCCGACCCGGAAGCCGAACGCCTCGCGATGGGCATCGCCATGTCCGAGGCGATCGCGCCCGAGGATATCGGCCGCCCGGCGGGCGTCGAGAAGGTCGCCGCGGGCGTCAGGCTCGCGATGCAGGACGCCGGCATCGAGGATCCGTCCGACATCCACTACGTCCAGTCCAAGTCCCCCCTGCTCACCGTCGAGACCATCGCCGACGCCAAGGCGCGGGGCCATACCGTGGCCACCGAGGAGACGATGGAATCGATGTCCATCGCCAACGCCACCGCGGCGCTCGGCATCGGTTACACGCTCGGCGAGATCCCGATGCCGCGAGAGGACCAGATCGGCAAGGATTTCGACGTCTACTCCTCGGTCGCCTCGTGCTCCAGCGGCAACGAGCAGCTGGCGGCCCAGATCGTCGTCGTCGGCAACAAGAAGGGCGCCGGCGGCCGGTTCCGCATCGGCCATTCGGTGATGAAGGACGCGATCGACACAGACGGAATCTACGAGGCGATCCGCGACGCCGGGCTGAAGCTGCCGGACCGGCCGCGCCCGTCGGATCTCGGCGATGCGCTGGTCAACTGCTTCGTCAAGTGCGAGACCGACCCGACCGGGCGGCTGCGCGGCAGGCGGCAGGTCTCGCTCAACGATTCCGACGTGCACCACACCCTTACGACGAAGGCGACGGTGGGCGGGGTGGTCTCCGCCGCGGTCGGCGATCCGGCGGTCTTCGTCTCGGTGGCCGCGCTCCAGCAGGGGCCGGCCGGCGGCGGGATGGTGGCGGCGATCGTCGACATGGACAAGCTGCCCGCGTAAGGCGCGCCATGGCGGTCGAGACGCTGCTGCGGCGCGGCCTCTACCGCGATTCCGTGACCCTGATGCGGCTCGCCGCGGCGCTCGAAGCCCGGCCCGGCGTCGCGCGGGCATCCGCCGTCATGGCGACGCCGGCCAACCTCCGGATGCTGGCCGAGCACGGCGTGCCGGCGGGCGGGACGGAGGCCGGTCCGAACGATCTCCTGATCGCGGTGGAGGGGGAGGACGCGGACGTTCTCGCCCGCGCGCTCGACGAGGCCGCGGCGCTGCTCGAGGGCGGGGACGCGCCGGCGGCATCCGTCGCGGGAGCCGCCGCCCCTCCGAGACCCCGCAGCCTCGCCGAAGCCCGCGACGCGCTGCCGGAAGCGACCCTCGCGCTGATCTCGTGCCCCGGCGAATACGCGGCGGCGGAGGCGGCGAAGGCGCTCCGCCTCGGGCTCGACGCGATGATCTTCTCGGACAACGTGCCGGTCGGGGACGAAGTCGCGCTCAAACGCGAGGCGGAACGGCGGGGCAGGGTGGTCATGGGCCCCGATTGCGGCACCGCGATCGTCGGCGGCGTGCCGCTCGGCTTCGCCAACCGGGTGCGGCGCGGCAGCGTCGGCGTCGTCGGCGCTTCCGGCACCGGGATCCAACAGGCCGCCTGCCTGATCGACCGCCTCGGCGCCGGCATATCGCACGCCATCGGGACCGGCGGGCGGGACCTGTCCCGGGAGGTCGGCGGCGCGACGACCCTGCGCGCGCTCGCGATGCTGGCGGAGGACGAGGATACGGGCACCGTCGTCCTGGTCTCCAAGCCGCCCGACGAGGCCGTGATGCGCCGCGTGCTCGACGCTGCGGCGGAGACGGGGAAGCCGGTCGTCGCCTGCTTCGTCGGGGCGGTGCCGCCGCCGACGCTTCCCGCCGGCATGCGCTTCGCCGCCACCCTCGACGAGGCGGCCGCGCTGGCGGCGGGGGTCGCCGTCGCGCCCGCCGACATCGACCTCCCCCGCGCGGCCGGGCGGAACCGCCTCGTCGGCCTCTTCAGCGGCGGCACCCTCTGCTACGAGGCCCAGGCGGTGGCGGCGCCCGTCCTCGGGCGGGTCCTGTCCAACGCGCCGCTCGATCCCGGGGACACGCTCGACGGCGATCCGGGCGGGGCGCACGTCATGCTCGATCTCGGCGACGACGCGTTCACCCGGGGGCGGCCGCACCCGATGATCGATTACGGCCCGCGGCTGGAGCGCATCCGCGACGCCGCCGCGGCGCCCGACACCGCCGCGATCCTGATCGACGTGGTGCTGGGGACCGGCGCGCACGAGGATCCTGCCGCCGCACTCGCGCCGGTCATCGGGGAATTCGACGGCCCGGTCGCGATCGGCTCGGTCTGCGGCACCGAGGCCGATCCCCAGCGCCTGTCGCGCCAGGAGGCGGCGTTGCGGGAGGCCGGCACGATCGTCGCCGGGAGCAACGCCCAAGCCGCGCGCATCGCGGCCCGGATCGCGAGCGGGGAGGGATCGTGAGCGGCGGTCTCCTGAAAGGCGCTCCCGCGGTCCTCAATCTCGGCGTCGGCGCGTTCGCCGAAGCGATCGGGGCGGCCGGCGGCTCGGTCGTCGACATCGACTGGCGGCCCCCGGCGGGCGGCGCGCGCGAGGCCGGCACGGAGCTCGCCGCCCTGGTGAACCATCCGCGCATCGAGGCGGCGAACCGGGAGGCGTTCGGGCGCTTCCTCGCCGCCGAGCCCCGGGTGACGGGGATCGGGTCCGCGATCGACGTGCTGCCGGGGATGGGCGCGCGCACCGTCCTGCACGCCGGCGCGCCGGTCGCGTGGGAGGCGATGTGCGGGCCGATGCGGGGCGCCGTGCTCGGCGCGATCCTCTTCGAAGGGTGGGCCGACGACCTCGACGGCGCGCTCTCGCTCGCGGAGTCCGGCGCCATCGCGTTCGATCCCTGCCACCACCACAGGGCGGTGGGTCCGATGTCCGGCATCACCTCGCCGTCGATGCCGATGTGGATCGTCGAGAACGCGGACGGCGGCAACGCGGCCTTTTCCGGCCTCAACGAAGGTCTCGGCAAGGTGCTGCGCTTCGGGGCCAACCGCCCCGAGGTGATCGAGCGGCTGCGCTGGATGCGGGACGGGCTGGCGGGCGTGCTGGCGCGCGCGCTCGGCGAGGGCGGCCCCATCGAGCTCAAGCCCCTGATCGCCCAGGCGCTCCACATGGGCGACGAGGCGCACAACCGGAACGCCGCCGCGACCTCGCTGCTGATCAAGCGGCTGGTTCCCCCGGCGCTCCGCTCCGGCGCCGATCCGGAGAGCGTCGCCCGGGCGTTCGCGTTCATGGCCGGCAACGACCATTTCTTCATCAACCTCTCGATGGCGGCCTGCAAGGCGATGCTCGATGCCGCGCGCGGCGTGCCGTTTTCGTCGATGGTGACCGCGATGGCGCGGAACGGGGTCGAGTTCGGCATCCGGACGAGCGGGACCGGCGACCGCTGGTTCACCGCCCCGGCCCCGGTCGTCGACGGGCTCTACTTCTCCGGCTTCGGCAAGGAGGACGCGGCCCGCGACATCGGCGACAGCGCGATCACGGAGACCGCCGGGCTCGGCGGCTTCGCCATGGCCGCGGCGCCCGCCATCGTCCGCTTCGTCGGCGGCAGCGCAAGCGAGGCGATCGCCGCGAGCCGGGAGATGCGCCGGATAACGATCGGCGAAAACCCCGCGTTCACCCTGCCGATCCTCGACTTCGCCGCCGCGCCGGCCGGGATCGACGCGCGCAAGGTCGCCGACGGCGGCGTGCTGCCGATCGTCAACACCGGGATCGCGCACCGGGAGGCCGGCGTCGGGCAGATCGGCGCCGGGATCACCGCCGCGCCGATGGGCTGCTTCGTCCAGGCGGTGCGCGCGCTTTATCGCGAGCTCGCCGCGGCCGGCGAGGTTCCGGCGGCGTGAAGTGGGGGCGCCGGAGGTTTCGGCGCCCCGTATCCGCGACATGCCGAGCCGCGGATCGAACATGCCGACCGGCGGCGCCGCGCGAGCGCGCGGTCGGCATTTGCCGACGGAAATGCCGACCGGCGGGTCGAGTCGGCAATTGCCGACATTCCCGCCCGGCATTCGAAGGGCGCGAATGTCGAGTCGATAGCGATTTGTCTACGCGATGCCTACCTCGACGGCGAGCCGGCATCGCCCGGGCCGGGACGATGTCGTCGACCTTGCCGGGCGTGACGGTCGGGGAGAAAGCGGTTTCGAGGTGGAATCGGAAGGGGAAAAAACGTCGTGAAATCCGTGCCTTGTCGACAGATTTATCCTTGAAAGCCATTTTTATCTTGACTCGGGACATGTTTTGTGGTATATTTTATAGAATGAGAGAAATAGGGCGCCCGGAGGATCCGGCGCTTTTTCGTCCGACGGGAGGATCGACATGACGGAAGACGGGCGGAAACGCCTATCCCGCGCTGGCGTGGGCGTAGAGCGCGATCGCGGCGGCGGCCGAGACGTTGAGGCTCGCCGCCCCCCGCGCCATCGGGATGCGCAGCACCAGGTCGCAGGTCTCCGCCGTCAGCCGGCGCAGCCCGACCCCCTCCGCGCCGAGGACCAGGGCGCAGCGGTCCGGCAGCGCGTCCGGCGAGAGCTCGGTCTCCGAGTCGGCGTCGAAACCGACGCACCAGAACCCGCCCGCCTTCATCTCCGACAACGCCCGGGCGAGGTTGGTCGCCCGAACCACCGGCACCCGTTCGAGGGCGCCCGAAGCGGCCTTGGCCAGCGCGCCGGTCTCGGGCGGGGCGTGGCGGTCGGGAACGACCATCGCGAGGGCGCCCAGGGCCGCCGCGCTCCTGAGGACGGCGCCCGCGTTCTGCGGGTCCTGCACCCGGTCGAGGACCACCGCCGCGGCGCGTTTCCGGCCCTCGGCTGCGGCGAGCAGCGAATCGATCCCCGAAGCCGGCAGCGGTTCGGCGAGGAGGGCGAGCCCCTGATGCACCGCGCCGTCGGGCAGCACCTGCCGCAATACCGCGCGGTCGACGATCTCGGGCGCGTGCTCCGCGAAGGCCGCCGCGGCCTCGTTCTCGGCGAGAAACCGGACCCGCCCGCGCCGGGGATTGGCCAGCGCCGCGGCCACCGCGTGGCGGCCGTAGAGCCAGACCGCCGAGCGGCTTTCGCGCCCGCGCCGCTTGCCCTTGTTTCTCGTCATGGGAGCGACTATAATCGGGATCGTCATTAACCGAACGACTTATCCTGCATGGCGCGCCTCCCATGGTCCGGGACGGGCGCTTTCGACCTTTTCGTGTCGTTGACACGGGAAGTCAGATCGCCTAGTTCGGCGGGTCCGGAGGGGTGCCCGAGTGGCTAAAGGGGACGGGCTGTAAACCCGTTGGCGTTTGCCTACGTTGGTTCGAATCCAACCCCCTCCACCAGCCCTCCGCGACGGCGCTCGGGCGGGCTCGGAGGATCCGGAGCGTCTTGGTGGAGCGAACGGCCATTGCAGCGAAAGGCCCAGAGACCTCGCGCGGGTGTAGCTCAATGGTAGAGCCCCAGCCTTCCAAGCTGGTTGTGTGGGTTCGATTCCCATCACCCGCTCCAACGACGATTTGCGCGGGACCGCCTGCCGGCCCGCCGTGCCAGACCACACCGGGGAATTAGCGATGGCGAAGGCAAGGTTTGAGCGAACGAAGCCGC
>JAPPIT010000110.1 GCA_028820505.1 Defluviicoccus sp.
GTTGGATGGGGAACACGCGCGCCCCCCACCGAAACTGTTTCACGGCAAACCGGACGTGCCCCAGGGGGGCGCTCCAGCGAAGCGTTTGAGTCGACGACTATCGCTTGCGCCGCTGCCGAAATTCCTTGTGACAGGCCAGGCATTCATGCCGCACGAGCTTCAACGCCTTGGACATATCCGGACGATTTCCGGCGCCGATCGAGGTCTTTAAATTCGCAATGCTGTTCTGGAAGCTCTCATAGTGCTTTTTGAACTCGGCGGGTTCCTCCCAGATAACCGTCTTTGCGCCCCATTTTCCTTCCTGCATGGCCGTGCCGGGAGGAAAGTTCTTCGGCAATTGTGCGGCAAGAGCCTGCAATGCAGAAACATGAGGCGAAAGCGCCGCTTGAAACGGCGCTTCATATCTTATGATCGCCTCCAGAGAGCGATAGTGTCCCGAAATCGACCGCATTTCGCGACGCCGGAAGTTGGTGATCCGTGCCGAGTCGGACTTGTAACTCTTGGCCGCGCTGTCATGGAAAACGCCATGCGGTCCTTCAATGGCTTCTTTCTTTGTCTTTGCATTGGCCGGTACAGGCGCGGCAACGGCTAAAATTACCGATATCGCGATCGTCGAAATTACGAATTTCATGGTTCATCCTTCATCGTTCAGGCTCGGCGCGACGAAGAGAAGGCGCCGGCGCGGCAGGTCAGGAGAAGGGAGTCTGGCTCTCTATCGTTTCGTGGGTACAATCGAGCGGCGGAATACGCCCCAGGATGCCGCTTCGCATGCTCCGGGGCCGCTTGCCACGCCCCATGAACCCATCGCTTCCCGACAGCCACATTCGGACGGCTACGAGAATATCGCCGACGTGGCGCGCCGGATCAAGATCGCCGAACAGGTACGTGAATCGGTCGCGATGCGAGAACGCAATGACGCAGGGGCGCAGACACTGACTCATGCAGCGCACCCGGCGCAGGTTGATAGGTGGCGGCAGAACTGCATCGGACAGGGACTGTTGCAACGCACTCGCCAGCACCGCGCCGGGGCGCTCGCGGTTTGCCGTGTCTGGCCAGCCCTGCGGTCGACAGCGGGTGCATACCGAAACGGCCGGTAGCTCACTATTCATGATGGCGGCGTCTCGTGTTCGACGCCATTCGGCCACGGTTTCGGAGATGCGGCCGATAGCTGGTTGAGGCAGAGCAGCAATCGCGTGCAGCCGGTGCCCGCGATCGGCGGCGAGCGGTGCACGATTCCGCTGCCCGGTCCGACGCAGCTTCCCTTGAAAATCGCCACGTCGTGGACCCGGAGCCGCTCCAACGGTCCTTTGTACGATTTCTGCTCACGCAACGCCCGCTCGGCGTGGATCGGCTGGACCCATTCGGTCGCGGGACCGCGATAGGTCGTCAGGAGGCGGGCCTCCACACAGTCGCTGTGGAACTTCCAGCAGGCATCGTGGCTGAGACGCTCCAGCCGAACGTCGACGAGATCGCTTCGGGCGATCCTGGCGAACGCCAGGACGAGATCGTCGACATCGCCGAGCAGCAGGTCCCGCATGTCTCCCGGAGGCATGCCGCAGCGGTCCAAATGCGGTTCCAGCGCCCGTCGAAGGTCGCTCGGTTGGACAAGAACCCGTATGTCAGGAAGACACGACGCGTCCATTCGTTCGAGCCAGGCTTGGAAGCACAGGGGTAGCGCGCGGCGCCAGATCGCGAGTTCCATGCCGGGGTTGCCGATGGCGGCGAGGCCTTCCGCTGCATCGTAGGTCTCGATGCCCGCGCCGAACGTGGCCGACTTGCCAACCAGCTCACCTTCCAGGGATGCCAACGGACCGGTCACGACGGCTCAGCCCACTTCCAGACCGGGAACGGGTCCTTCAGCTTTCTCCAGGCCGCGGGCTGCATGGCTTTGGCATTGGCGTCGCCGACAAGGCAGGCGTCGAGGCGGCGACGGATCGCGGCCTCGTCCATATCGGTGCCGATGAAGACGATTTCCTGGCGGCGGTCTCCATAGACGGCATCCCAGGATTCGGCGACGTGCTGGCGCCATTCCGGGTGATCGGGCCACCGCTCTTTCGGCACATTTGCCCACCAGAAGCCCGTGGCCTCGTGACGCGCAAGGGCGCCGGCCTGGCTCAGCGCGCCGACCCATTCCGGACGGGTGGCCAGCCAGAAATGCCCCTTGGCGCGAATGACTCCCGGCCAGGGGGAATTGATGAAGGCGTGGAATTTCTCGGGATGAAAGGGACGGCGTGCCCGATACACGAAGCTGCGCACCCCGTATTCTTCGGTCTCCGGCTTGTGCTCGGCGAAGCCGTACAGCTCCTTGAACCAAAGCGGGTGTTCCTGCGCCTTGTCATGGTCGAAGCGGCCGGTGTTCAGCACCTTGTCCAGCGGCACGCGCGACATGCTGGTCTCGATGAGTTCCGCATCGGGATTGAGCGAGCGGACGATCTTGCGCGCGGCGTCGCGCTGTCCGGGCGTTGCCGCGTCGATCTTGTTCAGAACGATGACATCGGCGAATTCGATCTGATCGACGAGCAGATTGACCAGCGCGCGGTTGTCCTCCTCGCTCAGCGCCTCGCCCCGGTCCTTGAGGAAATCGGTCGAGGCATAGTCGCGCAGGAGGTTTGCGGCATCGACCACGGTCACCATCGTATCGAGGCGCGAGACGTCCTCGAGGCTCTCGCCCTCTTCCGTCCGAAAGTTGAAGGTGGCAGCGACCGGCAGCGGCTCGGAAATGCCGGTCGATTCGATGAGAAGGTAGTCGAACCGGCCATCCTGAGCGAGCCGGCGCACCTCCTTGAGAAGGTCATCGCGCAACGTGCAGCAGATGCAGCCATTGGTCATTTCGACCAGAGTCTCTTCGGTGCGGCTCAGATCCGCGCCACCGTCACGGATGAGATCGGCGTCGACGTTCACCTCGCTCATGTCGTTGACGATGACCGCGACGCGCTTGCCTTCGCGGTTGTTGAGGATGTGGTTCATCAGCGTGGTCTTACCGGCGCCGAGGAAGCCGGAAAGTACGGTGACGGGCAGGTTCGGTCGTTCCAGGGGCTGCGTCATGGCAAGTCTTCAGAGCGCGATCACGAAGTCGGGGGCACGATCGACGGGTTCGAGCAGATCTTGCACTGGAAGCATGAGCGGCATCTCACCGTCTCTCAAAGCTGCGTCGGATTCGGCGCGTCGCCGTAGACGTCCTTCGGATCGAACGATTTCCGCGACTCCGTGAACACCAGCCGAGCAGGTCGATCGGAGCGGTCGCCGAGCTCAACCGACCGGTAGAAGCAGGAACGGTATCCGACGTGACAACTGGCACCCGAACCGGCGATCCGGACGCGCAGCCAGACGGCGTCCTGGTCGTCGTCGATGCGCATCTCGGCAACCTCTTGGACGAGGCCGCTGGTTGCGCCCTTGCGCCAAAGGCACTGGCGGCTTCGGCTCCAGTAGTGCGCTTCGCCGGTGGCGATCGTTCGTTGTAGAGCCTCGCCATTCATGTAGCCCAGCATCAACACCTCGCCCGTGCTTGCGTCGGTCGCGATGCAGGGGATCAGCCCGTCGGCGTTGAATTTGGGTGCCAGGGCGAGGCCTTCCTCGATCTGCTCGACCGTCGTCCGGGCGGCGAAGGCGGCGACGGCTGCTGGATTGGATTTGTCAGGAGCCACTGGAGCTGCTCCTGGGGCTTCCGACCACCGCTGCGTCCATGTCAAACCCTTTCCGGCGGCCACGCCCGGCTTCCAACGGGGTTGGGCGCTCGTAATGCAGAAATGTAATGTTATAACATTTCGTTCTCCAAGCGCAATAGGGAGCAAGCCGATGACGCTCCCGTCGACGATGGTCGAAATCCCGGCGACCGCCGAGAAGGTGTGGCGGGCGCTTCAGGCGGCGGAGGGTTAGGGCCTGTCCGTTTCAGATAGAAGCGCCTTTACCTCTGCCTCCTCACCGTCATGGTCGGCGAAGGCCGACCGTCCACGAGTTTTTAGGGCGCTGGAAACAAAAAACAAAACGTGGATGGTCAGCCTTCGCCGACCATGACGGAAGAGAACGAAAGAAGCGGTTCTAACCAAAACGGATCCGCTCTAGACCGCAGGCCGGCCGTCAGTTCCACAGCCGTTCGCTGGCGAGACGGGCGCCCTCGACCAGCGCGCCGAGCTTGGCCCACTGGACGGTGGGGTGGACGCGGCGATGGAACGGACCCTGCGCGAAGCCGCAATCGGTCGAGCCGATGACGTTCTCGCGCCCGACCGCCTCGGCGAGCCGCACGATCCGCTCGGCGACCAGCTCGGGATGCTCGACGACGTTGGTGGCGTGGCTGATCACGCCCGGGATCAACACCTTGCCGTCGGGCAGCTTCACGTCTTTCCAGACCGCCCATTCGTGCTCGTGGCGCGGGTTTGCCATCTCCAGCACGTAGGCGCCCGCGTTGACGCTCAGGATGAGGTCGACGATCTCCCGGATCGGAACGTCGCTGGTGTGCGGGCCGGGCCAGCTGCCCCAGCAGACGTGATAGCGCACCCGCTCCGGCGGGATCCCGTCGAGCGCGTGGTTGAGCGCTTCCATGTGCAGGCGGAGCCACGCGCGGTACGCCTCCATGCTCGCCGGCGGCACCATGCGGTCGTAGGTGACCGCCGCGCGCGCGTCGTCGATCTGGACCAGCAGGCCGGCCTCGGAGATGGTCCGGTATTCGACCCGCATGGCGTCGGCGATGGCGAAGATCAGCGCCTCGTCGCTCTCATAGTACTCGTTCCTGCGGTCGGGGATGACGCTCGCCGGCGCGGCGACCGGCAGGAACCCCTCCGCCACGTCCACCGCGTCGAGCGCCGCCCTGAAATTGTCGATGTCGCGCCGGAGCGCGTCCTGCCCGGTATAGGCGATCGGGGCGACGCAGACCGACTCGTATCGCGCGCCCCCGCCGCCGTCGAAGCGCCCCTGCGCCCGGTCGTGCGCGTCGAGCTCGGCGTAGAACTCGGGAAACCGCTCCCGGTCGAGGCCGCGGGCGAACGGATCGGCGCCGTCGGCCGCCACCGGCCGCCGCTCGAACCCGTCCAGCCGTTCGAGCACGTATTGCGACCAGCTGATCGACTTGCCGAACTCGCCGTCGCTGACGACGTCGACCCCGGTCTCGGCCTGACGCCTCACGATCCCGGCGACCGATTCCGTCAGCACCCTCAGGTGGTACGCCTCGTCCACCGCCACGCCGTTCTGCCGCGCGGCGAGGATGTCCTGTATCGCCTTCGGCCGGATCAGGCTCCCCACATGGGTGGTGAGAATGCGGTCCTCGCTCCTCTTCATCTCGCCTCACCCCCTATGCCGGGGCACGGGACAGCACCACGACCGGGACCTCGCGCGTGGCGGCGGCCTTGACGCGGTAGTCGTCGTAGGGCGGGTAGAGCCGGGCCATCATGCCCCACAGGCGTTCGCGGTCGTCCCCGCCCGCGGCCCGGGCGGTCGCGGCGAAGGTCTCGGCCTCGACCTGGACCTCGACCTCGGGGTTCTCTTCGAGGTTCAGATACCAGTACGGGTGGACGGGCCGGCCGCCCTGCGAGGCGATGACGACGTAATCCGCGCCGTCCCGGCCGTAGATCAGCGGCGTCGTCCGCGCCTCGCCCGACTTGCGCCCGGCGGTGGTCAGCAGCAGGCAGGGGAAATGGCCCTTGCCGTCATGCCCCTTCCAGATGTGCCCGTCGGTCCCGCCGGTCTCGCGGTACCGTCTGACGTGATCCATCGCCCAGTCCGACTTTGCCATGTGCCTCACGCTCCCCGGTTCTCTCCCGTGGGCCCATATTATGCGGACCGTTCCTCTCCCGTCATGGTCGGCGAAGGCCGACCATGACGGGGGGGAGGCTGGGCGGTTCCCACACCCGCCGTGACGGGACGGCGTCCCCGCTGCCGCCCGCTTTCCCCCACCGTCATGCCCGGACTTGTTCCGGGCATCCACGCCTTGCGGCAACGCGGTGCGGGCCGGGAGCGGGCGGGGCGGCGGAGGGACGTGGATGCCCGGAACAAGTCCGGGCATGACGAGAGAAGCGGCTCAGCGCCGCGCCCAGGGCAGTCCGCCGAGGTCGACGTTGCCGCCGGTAAGGATGACGCCGACGCGCCGGCCCGCGAAGATGTCCGTGTTCTTCAGGATCGCGGCGACGGGGACAGCGCTCGACGGCTCGATCACGATCTTCATCCGCTCCCAGACAAGCCTCGTCGCGTCGACGATCTCCCGTTCGGAGACGGTGAGGATGTCGGCGACGTGCCGGGACACGAAATGCCAGGTCAGCTCCTTCAGGGGCGCCCTCAGCCCGTCGGCCACGGTCTCGGGCGCGTCGTCGGCGATTATCCGGCCGGCGCGCAGGCTGCGCGCCGCATCGTCGGCCTGCTCGGGCTCGGCGGCGTAGATCGTCGTCCCCGGGGCTTCGCCGGAGAGGGCGAGGCAGGTCCCCGACACCATGCCGCCGCCGCCGATGGGCGCGATCGCCGCGTCGAGGTTTCCCGCCTGGTCGATCAGCTCCCGGGAACAGGTGGCCTGGCCGGCGATCACCCGGGGGTCGTCGTAGGGATGCACGAGGTCGGCGCCGGTTTCCTTCCGCACCCGGTCCAGCGCCGCCTCGCGGGACGCGTATGACGGATCGCATTCGACGACCCGGCCGCCATAGCCCAGCACCGCTTCCTTTTTCGCCCGCACCGCGCCCCGGGGCATGACGACGTGGCACGGGATGCCGCGCCGCGCCGCCGCATAGGCGAGCGACAAGGCGTGGTTGCCGGAGCTGTGGGTCGCGACGCCCTTCTCCGCCCGCCCGTCGGGCAGGCCGAAAACGGCGTTGCAGGCGCCGCGCGTCTTGAACGCGCCGCCCTTCTGGAAGTTCTCGCACTTGAAGAACAACTCGGCGCCGGCGAGGCCGTTCAGATATGTCGACGTCAGCACCGGAGTCCGGTGGATATGGGGCGCGATCCGCTCGTGCGCGCTGAGCACGTCTTCATGGGAAGGGAGACGCATCGGGACCGCCGACGCGGCTACCGGTTCGCCGGAGACCTGGTCCGGTCGAAGAAACCGTCCCCGCCGCCGAGCGCATCGGCGCTGGTGCCGACGATCAGCGGGTCGGGCTCGCCCACGACGCCGGCATCCTTGCCGGTATAGGGCAGGGACGACAGGAAATGCCTCATGCAGTTGACCCGGGCGCGCTTCTTGTCGTCGGACTTGATAATCGTCCACGGCGCGTCGGCGGTGTCGGTGTAGAAGAACATCGCCTCCTTGGCGTCGGTGTATTCGTCCCATTTGTCGATCGATGCCCGGTCGACCGGCGAGAGCTTCCAGCTCTTGAGGAGGTCGTTCTCGCGCGCGTCGAAACGGCGCCTCTGCTCCCCCTGGGTGACCGAGAACCAGTACTTGAACAGGACGATCCCGCTGCGCACGAACATGCGCTCGAGCTCGGGCACCTGGCGCATGAACTCCAGATATTCCTTGCCGTTGCAGAACCCCATCACCCGCTCGACGCCGGCCCGGTTGTACCAGGAGCGGTCGAACAGGACGATCTCGCCGCCGTGGGGCAGATGGCGGATATAGCGCTGGAAGAACCATTCGGTCCGCTCGGCCTCGGTCGGCTTGTCGAGCGCCACCACGCGGGCGCCGCGCGGGTTGAGATGCTCGGTGAACCGCTTGATGGTCCCGCCCTTGCCGGCGGCGTCCCGCCCCTCGAACAGGAGGACGATCTTGCTCCGGGTCTCCTTCACCCAGTCCTGGACCTTCAGGAGCTCGACCTGGAGTTGGGCCTTCTGCTCCTCGTAGACCCGGCGGGTGAGCTTGTCCTCGTAGGGGTATTCGCCGGTCTCGAACATCCGGCGGATCGCGTCGCGATCGCGCTCCGGCCCGGCGGCGCCGTCGGCCGGGGCCGCGCCGTTGCCATCGGGAGCGGTTCCCGCCGGCGCCTCGCCGTCGGCTCTGGTCGTCATCGCATCGTCTCCGCGGGCCGGGTCGCCGGAAAGCTTAGCCCGCATTTCTCACCAGTGTCACGGCCTGCGTCGCGTCCAGGCGTTCGATCCGTCAGGAGCGGGCCGAAGAGCGTAGCGGGGACTACGGTCGAGGCCCGCGACGCAGCGGGCGGGCGCTTGGACGCGACCCTTCGGGCGGCGCTGTCCGGCCGACAGGGTGCGTCGAGCCGCTTGCCCGATGTCCCCGCATCGCGCCGCGCGGCTCTCCTGCCCTGTCGGCCGGACAGCGCCGCGCAGGCCATGACACTGGTGAGAAATGCGGGCTGGCCGCGCCCCGGGCGAACCGCCAGCCGATCCTTCAGCGGCCGGCGTCCCGCTTCTCCAGATCGTCGAGCATCGCGTGGATGCGGTCGATGTGGGAGTCGGTGTCGTATGTCCGGTAGAACAGCGCCTGGGTGCGCATCGGATCGCCGGTATAGAACTGCTCGTAGAGCCGCTGGCGCCCGGCGAAGCTGGAGAGCGACGCATCGAAGGCGAGCCGCAAGAGCTTGATCCGCTCGGGCGAGCTCGCGTTGGCGGACTGGAAATACATCTCGACATTGTCGCGGAGCTCGCCCGCCACCTCGGCATAGGACGGCACGGCGACCATCCCGCCGGCGCCCAGCGTGTTCAGGATCTCGCATTGGCGGTTGTACATCTTCCAGTACATGCTCTGCCAGGTCTGCAGCGGGCGGGTGCCGGCGACCCAGGTGCCGAACTCGGTCTCGCGCGCCTCCGCCTCGGCCGCCACCCGGCAGGTGCGCGCGAACTCGGCGATGGCGATGGTCTCGGCGAGCTGCACCTGGACGGGGTTGTGGACATCGATTTTGGACGCCCGCGCCACGGCCAGCGTCAGCGCCATCATGAACTCCGACTTCGACGTCGCGCGGACCACGGACTGCATCAGCGTGTTGGGCAGCGTGTGGGATTGCGGGTTGACCAGCTGGTCGAATTCCGGGTCGCGGTAGATGAAGGTCCGCTCCCACGGCACCGTCACGTCGTCGAAGATCACCAGCCCGTCGGACTCGTCGTATTGCAGCGACAGCGGATGGTCGAGCAGCGTCGGCGCGTTGGTCTGGGCCACCGGCGGGCGGCAGATGAAGCGGAGCCCCGGCGTCGACACCGGGATCGCGAAGCCGAAGGAGAACGCGGTCGTGTCGCGCACGTCGTCCGACCAGCGCGACGCCGCCGGCATCACCAGGAGCTCGTCGGCGAGCGCGCAGAGCGTCGCCACCATGCGGGCGCCCCGGATCGTGAAGCCCGCGTCGGTCTCGCCCACGATCTGGGCGACCACCTCGGAGGTCTCCAGATGCGCCGGGCGGGAGCGGTCGACCTGCGGATTGACCAGCACGTGGGTGGTGATCAGGTCGTTCTCGCGCACGTGGCGGTGGAAGGCGCGGACGTTGTTGCCGCCCTCGAACGCCTCGCGGTCGAACCGTTCGCCCGCCGCGGCGTAGGCGGAGATCATCACGTTCTTGAAGTCCGGCGAGCGGCCCAGCATGCCGCAGGACTCGTCCATCCAGACCTTGATCGCGTCGTTGCGCGCGACGACCTCGTCCTTGGTCCTCGGCTGGAGGTGCGTCATACCCACCGGATCGCCGGTGTCGGGCGACTCGTAGGTCATGATCTCGTGCAGCCCGGGCTCGTGCTGCAACTCCATCAGCCGCGCCATCGCCCGGGCGGCGCCGGCGAAGCGGGGGTCGCCGGCGATGTCCTTGACCCGCTCCCCTTCGATGGAGATGTCGCGGTCGTCCTTGAGCGCGTCCAGGAACTGCGCGGCGGTACGGATCGGCACGGTCAGGGCCGCTCCGCGAAGGGCTTGCCGAACGCCGCTTCGTATTCCGCCTCGTCCCAGAAACCGATCAGGATGCCGGGCGGCTCCACCGCGGCGGTCATCCGCTCGATGGTCTCGGGCTCCAGCGTGATCCGGCAATGGTGCTGCCGCGCCCAGGCGAACAGCGCCTCGTGCAGCCGCGCGCGGACCGCCTCGTGTTCCGGCTGCGCGCTCGCGCCGAGATCCTTCAGCTCGTCGGGGTCGGCCTCGAGGTCGAACAGCATCGGGCGGAACCCCTCGGCATGGATGTATTTCCACCGCTCGTCGCGGATCATCAGCAGCCGGGCGTCCTCCTGCGCGTTGCCGATGGCCGTGCGCGCCGGCCGGGTGGCGTAGTCGTATTCGGAAATCGCGTAGCGCCGCCACTCCCGGGGCGGGTCCGCGGAATGCAGCAGCGGGTCGAGCGCGCGGCCCTCGATGATGTGCGGCAGGTCGCGCCCGCCGTGATAGCGGAGGAAGGTCGGCGCGAGGTCGATGCACTCGACGAGCTCGTCCCGCGCCATGCCGCGCGTGGCGTCCGCCTCGTCGCGCGGATCGTAGACGATCAGCGGCACCTTCACCGAGGCGTCGTGGAACAGATCCTTCTCGCCCATCCAGTGATCGCCCAGATAGTCGCCGTGGTCGGAGGTGAACACGATCATCGTGTTCTCCATCAGCCCGCGTTCCTCCATCCAGGCGAAGAGGCGTCCCATCTGGTCGTCGATCTGCTTGACCAGGCCCATATAGGCCGGGATCACCCGCTCGCGCACTTCCTGGCGCGAAAAGGTGCGGCAGACCCGCGACTCGATGTAGGCGCGGAAGACCGGGTGGTCGGTCTCGCGCTCCTCGTCGGTGCGCACCGCCGGCAGGACGTGCTCCTTGCCGTACATGTCGTGGTAGGGCGCGGGCACGATATAGGGCCAGTGCGGCTTGATGTAGGAGAGGTGGCAGAGCCAGGGCGCGTCGCCGGCCCGGTCCATGAAGTCGATCGCCCGCCCGGTCATGTAGGGTGTCTCGGAATGCTCCTCGGCGATGTCGGCCGGAAGGTTGGCGTATTTCAGCAGCCAGCCCGACCGCCGATCGCCGTCCGCGTCGATCGCCGCGTTGGCGTGCTCCTCCCACGGGTTGGGCGCGTTCACCCCCTGCTCCCTCAGCCAGTCGTTGTAGTCCGGGTCGGGATCGAGCGGGCCGTAGGGGTGGAGCCCGTCGTCGCGCTCGAACGGCTCGAAGCCGCACTCGGAGATGCTGACGCCGATGGCAGAATCGGGGTCGATCCCGAGCCATTCCATCCCGCGCGTGTCGGGGATCATGTGGGTCTTGCCCACCAGCGCGGGCGTCACGCCGATCTCGCGCAGATGGTCGCCCAGCGTCGGTTCGCCGACGCGCAGCGGAAAGCCGTTCCAGGTCACCCCGTGCGAGCGGCAGTAGCGCCCGGTATAGGACGACATGCGCGACGGGCCGCAGAACGGCGACTGCACGTAGGCGTTGGTGAACCGCACCCCGCGCCCGGCCAGGCGGTCGAGATGGGGCGTGTGCAGATGGGGATGGCCGTAGCAGGAGAGGTAATCCCAGCGAAGCTGGTCGGCCATGATCCAAAGAACGTTGCGCGCTTCGCCCATCGTCGTGTCTCCGAGTGCAGGCGGGGGAGGTCTTCTCGCCGGGCGGTGCCGTCGGACCCGGGCGGAAGATCGCGGATCGGTGGACGAAGGTCAAACCGGCGCCGGCTCCCGGTAGGGACAATCGACGATCGGCGGCCCGACGGTCGCCCGGACCGCTAATCGGCCTCCGGCGGATCGAGCGGGATGGCGGATTCAAGCAGGGCAATCAACGCAGGCAAGTCCTCCCTTACCGTCTTCCAGACGATATCGAGGTTAACGTCGAAGTAGGCGTGCACGAGCCGATTGCGCATCCCGACGATCCGCTCCCACGGCATCTCCGGCAAACGCCGGCGCGCAGGTTCCGAAACACGGGTCGCCGCCTCTCCGACGATCTCGATGTCCTTGACCAGCGAAAGGACCGGTTGGCGGTCGGTGTCCAGCATGTGCCTCAATCGGTTCTCATCGTGCCTGCGCATACTGGACTTCCGCCGTGTCGAGGACTTCCTGGCGGAAATAGCGGCTCAAATCCTCGGGGGTGCGCATGGCCACCTTACGACCCGAAAACAGCGTCGATAGCTCGATCTCCATTCCCGCGATGCCCAGCAGGCCAGGGACGCGGTCGGGCACGAACTCGACTAGCACGTCGACATCGCTCTCGGGACCGAAATCGTCCCGCAACGCCGAGCCGAAGATTGCAAGCCGCCGAATCCCGTGCGCCCGACAGAAAACGGCCAGTTCGGTCTTCGGAACCGACAGTTTGGGGTTCATGTCTCCAACACCCGACTAGCGCCGACGTGGAATCCGGCGGCCTTCAATTCCTGCACGAGCTTCATCTTCCAGCCGTTCGCGACGCGTTCCAGCTCCAGGCCGGGCTGGCCGATGGGCCCGAAGCTCTCCTTGCGGGCGCGCCTCCTCTTGAGGTCGTCGGTCGGCAGGTCGGCGTTCATCTGCACCCCGCCCTATCGCTCCGCTGTGCCACTATTACTCCCGGTCGCCGGGCCTGCGGTCGGATCGCGGACCCGCCGCATGCCTCGGAAACCAATACCAATTGCTACGGCTCAGGTCGAGATGCCGCGCCCGGCGAACCCGTGCTCCAGAAGGCGGAGAAAACTGTCCCGGTCGATATCGCCGAGGCCCATCTTCGCGAGCGTCAGCCCCTCGGAACGGAAGTCGCGTTCCATGATCACCGACGCGAGGTGGATGACGTGGTCGATGATCGGCGTGGGCACGCCGGCGACGCGCCCGAGCTCGGAATAGATCAGGTGGCCGTAGGGCACGTCCTCGAGCAGGTATCGGTGCCGGAGGCTGGTCGGCGCCATGATCCATTTGTCCGGCTCGCTCTGGTGGAACGCCTCGTAGGATAGCCCCGAGGCGCCGGCCTCGTCGGTGGTGTAGCCCATGCGCCAGAACAGCTCGACGAAGGGCATGGTCCTGGCGTCGAGCGCCTCGGCGACGGCGAGACGCTCTCGGTCGACGGCGTCGATCAGCCGTCCGACCGACGGCGTGATGCCGTCGTAATAGTGCCGGAAGTCGCCGCCGGTCGCCTCGATCCGCCCCGCGTTGCAGAGCACGGCGGGCGGGTGGTGGATCGCGTTGCCGTAGGGGAACACCGTCTCCAGCACGTTGGCGAAGGGCTGCACCGACGGGTAGACGGTCTTCACCACCTCGTGGAGCCGCCCCGTCTCCTTTCCGGGAAAGCCGCCGAAGACCATGAAATCCGACACCCGTGAAATCCGGCACTTGGTGGGCTCGATGCGGCGGCAGAGATAGGGCAGCGTCGCGGTCTCGCAGAACACCGGATGCTCGATTCCGTGCTCCCGCAGCACATGCGGGATGAGCAGGAGCGTGTGGCCGGGCGAGACGAAGAGCACCTGGTCTTCCCTCAGGTGGGGCGCGGCGGCGGAAACCCATTTCTCGTGCAGATGGGCGGGGCTCACGATCATCACGACTTCCGCGCCGTCCATCGCCGCTTCCGCGTCGCCGGTGATCGTCGGAATCGGCGCGAACCCGTCCCCGAACGGGGCGGTGTAGTGGATACCGCCGATCTCTTGCAGCGGCGCCAGCGCATCCGCGTCCTGGCTGTAGAGCCGGATCTCGAACCCGAGCGTCGTCAGGTGCGCCGCCGCCGACGTGCCGCCCCCGCCGGCGCCGAAAATCGCGATCCGCTCGACCGTCATGCTGCCCCCTCTTCACCCATGGGCGGGAACCCAACGGTGCCCAAACAGCCGGGCATGTTCAACAACCGTGCCGTCGCGCGCGGCCCGCTTGCCGATGCCGGGAATAGCCGCCACGATGTCCCCAACGGCAAAGAGAGGCCGAAACCATGCCATCCAACGATCCAACCGCGCCGCCCCTCGTGTTCAGCCATTTCGGCTACTACACCGACGATTACGACCGCGCCGTCGATTTCTGGACGAACGCGTTCGGCTTCGGCATCAGCGACCATGGCCGGTTTGCCAAGCAGCAAATCTGCTTCATGACCCGCCGCCCGTTCGAGCACCACCAGCTCGTCGCGATCAGCGGGCGCGATCCGGCGCATCCGACGACCGTCGCCGATCTCGGCTTCCTGGCGCCGAGCCTGGCGGAGCTCAAGCGCATCGCGTCCCTGCTGTCCGACGAGCCGGACGTGAGCGGCGTCACGGCGGTCGACCACGGCGTATCCTGGACGCTCCATTTCAGGGACCCGACGGGAATCCCGGTCACGATCGACGTCGACACCGGCTGGTTCGTCCCGCAGCCCCGGGCTTGGCCGCTCGACCTGGACGCGGACGACGAAACGATCCGCTCGACGACGCTGGATCGCTGCAAGGGTCTGGACGGCTTCCGCGCCCGCGGGGCGTGGCGGGCGGAGATCGAGACCGCGCTGGCCGCGAGCGGCAAGCTGCAGCGGCAGGCGACGCCCTCGGTCGGCCCCGCCCCGGCGGGCGCCGGACCGGTGTTCCGCAACGACTTCGATACCGCACGATCCGCGCCGTTCCCGTCCGTCTCGATGTTCCGCGTCGGCATGGAAGCGATCGACCTCGACGCCCTCGCCTCCTTCTATGTCGACGAGCTGGGGTACCTCGTCACCGGGCGCGGGCGGCGGCCGGCGGTGGGCGAGGTGCCGGCGGCCGACATCGTCTACCTCACCCGCGACCCGGGCCAGATCGCCCAGATCGTGCTGGCGGCGGGACGCCCGGCGGACGTGCCGAGCAGCATCAACCAGGTGACCTTCCGGGTGCCGTCGATCCCGGCGCTCCGCGGCGTTTGCGACCGGATGTACGCCCATCCGGAGGTCGACGATTATCGCCCGGTCGATCACGGCAATTCCTTCTCGCTCTACTGCAACGACCCCGAGGGCAACGTCATCGAGCTCAGCCGGGAGTCCGACTGGTACACCCCGGCGCCGAGCGCCTGGCCGCTCGACCTCTCGCTGTCGGACGAGGAAATACTTCGCGTGTCCGAGGAGCGCTGCCACTCGGTGCCCGGCTTCATGATGCGGGCCGACTGGAAGGCGCTCGCAAGAGCGCAGCTACTCGACGCGGGACGGCTGGAGGCCGAAGACTTCAGCGGTTAACCGGCGGCGAATTCCCGCAGCACCCGGAACGCGAGCGCGCGGCTTTCCGGCGATCCGCTGATCTGGATGACGGGTTCGGCGACGCCGGTTTCGAGATAGGCGGCGAGCCGGTCGCGGCAGTTGCGGACCGTCCCGCCGACCGCGAAGGCGTCCACCGCATCGTCGGGAACGAGGCTCTTCGCGGTTTCCATGTCCCGTTCCGCGACGGCGGCGACGATCGCCTCGTGGTCGATGGGCAGGCCCGACGAGCGGATGTTTTCCGCCATCGCGCGGTTGCGGAAAAGAAAGGCGAGCCGACCGCGCAGGAAATCGACGGCCTCGCGCCCGTCGGCGGAGACTGAGAAATAGAGAAACGCCGCGTTCCGGACCTCCGCCGGGTCGCGGCCGGCCGTTCGCGCGCCGTCGGCGATCCGTCCGAGGCTGTACTTCACGTGCCGGACGGTGAGCCCGCCGGACAGCACCACCCCGTCCGCGATCCGCCCGGTGAGCCGCAGCATCTGCGGCCCCGTCGCGGCGATATAGATCGGGATCGGGTGCGACGGGGAAAACGACATCCGGGCGCCGGAGAGGCGGAAGAAGTCTCCGTCATAGTCGACCGCCTCGCCGGTCCACAGCGCGCGCAGGCATTCGACGAATTCCCGGACGGCGCGAACCGGCTTGACGGGCTCCACGCCGGATTCGCCCAGGAACAGCGGATTGCCCACGCCGACCGCGACGCCGACGCGTCCGGGCGCCACATCCGCCAAGGTCGCGAGCGACATCGCCGTCGGCATCGGGTGCCACAGATAGGGGCTGATGGCCGTCGGGATCACCGTCGCGGTCTCGGTCGACATCGCGTAGGCGGTGCAGGCGACGACCGCCTCGCGATAGCCCATATGCTCCGCCATCCAGATCCGGTCCGCGCCCGCCTCCTCCGCCCTGCGGACGACTTCGAGCGAGTCGGAGAGACGGTCGAAACCGTCGAAGCGAATCCCGAGTCCCATTAGCGACCTTTCGCCTTTCCCGTCCCGAATTGCCCCCGTGCGGCGCCGCACACGCAGTCGATCAGCGCGGCCGGGTCGTCCGGCGGCATATCGCTCCGCCACGCGACATGACCGTCCGGGCGGACGAGAACCAGCCGCCGGCCATAGAGCTCCGCGGCCTCCGGACGGTCGATGTCGACAACCTCCAGGGGAACGCTCGCCCTGGCCGCGGCCGCGGCGACCGGCGAGACGTCGGGCGGCGCGGCGCCGAAGCGCACCAGAACGAACCCACCGCCGAACAGGTCCAGCATCGACTGCCCTTCCGCGATCCAGCAATGGGGCGCGCGAGTCCCCGGCCTCGCCGAGGGAAGCAACGCGTCCGCCCCTTCCGGCGGCGGCGTCCCGTCCGGAACGCAGATCGGCGATTCCTCGTAGCAGAACTGCGCGCGGAGCTGTTCCGGCAGGGTCAGCGCGAGCAGGATATCTGGATCGTCCTCGAACGCCCGGCGGAACGCCTCCCCTCCGGGCAACGCGGCGAGGGCGTCGTAGGTCCGGGTCGAGAGTTCCACGATGCGCTCGGCGATCGGTTTCGATTCCGTCTGGTAGGAGTCGAGGAGTCCGCCCCCGCCCCACCCGTCGAGCAGGGCGGCGAGCTTCCATGCGAGATTGACGGTCTCGCACACGCCGATATGCATTCCGGCGCCGCCGGTGGGCGACGCCTCGTGCGCCGCGTCGCCCGCGATCAGCACCCGTCCGCTGCGGAAGGAGCGCGCGACGAAATCCCGCCGTTCCCACGGGGACACGTCGAGGATCTCGTACTCGAAGTCGCGGCCCGCGAGCTTGCGGAGATAGGAGTGCCCTGCGAGGTCCGGCGCGGAATCGTGGAAAACCGACAATCGCCACAACTCCCTGCCGTCGATCCCGATCGCCTCGCCCCAGCACCCGTCCTCGTCGAAACAGCGGAAGAACCGGGCCCAGCCCTTGTCGTGCATCTCCATGAACCGGGGCGAGCGGAAGAAGATGTTGACGCTCCTCGCGATGGTTCCCTGCCCGTCGAGCGGAATTCCGAGCTCCCGCCGGACGGTTCCGCCGGCGCCGTCGCAGCCCACGAGATACCGGGCGGACACGGTCCCGGGCTCTCCCGAGCGTGAGTCGACGACATGGGCGCGGACTCCCTCCCCGTCCTGCTCGAAGCTTTCGAGCCGCGTGCCGTATCGGAGCGTCACCCCGTCCACCGACCGCGCCTTCTCGGCGAGCAGCGGGTCGAAATAGATCTGCGGGCAAGTGGCCGAGCCTTCCGGCGAGTAGTCGATCCGTCCTTCGCGTTCCCGGTAGGACGGTATCGGGAGCCGGGCCAGCTCGCGGCCGGTCATCGATTCGACATAGACGAAATCCGAGGGGTGGGTATCCGACCACGCCGCGCCGCGCACCTTCTCCGCGATCCCCCAGCGCCGGCAGAACTCCATGTTGCGGCTGCTGACGCCGCTCATCCGCGGCACGCGGGGATGGCCCCGGTGCTGTTCGACCAGGATGCAGGCCACCCCGCGCAGCCCGAGCTCGATTGCCAGCGCGAGGCCGACCGGGCCGGCTCCGACGATCGCGACCTGGGTTTCCGCGTTCTTCGTCAATGCCGGGGCCCGGTCAGAATTCCTCGGCGCCGTGGGCCATGACCGTCGATTTGCCGGCCATGATCTTGAGGAACAGGCCGGCGGTGTCGGGCAGGATCTTCTGCACGTAGAACCGCGCGGTCTTCAGCTTGGATTCGTAGAACGCATCGCCGTTCGCCTTGTCCGCGGCGAGCCTGGCCATCTGGCACCACATGTAGCCCACAGCCACCAGCCCGAACATCCGGAGATAGTCCGACGCCGCAGCGCCGGCCTCCTCGGGATCGCCGAGGCCCCGCTGCGCGACGGTCAGCGTCGCCGCCTGGAGCTTTTCCAGCGCCTTGCCAACCGGACCCACGATGTCTTCAAGCGCCGGGTCGTCCCGGTTAGCCTCGACGAAGGCGATGGCCGGGTGGAAGAAGTGCCGGAGGAAACGGCCCGCCCGCCGCGGCAGCTTGCGGCCGACGAGGTCGAGCGCCTGGATGCCGTTCGCGCCCTCGTAGATCTGGGAGATCCGGGCGTCGCGAACGAGCTGTTCCATGCCGTGCTCGCGGATATAGCCGTGCCCGCCATGGACCTGGACCGCGAGATTGGTCGCCTCGAAGCCGTAATCGGTGAAGAACGCCTTGATGATCGGGGTCATCAGCTGGACCAGCTCGTCGGCATCCTCGCGCACCGTCGCGTCGGGATGGCGGTGCGAGATGTCGAGCTGGAGCGCTACCCAATAGGCGAGCGCCCGGGCGCCCTCGTTCAGCGCCCGCGCGTTCAGCAGCATGCGGCGCACGTCGGGGTGGACGACGATCGGGTCGGCGGCGGCGTCCGGCTCGGCCGCGCCCTTGAGCGCGCGCCCCTGGCGGCGTTCCCGCGCATAGGCGGCGGCGCTCTGATAGGCGGTCTCGCCGAGCCCGAGGCCCTGGAGCCCGACCCCGAGCCGCGCCCCGTTCATCATGGTGAACATGCAGCGGAGCCCCTGGTGCGGCGCGCCGATCAGGTAGCCTTCCGCTTCCTCGAAATGCATCACGCAGGTCGCGGACCCGTGGATGCCCATCTTTTTCTCGATCGAGCCGCAGCGGACGCCGTTCGCCGGCCCGGCGCCGCCGTCCGGGGCGGTCTTGCGCTTCGGCACCAGGAACAGGCTGATCCCGCGCACGCCCGGCGGTGCGTCGGGCAGCCTTGCGAGCACCAGGTGGACGATGTTCTCGGTCAGATCGTGCTCGCCCGCCGAGATGAATATCTTGGTCCCGGTAACCGCGTAGCGGTCGTCTCCGATCGGCGTAGCCCGGGTGCGGATCTGGCCGAGATCGGTGCCGCAATGCGGCTCCGTCAGGCACATGGTGCCGCTCCAGCTGCCGTCGGCGAGCCGGGGCAGGTAGGTTTCCTTGAGGTCGTCGGCGGCATGGGCGCCGATCAGCGCCGCAGCGCCCTTCGAGAGCAGCGGGTAGACGCCGAAGGCGAGATTGGTGGAGCAGACCATCTCGTCGAACACCACGCTCACCAGCTCCGGCAGGCCCTGGCCGCCATAGTCGGGCGCGACAGTCACGCCGGTCCAGCCGGCCTCGACGAAGCGGCGATAGGCATCCTTGTAGCCTCGGGGCGTGCGCACCGCGCCGTTCTCGTAGTGACAGCCCTCCTCGTCGGCCGGCCGGTTGAGCGGCAAGAGCGTGTTCTCGCAGAGCCTCGCCCCCTCCTCGATCACGGCGTCGATGAGATCGGGCGTCGCCTCCTCGTAACCGGGCAGGGTGGAAAGCGTGCCCACATCGAGGAGCTCGTTGAGCACGAAGCGCATGTCGCGAAGCGGTGCCCTGTAGGTCTGCATGATGGTCTCTCCCGGTCCGGGACCTGGCCGCGGCCCGGCACCATGCCACAGCACCCGGACGCACGCGATACCGCGCCTTGACGGTATTTCCCGGCGTTCCCATAGTTTGCTGTGGCGGCCCGGCCGGACGGACCCCGAGCCGCGGCAAACTCCCGGCGGAAGGATCGGAGCGCATGGCGGACACAGAAGCCCGAAGCGGCGCCCACCCTTGGGAAAAATCTTATCCGCCGAACGTCGACTGGCACGCCGAGATTCCGACCGGGGCGCTGCATCTGTTGCTGGACGACGCGGTCGCGCGCTACGCTGACCGGCCCGCCATCGACTTCCTGGACCGCGTCACGAGCTATGGCGAGCTCGGTGCGCTGGCGGACAGGGCGGCGGAGGGATTTCAGAAGCTCGGGGTGGGCAAGGGCCGCAAGGTCGGCCTGCTCCTGCCCAACTGCCCGGCCTCCGTCATCTGCTATTTCGGCGTGCTCAAGGCGGGCGGGACGGTGGTCAACTTCAACCCGCTCTACGCGATCGAAGAGATCAGGACGCAGATCGAGGATTCGGAAACCGATATCCTCGTCACCCTCGACCTGTCTCTGCTCTACGACAAGGCCCGCGTCGCGCTCGACGAGACGCGGCTGAGCCACCTCGTGGTCTGCCCGATGGCGGAGATGCTGCCGCGCCTGAAGGGGCTGCTCTTTCCCATCGTCAAGCGCCGGGAGATCGCCAGCGTGCCGCGGGATTCCCGTCACGTATTCTTCCGCGACCTGACCGACAACGCGGGCAAGCCGGAGCCGATCGAGGTCGACCCGGAGAACGACATCGCGGTGCTGCAATACACCGGCGGCACGACCGGGACGTCGAAGGGCGCGATGCTGACCCACGCCAACCTGATCGCGAACACGGCGCAGACCGCAATGGTGATGCCCGACGCCGAGGAGGGCGGGGAGATCATGGTGGGCGTGCTGCCGCTGTTCCATGTGTTCGCGATGACGGTGGTGATGAATTTCAGCATCCGCCTCGGCGCCAAGATGATCCTGCTGCCGCGCTTCGAGCTCGACACGGTGCTCAAGGTCATCGACAGAAAGAAGCCGACGCTCTTCCCCGCGGTGCCGACCATCTACATCGCGATCAACGACCATCCCGACGTCGCGGCCGGCAAATGCGACCTGTCCTCGATCAAGCTCTGCTTCTCGGGCGGCGCCGCGCTGCCGCGCGAGGTTCAGGACCGGTTCCAGACGCTTTCCGGCTGCACGCTCGTCGAAGGCTACGGGCTCAGCGAGACCTCGCCGGTCGCGACCTGCAACCCGACCGTTCCCGGCGGCAGCCGCGAAGGCTCGCTCGGCCTGCCGGTGCCCGGCACCGTGGTGGAGATCGCCTCGATCGACGACCCGGAGACCGTGCTGCCGCAGGGCGAGACCGGCGAGATCTGCATCAGCGGCCCGCAGGTGATGAAAGGCTACTGGAACCGGGAGGAGGAAAACGCCAAGGCGCTGGCCGGCGGGCGCTTCCACACCGGGGACGTGGGCCATATCGACGAGGACGGCTATGTCTACCTCATCGACCGGCTGAAGGAAGTCATCATCGCGGGCGGCTACAACATCTATCCGCGACATGTCGAAGAGGCGATCTACAAGCACTCCTCGGTCCTGGAGGTGACGGTCATCGGCGTCGACGACGCCCGCCGCCAGCAGACCGTCAAGGCCTTCGTGCGGCTGAAGGACGGCGAAAGCCTGAGTGCCGACGAGCTGACCGGCTTCCTGGAGGACAAACTGTCCCCGATCGAGATGCCCAAGCAGATCGAGTTCCGCGACGAGCTCCCGAAGACGATCATCGGCAAGCTGTCCAAGAAGGAGCTGGTGGCCGAAGAGGCCGCCAAGCGGAACGCCGCCGCCGATGGCTCCGGCTGACCGCGGCACGACGCCGCCGACCGACGCATGCACAACACCGCGAGGCACCCGAACATGAACCACGCCGTCATCGCCGGCTATGTCCGTTCGCCCTTTCACTTCGCCCACAAGGGCGCCCTGGTCGAGAAACGGCCGGACGACCTCGCGGCCGAGGTGGTGTCGGGGCTGCTCGACCGGACCGGGGTCGATCCCGCGGAAATCGAGGATCTCATCGTCGGCTGCGCCTTCCCCGAAGGGGAGCAGGGCTTCAACCTCGGCCGCATCGTAGGCCTGATCGCGGACCTGCCCATTTCCATCGGGGGCACCACGGTGAACCGTTTCTGCGGCTCGTCGATGCAGGCGATCCACATGGCGGCGGGCGCGATCCGCATGGAGGCCGGCGAGGCGTTCATCTGTGCGGGTGTCGAGTCGATGAGCCGGATACCGATGGGCGGCTTCAACCCGGCGCCCAACCCGGATCTCTACGAACGCAACGAGGGCGCCTACATGTCGATGGGCGAGACCGCCGAGAACCTCGCCCGCAAGTACCAGATCACCCGCGAAGAACAGGAGTCGCTCGCCGTCGCCAGCCACGCCCGCGCGGCGCAGGCGTGGGACGAAGGCAAATTCTCGGGCGAGGTGATCGCCGTCGAGACCGGCGGGGGCACGGTGGACCGCGACGGCTGCATCCGGCCCGGCACCAGCGCGGAAATCCTCGCCGGGCTGGAACCCGCGTTCGACGCTGAAGGCACCGTCACCGCGGGCACCTCTTCTCCGCTCACCGACGGCGCCGCCGCCGTGCTGGTCTGCACCGAGGACTTCGCGGCGCGCAACGAGCTTGCGGTGCTCGCGCGGATCAGGGCGATCGCGGTCGCGGGCTGCGCGCCGGAGATCATGGGCTACGGGCCCGTCGTCTCGTCGGAAAAGGCGCTCGCCCGGGCGGGGCTGAAGATGGCGGACATCGACGTGATCGAGCTCAACGAGGCGTTCGCGGCGCAGGCGCTCGCCTGCGTGCGCGAGCTCTCCATCGATCTCGAGCGCATGAATATCGACGGGGGCGCGATCGCGCTCGGCCATCCGCTCGGCGCCACCGGCGCGCGCATCACCGGCAAGGCGGCGCAACTGCTGCGCCGCGAGGACAAGCGCTACGCCCTCGCCACCCAGTGCATCGGGGGCGGCCAGGGTATTTCCACGGTGATCGAGGCCGCCTGATGCCGATCGAGAAGGCCGCCGTCATCGGCGCCGGCCTGATGGGCGGCGCCATGGCAGCGCACATCGCCAATGCCGGCCACGAGGTCGTGCTGCTCGATATCGTGCCGGAAGACGACGGCAACCGGAACGCGCTGGCCGAGGGCGCGGTGGCGCGGATGCTCAAGGACGATCCCGCCCCCTTCATGGACAGGGCGGACGCCAGGCGCGTCGTCACGGGCAACATCGAGGACCATCTGCACCTGCTTGGCGACGCGGACTGGATCGTCGAGGCGGTGACCGAACGGGTCGATGTCAAGCAGGCCGTCTACCGCCGGATCGATGCGGCGCGCAAGACGGGCTCGATCGTTTCGTCCAACACCTCGACCATCCTGTGGCGGGCGCTGACCGACGGGATGCCGGAGAGCTTCGCGCGCGATTTCCTCATCACCCACTTCTTCAACCCGCCGCGATACATGCGGCTGCTGGAAGTGGCGGCGGGGCCAGAGACCCGTGCGGACGCGGCGGAGGCGGTCTCCGACTTCGCAGACCGCAAGCTGGGGAAGAGCGTGGTGGCGTGCAACGACACGCCCGGCTTCATCGCGAACCGGATCGGCACCTACTGGCTGGTCGCCGCCGTCGGGGCGGCGCTCGAAGACGGCATCACGGTGGAGGAAGCCGACGCGCTCCTCGGCCGCCCGATCGGCGCGCCGAAGACCGGCGTGTTCGGCCTGCTGGATCTGGTGGGTCTGGACCTGATGCCGCTGGTGGGCCGCAGCCTCAAGGACACCTTGCCCGCCGACGATCCCCTCGCCGTCATCTACGACGAGCCGGCGCTCATCCGCTCGATGATCGCCGAGGGCTACACCGGGCGCAAAGGCAAGGGCGGGTTCTACCGCCTGGACCCCGACTCGGATAAGAGGGAAAAGCAGGCGATCGACCTGGAGTCGGGCGAATACGAAGCCGCCCGGCGCCCCCGCCTTCCGAGCATCGAGGAGTCCGCGGGCTCGCTTCGCGCGCTGCTCGAATTCCCCGACAGGACCGGTGCCTATGCCTGGAAGGTGATGTCGGGAACGCTCGCCTACGCCGCCGGTCTGGTACCGGAGATCGCGGACGACGTCGAGGCGGTCGATCGCGCCATGCGCCTCGGTTACAACTGGAAGCGCGGCCCGTTCGAGATCATCGACGATCTGGGCGCGGAGTGGTTCGCCGGGAAGCTCGCCGCCGAAGGAAGGGAAACGCCGCCGCTGCTGAAGGCGGCCGTCGACAGCGGGAGTTTCTACCGCACCGCGGACGGTCGCCGCGACCATCTCGGCGACGGCGGGCGCTACCGCTCCGCGACCCGCCCCGAGGGCGTGCTCCTCCTCTCCGACGTCAAACGAACCGGTCGGCCGCTGGCGCGCAACGGTTCGGCGAGCCTGTGGGATGTCGGGGACGGCGTCGCCTGCCTTGAGTTCCATACCAAGATGAACGCCCTCGACACGGAGATCATGGCGCTGATCGACCGATCGCTCGGGATCGTGGGCGGCGGGATGAAGGCGCTGGTGATCCACAACGAGGGCAGCAACTTCTCGGTCGGGATGAACCTCGGCCTCGCCTTGTTCGCCGTCAATGTCGGCGCATGGCCGACGATCGAGCGGACCGTCGCGCAGGGCCAGGAAGCCTACAAGGCGCTCAAGTTCGCGCCGTTCCCGGTGGTCGGCGCCCCCGCGGGCATGGCGCTCGGCGGCGGCTGCGAAATCCTGCTCCACTGCGACGCGGTTCAGGCCCACGCGGAGAGCTATATCGGGCTCGTCGAGGTGGGCGTCGGAATCGTGCCCGGTTGGGGCGGATGCAAGGAGATGATGCTGCGCGGGCTGGGTTCCGGCCGGCCCGGGTTCGGCGGTTCGATGCCGGCGATCTCCAGGGTCTTCGAGACCATCGGGCTCGCCAAGGTCTCGCGCTCGGCCAAGGAAGCGCGGAAGCTCGGGTTCCTGCGCGAGGGCGACGGTATTACCGCCAACCGCGACCGCCTGCTGGCCGATGCCAAGGCGAGGGCGCTGGCGCTGGCGGAGGACTACGCGCCGCCGGAACCGGCGACGGTCAAGCTGCCGGGCAAGACCGGGCGGATCGCGCTCCAGATGGCGGTCAAGGGGCTCGCCAAGACGCGAAAGGCGACGCCGCACGACCTGGTGGTGGTGGACCGCCTCGGCACGGTGCTGACCGGCGGCGATACCGACGCCACCAGGGAAGTCCCCGAAGACCGGTTTTCCGAGCTCGAACGCGAGGCGATTCTCGACCTGATGCGGATGCCGGCCACCGTCGCCCGCATGGAGCACATGCTGGAGACCGGCAAGCCGCTCAGGAATTAGTGGCCCAGCGTCACTTGAAGCGCGTCAGCTCCTTCCATGCGCCGCCCTTGACCACCGAGAGGACGATCGTTTTGGCGCCCTGATGATCGTCGGCCGAGTATGATATCCGGGTGTCCAGATAAGGATCGTAGTAGTCGAGGCTTTCCATCGCCTTCAGGAAGCTGTCGACGGAAAGGTCGCGCCCCGCCTTCTCGAGCGCCATGGTAAAGCTGACCGCGCCGGCGTAGCCCAGCAGCGCTCCGGTGCCCGGGAACTTTCCGTACGCCTTCTTGTAGGCCGCGATGAAGGCCGCCGGCTCCTTCCGGTCGGCCCGCGCCGCGAGGTCCGACCAGGCCGCGGCGGCGTACAATCCCTCCGTGATCCCTCCCGGCACCTTGGCGACCACGGTGTGAAACGCGCCCGACGAACCGACGAACTTGATGCCGCTCAGGCCGAGCTTCCTGGCGGTGCCCATGACAGTGATGGTCTGACGGACCGTGAGCGCCAGACCGATCATCCCGCACCCGGCCGCCTTCAGCTTTTGCAGGGAGCCGATGAAATCCGCCTCGTCCGGCTTGTGCGCGGTTTCGGCGACGAAATCCACCCCGGCGTTCGCACCGGCCTCGTCGACGAGGCCGGCCTTTACCTCCTTGCCGAAATCGGTCGGGATGTACATCGCGCAGAGCTTCGACACGCCGTGCTTCTTGGCCATGTAGCGCGCGGCTTGCCGCAGCTCGTCGTAATAGAAGGCAGCGGCGGCGAAACGCAGCCTGATGGGTTCGCTCAGAATCTGCCGAGCCAGGGTCATGGGAAAGACATTGGGAATGTTCTTCGGGGTCGTGAACTTGAATCCGGCGATGTTCATCGGCGTGCCGAGCGAAAGCAGCATCGCGAACACCTTGTCCCGGTTGACGAGCTTGTTGTAGCCCTGCAGCGCTTTCGGCATCTGGTAGCTGCTGTCTTCCACGACGAAGCGGATCTTCCGGCCGTGAATGCCGCCGGACGCGTTCACCGCCCTGAAATGCATCTGCGCCGCCTTGATGGACGGCGCTCCGAAGGCGGCGAAGGGCCCGGACAGGTCGCTTACCGAACCGATGACGACTTCCGTATCGCTAACGCCTTGGCCCGCCAGGGCGGGGGTCGCGGCGAACGCCGCCAGGGCAAGCATTCTCGAAACGCGCATTTCCGGTCTCCTCTTGGGATCAATACATTTGTGCGATCAATGCTTCGTGTTTCTGCTCCACCAGGCCGCGCCGAAGCTTCATGGTCGGCGTCATCTCGTCGTCCTCCGCTGTCAGGAGAATATCGATGAGACGGAAATCCTTGACCTGCTCCACCGGCGCCAACCCGGCGTTTACGGTCTCGACCTCGGCGCAAATCAACTCCTGAACCGACCGCGCGGCGCAGAGGGAGGCAAAATCGGAGAACGGCACCCGGTTCTCCTGCGCGAACCTCTCCACATTCTCCCGGTCGATTATGACGAGCGCCGTAAGGTACCGGCGCCTGTCGCCGACAACAACGGCATCCGAAACGTAGGGCGAGAACTTCATCCGGTTTTCGATCCCGGCCGGGCTGATGTTCTTGCCGCCGGCGGTGATGATGATGTCCTTCAAACGCCCGGTGATCCAGAAGAAGCCGTCATCGTCCACCCGGCCGACATCTCCGGTATGGAGCCAACCCTCGCGGACGGTCTCGGCGGTCAGCGCCGGGTCGTTCCAATAGCCTTTGAAGACGAGCGGACCCCTTGCCAGTATCTCGCCGTCGGGGGCGATCTTCATCTCCACGCCGGGGACGGCGGGACCGATGGAGCCGAGCCTCCTGCGGCGGGGAAGGTTTACCGACAGCACGCCGGAGCTCTCTGTCTGGCCGTAGCCCTCGAGCATGACGAGCCCGATCGCCCAGTACCACTTCACCAGATCGGGCGATATCGGGGCCGCTCCGGTGGCGACGTACCGCGCGCGGTCGAGGCCGATCATCCGTCGAAGATTGGCGAGCACCAGCCGGTCCCAGAGCCGGAACTGGATCTCCAGCCATACGGGAACCCGATCCCCGGCAAGCAGACGGGCCGCGCGCGCCATGCCGCATGTCAGGGCCCGGCCGTAGGCCCAGCGGCCGACCGGGGTGGCTTCCCGCGACATCACGGAAACGCGGGAGTGTATCTTCTCCCATATCCTGGGCACCGCGGTGAACGATGCAGGCGAGACTTCCCGGAGATCGTCGAAGACGGTTTCGACGCTCTCGGCGAAGTTCACGACCGATTGCGCCGCGATGGGAACGAACACGGACACGAGCCGTTCCAGCACATGGCACAGCGGCAGGAAGCAAAGCTGCTCGTCCCCTTGAGAGGTGGGCAGGACGCGAAGGGCGGTTGTCGCCGAGCAGATGATGTTCTCATGCGAGATCATCGCGCCCTTCGGCCGGCCGGTGGTACCGGAGGTATAGATCAGGATCGCGGTATCGCCGGGACACGACATTTCGACCTCGCGCCGGAAACGGTCGGGGTCGTCTTCGTGCGCCTTGCGGCCGATGACGTAGAGGTCTTCGAGGAACATGACCTGCTCGTCGACGAAGCCGTGCAACCCCTCGCGGTCGAGCACGATGCATTTCAACACTTCGGGAACCCGGTCGCGGATTTCGAGGAACTTGTCCAGCTGCTCCGCGTTCTCCGCGATCAGGAACCGGCTGTCCGAGTTCCGGAGCAGGAACGCGACCTGTTCGGCGCTGTCGGTGGGGTAGATGCCCGAGACGATGCCGCCCATGCACTGGATGCCGAGATCGGCGTAAATCCACTCCTTGTTGTCTTCCGAGAGTATCGAGACGACACCGCCCCGTCGCAGTCCGAGCGCGGCGAGCCCCAGCCCGATCGCGCGGGCGGCATCGAGAAACTCCACCCAGGAATGGCTCTTCCAGATGCCGAGGTGTTTTTCGCGGTGGGCCGTGCGCTCGCCGAGCGTCCGGCAGCGCGCGAGAAACAGCTTGGGAAGGGTGTCGCAGCCGTCCACGAGATATCCATTCTCGCGGACACCGGCCTGGGCGCCTTGCACCGCCGCCATCACGATCTCCAGGTCTTGCGGCGCTTCCAGCGCCTGTCGCCGCGCGGGCTGACCGTCCGCGCGCCGAGGTAGAATTCCTGGATATCGGCGTTTCGTTTCAGCCGTTCCGCCGGACCGTCCATCACGATCTGCCCGTTTTCCAGAACGTAACCGAAATCGGCGACGTCGAGCGCCATCGCGGCATTCTGCTCCACGAGCAGCATCGTGACGCCGCGCTCCTCCTTCAGCCTGCGGATGATGGCGAATATATCGCGGACCATGACGGGCGAGAGGCCGAGCGACGGTTCGTCCAGCAACATGATCCTCGGCCGCGCCATCAGCGCGCGCGCGATGGCCAGCATCTGCTGCTCGCCGCCGGAAAGCGTCCCGGCGGGCTGGCGGATCCGCTCTCTCAGGATCGGGAAGTAATCGAAGACCGCGGCCGCGTCCCCGCTCACGCCGTCGTCCCGCCGCGTGTAGGCGCCCATCGTCAGGTTTTCCTCGACGGTAAGCAGCGGAAACACCTCCCGCCCCTCGGGCACGTGCACCAGCCCGCCGCGAACGATCCGATCCGGTTCGGCGCCCGCGATCGACTTGCCGGACAGAAGGACCTCTCCTTTTTCGGCATCCATGATGCCGGAGACGGTTCTGAGCAGCGTGGTCTTGCCGGCCCCGTTTCCGCCCAGCACGGCGACCGCCTTCCCTTCCGGAACCTGCAGGCTCACGCCGCGGAGCGCCATCACCGGGCCGTAGAAGCATTCGAGGTTGCGAACTTCGAGAAGCGGATCGCTCATCGCATTGCCGTGCCGGTCCCAAGATACGCCTCGACGACCCTGGCGTCCGACTGCACCTCCCGGGGTGCGCCCAATGCGATGATGCGACCGTCGGCGAGCACCATCACCCGATCCGAGACGGCCGAGACGAGGCTCATATTGTGCTCCACCATCAGCACGGTCACCCCGAGCTGCGCCCGTATGTCCTCGATCCAGAACCGCATGTCACCGGCTTCCTCGACGGAAAGCCCGGATGCGGGCTCGTCGAGCAGGATCAGCCTGGGCTCCATGGAAAGCGCCCGGCCGATCTCCACGACCTTGCGGACACCGTAGGGAAGGCCCGCGACCGCATTATCCCGGTAGGGATGAAGGTCGAGGAAATCGATGATGCGCTCCACCGCGCCCCGGTGCGCGATCTCCTCGCGGCGGACCGCCGGGGCGAAGACGATCTGCGGCAGGATGGATGCCCGCCGGCGCGTGTGGCGACCGATCAGCAGGTTCTGCAATACCGTCGTCCGGTCGAACAGCTCGATGTTCTGGAAGGTTCGTGCGATGCCGAGCCCGGCGATCCCGGAAGGGGAATGTCCGAGAACGCTCTCCCCTTCGAAGCGCACGTCTCCCGACGCGGGCTGGCAAAAGCGGGAGATAACGTTGAAGAGCGTCGACTTGCCGGCCCCGTTGGGTCCGACGACGGCGAAGATCTCGCCCTGCCCGACGCGGAAAGAGACGTCTTCCAGCGCGGTCAGGCCGCCGAATCGCACCGTGGCGTTCTCGACCTCCAGCAGGGTCACCGCATCCGCTCCGTTCTGAGATAGCTCTTTTGCCTGCGGAACATGTCCCGGCGATAGAACGGGAAAAGCTCGAAATAGACCCTCCACTTGGTCATTCGCCCGTGGATGCCGAGGGGCTCGAACAGGATGAAGAATATGAGGATGAGGCCGAACACCCCGACTTCCAGGCCGGGAATCGCGACGCCTCCGGCGCCCGAAACCTGTGCGATCCAGTCGCGCGCGACATTGATCGCCTGAGGGACGATCGCGACCACGGCCGCGCCGTAATAGGCCCCGTGGATCGAACCGAGACCGCCGATCACGATCATCAGCAGCAGCTGGATCGAGATCACGACGGTGAAGACCTCGTGGTTGAAGGTGTAGAAGAAGTGCCCCATCAGCGCGCCCGCCCAGCCGGTGGTCATGCAGGAGAGGCCGAACGCCGCGGTCTTGGTGCGTGCCGGACTTACCCCCATCGCCTGCGCGGAGATTTCCGAATCGCGGACCGCCAGCAGCGCCCGCCCGAACGGGGCGCGCAGGATGTTGCGGTAGCCGAGCGTCACCAGCACCGCGACCGCAAGGCACAGCCAGTAGAACGAATCGGGCGAGCCGAGCCGGTCGATCTCCATCCCGAGGATCGAAATGTCGGGCGCCGTCATGCCGGCGACGCCGCCGGTCCAGGGCTCCGCCAGAACGATGAAGTCCTCGGTCAGGATCGAGAGCGCCAGCGTCGCGATGGCGAGGTAGATGCCGTGGAGACGGAGCGCGGGGATGGCGACGAGCACGCCGACGAACCCGGCGATGACGCCCGCAAGCACGAACGATGCCGCAAACGGCAGGCCGAACCGGCCCATCAGGATGGCGTGCGCGTAGCAGCCGGCCGCGAGGAACGCCGCATGGCCGAGGCTCGGTTGCCCGGCATGGCCGGTGAGCAGCATCAGGCCCATCCCCGCGATGGCCCAGATCAGCACGTTCGTGGCCTCGCCGAGCAGGAAATCGTCGAGCAGGAAGGGCAACGCGACCGCTAGCGCGACCAGCAGCCCGTAGCGGAGCGCGTCCCGCGCGTCCGCGAACAGGCGGATGTCGTGGTCGTATGTCGTCTTGAAGTGCACCCGCACCGGTTCAGACCTTCTTGGCGTGAACCTGGGCGAGGAGGCCGTGCGGGCGGACGACGAGCACGAGAAGCATGACCGCGTAAGGAACGATCTGCGCGTAGCCGGCGTCGAGATAGCGGCTTGCGAAAGGTTCGATCAGCCCGACGATCAGGCCGCCGGCCAGCGCGCCCGGGAGCGAGCCGAACCCGCCGATCACCGCGGCCGCGAACGCCTTGATGCCGAGGAAGCCGGTGCCCGGATCGATCGAGCCCTTGGATGCGAACAGAATGCCCGCGACCGCCGCCGTCGCGCCCGCCAGCGCCCAGATCGACCCGTGAATGCGTCTGACCGGGATTCCCATGCAATAGGCGGCGAGCTGGTTCTGGCTCGATGCCTGCATGGCGATACCGAGCCTGGTCCGGCGGAAGAACAGGTAGAGCAGGCCGGTGAGGACGACGGTGACGGCGATCGTCGCGACCTCGTCCAGCCCGAGAACCGTGCCGCCGAGGCGAAGGGTCTTTCCGGCGACCGGGTTTTCCAGCGCAAGCGGATCGTGGCCCCAGATCGCCCCCGCCGCGAAGCGCAGCAGGAAGCCGAGGGCGATCGTCAGGATCATCGCCGCGATCTGCGGCTGGCCGAAAAGATGCCGCAGCACCGCCCGCTCCAGCCCCCAGCCGATCGCGGCCATGGCGAGGATCGCGCCGGCGCAGGCGAGCCAGAACGGCGCGCCGATCTGGGAGTCGTTGCCGAGACCCAGCGCGATAAAGGCACCGAGCATCATCATGTCGCCCTGGGCGAAATTCACCTGCTCGGTCGCCTTGTAGATCAGGACGAATCCAAGGGCGATCAGCCCGTAGACGCTGCCATTGGCGAGCCCGCTGACGATGAGCTGCAGAATTTCCAAACGATCGCTCCGGGAAGCTTCCAGCGGGGGATCACGCGTCGAGTTGTCGGCCGGTCCAGAAATGCTCGGCGCGCCGGGCGAGGCGCTCGTCGAGATAGCGCCTAGCGCGCGCGGTGTCGGTGCTCCTCAGCGCCGCCTCCAGCGCCGTGTCGTGGAACGCGTCGCGCTGGGTCTTGCTGCCGCCGAGCCGGATAATCTCGTCCCATATCGGCTCGGTCTTCGCGACCACCCTGTCCCACTCGCCGCGGACGAAGGCGTGCTGGGCTTCGTTGAGGGGGATCACCACCCGCTCCCAGATGTCGTTGCCGGACGCCCGGCCGCGCGCGCGGAGGATGTCGAGATGGACCTCCGCGGTCTCCCAGTCGCGCCCGCCGGCGAGCGCCATGCCGACGTGGGAATGGTGGAAGGGCGAGTCCTCGGGCCGGTCGAGCTGGTCCCTGAGGATGCCGACGAAGGGCTGCCACCTGTCGCCCAAATCCATCCCGTAGAGCTCAAAGCGCCACAGCGTGGAGACCGTGTTGCGCAAATCCAGCCCGCGCGGCGACGGCTCGGCCTCGAACCAGTCCCGGCACATCTCCGAGGCCGCGTCGTACCCGCCGACGGCGATCTCGAACAGCACCAGATGCCACAGCATGTGGTTGCGGTAGTAGTTCATGTGGACGCAGGCATCGAGCGCCGGCGGCACCCGCTCCAGCGCCTCCTCGTAGGCCTCGAGGTCGTAGAGCGCATGGGTCAGCGCATGAACCCCCCAGGTGTCCTCGGGATTTTGCGCGATGCAGCGCTCAGCCCAGCGCACCGCCTCTTCGCCGTCGCCCTGCTCCTCCAGCACGAAGGCGTGCAGGCCCAGCACGAACGGGTCCCCGGGAAGCGCGGCGAGCAACGTCTCCGTCAGCTCCCGCATGTCGGCGAAGCGCCCCTGGAAGAACCACATCAGGTAGAGCCGCTGGGCGATCGTCAGGTCGGCCGGCCAGGCGGCGAGGTGGGCGCGCATGGCGGCCTCGGCGTCGCGCGGGCGCAGGTTCACGTAATGGTCGAGCGCGGCCACCAGGCTCCGCTCGCGCTCGGAACCCCGGTCCGCCGCCCGCCGCGCCGCGGCCATCGCGGACCGCGCCTCGGGAAACTCCTCCTCGACGAAATGGGCCACCGCAAGGCCGGCATGCGCGGCCGCCAGATCGGCGTCGCCGGCGGCCGCGTCGCGGAAAAAATCCACCGACCGTCGGTCCCAGGAAAGAAGACCGTCCACGCCCCGGTCGAACGCGGCGACGGCGTCTTCCGAAACGGTCGACAGGGGCAGACCGTAGGCGTCAGGCTGCATGATGTCCTCCCCGACGCTTTGCTGTAATCTGAAACAGTGTAGCGGGGCCCGAAAAACGCGCGCAAGGCGTCCGCCCGGCCGCGGGGAGGTGTCGTCATGGACGGATTGATCGGCTCGGCCCGGCTCTACGAATGGTCGCCCGGCCTCGGGACCGCCTGGGGCGATCTGCTGCGCTGGGTGAGCCAGACCGCCGGCGTCGCCTACGAAGTCATCCCGCGCGACGTGCCGATGGGGCTCGACGAGCTCTGGGCGCGGAGCGACATGGGCTGCGTCGCGATGTGCGGCTACCCTTGGGTGCTGGCGGAGGAACCGCCGCGCCTGCTCGCCGCCCCGGTGCCGGCGCCGCCGCGCTACGGCGACCGGCCGGTCTATGTCAGCGACTTCGTGGTGCCCGCCGACAGCCCGTGCGAGACCCTGGAGGACACGTTCGGCCGCCGCTTCGCCTACTCCACCGAGCATTCGCAGTCGGGCTACAACGCGGCGCGCTACCATCTGCTGCGTTACCGGACGGCGGAGCGGCCGACGCTCTTCAGCGCGGTGCTGGGGCCCTATATGCGCCAGGGCGCGGTGCTCGACGCGCTCGCGGCGGGCGAAGCCGACGTCGCCGCGGTGGACGGTTTCGCGCTCGACCTGCTGCGCCGCCACGAACCGGAGTCGGCGGGCCGCGTCCGGGTTATCACCACCACCGAAGCCGCGCCCATCCCGCCCATGGTGACCTCGCTCGCCGCGGACGACGCGGACCGGACGCGCCTGGTCGATGCGCTGCTCGCCTTCGGCGCGGCGCCGGAAATGGCGGCGACGCGGGACGCGCTGCTGCTCAGCCGGTTCGAGACGGTGCCGGGAAAAGCGTTCGACGAACTAATCGACCGCCAGCGCGCGGCGAAGGAAGCGGGCTACGCGAAGATCGCCTGATCACGCTTCGACCGGTTGGCTGCCGGCCAGTCGTCGCCCCAGACCTCGAACGCCACATCGACGACGAAACGGAGCTTCGCCATCTCATCCGCCTCGGTGATCAGGTGGTACAGACCGGATAGATGGGTGACAGGTTATGGCGGGGTCAGGAGGTGGCCTACGCCGTGGAAGGAGACCTGTCCCATGGACAACCAGCTTGTCGTCGCGCTGGAGGTGGCGGAGGGGAGTGAAGTCGCCGGCGCACGGCGCCCACAAGCCGCACATCGTCGAGGACGACATCCGCGAGGAGATCCCGGCGGCAGAGTGACGCAGGCTATTGTTTCACGTGAAACAAGGGCCGGCATTGCTGACTTATCCCGCGTGCGAAGAAAGCGCGCCAAGTCGCTGACCGGCGATTTCCACGCCCTGGGGCCGGCGGAGCGCGACCGGGTCCGCGTCCCCCGGGGACGGGCTGGATATCGCCGCGGCCGGATCGTCCTTTCCCGGCACACACCCTGCGGTTACGATGAACGGGTTAGCGCGGTAGGTATCGGACGCGTCTCGTCCTTATTCATCGACATGAAACGCAAGGAATGAGATATGAACATCGTCAAGACGTCACTCGTCGCCGCCGCCGGACTCGTCCTCGCGGCCAGCGCGAACGCCCAGACTGTTATCAAGATCGGGCACGACCAGCCCGAGAACAGCACCCACCACCAGGCCGTGCTCAAGTGGAAGCAGGCCGTGGAGACGCGCAGCAAGGGCGCCTACAAGATCGAGGCGTTCCCTGCCATGATCCTCGGCTCGGGCGTGCAGATGGTCGAGCAGCTGCAGGCCGGCGCGATCCAGGCGGTCGCCGTTCCCTCGGCCTGGATCGCCCCCATCGTGCCCGACGTCCAGGTGCTCGACCTGCCCTTCCTGTTCCCGAGCCGCGAGGTTCTCTACAAGGTGGTCGACGGCCCGGTGGGCGCCGAGATCCTGAAACCCCTGAACAAGGCGGGCCTGCAGGGCGTCGCGTTCTGGGAGAGCGGCTTCAAGCAGTTCACCGGCAATTTCCCGATCCGGCAGCCCAAGGACTACGAGGGCCACAAGATCCGCACCATGCCGGCGCCGGTCATCATGGAGCAGTTCAAGGCATTCGGCGCCTCGCCGGTGGCGATCGACTTCAAGGAGCTCTACAACGCCCTCCAGCAGAAGGTGGTCGACGGCCAGGAGAACCCGATCGCCACCATCGCACTGATGCGCTTCTTCGAGGTGCAGAAATACCTGACGCTGAGCGACCACGGCTTCATCGCCTACATCGTCGTAATGAACAAGGCGTTCCTCGACGGCCAGCCGGCCGACATGCGGAAGATCCTGGTCGACGAGGCGCGCGCCGCGGGTCGCTTCCAGCGCGACATCATCGCCAAGAGCGAGGCAGGCCACCTGGAGACCTTCCGCAAGGCGGGCGTCGAGATCATCCAGCTTTCGCCCGAGCAGCGGGCGATGTTCCAGAAGGCGTCGGGGCGGGTCTATGACTGGTACGCCGAGAAAAAAGGCGCGGGGACCCTCAACCTGATCCGCGAGGCGGTCAAGTCCGTCGCCATGAAGTAGCCGGCGGCGGCAGGGCGGCGTCCCGGAACGGTGAAGGAGAGCGCCGGGGTGATCGGGTCGGTTTTCGCGCGGCTCGACCGGGCGCTCTCGCTCTGCGAGGCGGGCTTCGTCGCCGTCGCCATGGCGGCGGCGAGCATCCTCCTGTTCGTCAACGTCGTCCTGCGCTACGTGTTCCTCTCGGCGCTGTCCTGGGCCGAAGAGGTCACGATGTATCTCATCGTGTGGCTGGTCTTCGTCGGCGGCAGCGTCACGCTGCGGATGTTCGGCCACATCTCGATCGACCTCCTGCCGCTCGCTCTGCCGCCGGCCGGCGAGCGTCGGCTGAAGCTCTTTGTGTCGGCCGCGATGCTGATCTTCTTCGCGGCCTTCTTCTACTACAGCGGGCTGCACACATTGCGGGTGATGGCGACGGGCCAGCTCACGCCCGTCCTCGAAGCGCCCATGTGGCTGACCTATCTCGCGATGCCGGTCGGCAGCCTGCTGATGGGCATCCGGACGGCCCAGATCCTTTACCGCACGGCCTCGGCCGCGAGCGATGACGCGTCGGGCACGAAGACGCTCGCCGACTGACGCCGCGGTCCGGACGCGCCGGCGCGCGGCCGACGCATGACGTCCGCGCTCGTCTTCGGTCTGCTCGCGCTGGGCCTGTTCCTCAGCGTGCCGATGTTCGTGGTGCTGACCGGCACGGCGTTCGTCGTGTTTGCGCTGACCACGCCGATCCCGCTCTCCATCCTGCCGCAGCGCGTCTTCGCGGGGATCGAGAATTTTCCGCTGATGGCGATCCCGTTCTTCGTGCTGGCGGCCAACATCATGGGCAAGGGCGGTCTCTCGGCGCGGCTGGTGCGGTTCATCGAGTCGCTGGTCGGGCACCTGCCGGGCGGGCTCGGCGTGACGGTCGTGCTGACCTGCGTGCTGTTCGCCTCGATCACCGGCTCCAGCGCGTCCACGATCGTCGCCGTCGGCGGAATCCTGTACCCGGCGCTGGTGCAGGCGGGCTATTCGGAACGCTTTTCGATCGGCGTGATCACCTGCTCCGCCCTGATCGGCATGATCATCCCGCCGAGCAACGCGATGATCGTGTTCGGCGCCGTCGCCGGGGTTTCGATCGGCGCCCTGTTCATGGCCGGCATCGGCGCGGGCGCGGTGTTCGCGCTGCTCTACGGGGTCTACTGCGTCGTCTGGTCGATCGCCAACCGGGTGGAGCGGCGACCGCGCGCGACGCTCGAAGAGCGCTGGCAGGCGGCACGCGAGGTGGTGTGGGGCATCGGCCTGCCGATCGTCATCGTCGGCGGCATCTATGGCGGCGTGTTCACCCCGACCGAGGCGGCCGCGGTCTCGGTGATATACGCCGCCGTAGTCTGCGTGTTCGTCTACCGCGAGCTCGACCTGCGCGGGCTCATGCTCGTCTGCCTCGAAGCCGGGGTCATCAGCGCCCGCATCCTGATCATGGTGGGGGCCGCGAGCCTGCTGTCGTGGCTGTTCACCCTGTCCGGGATCACCCGCGACATCGTCGCGCCCTTCGCCGATCTGAAGGAATCGCCGGGGATCGTGCTGCTGCTGGCGAATGCGCTGTTCCTGGTTTCCGGCATGTTCATCGACGTGTTCTCGAACATCCTGATCCTGGTGCCGATCCTGCTCGGCACCGTGACCGCGGCGGGGATCAACGGCGTCCATTTCGGCATTGTCACCTCGGTCAATGTCGACATCGGCAACGTCACCCCGCCGTTCGGGTTCAACCTGTTCATCGCCAGCGGCACGTTCAACAAGCCCTATCTCACGGTGCTGCGGGCGGTGCTGCCGTGGCTCGCGATCGCGCTGTTCTGCCTCGCCGTCGTCACCTACGTGCCCGAGATCAGCCTCTGGCTGCCGAGACAGCTCTACCCGCAGATGTCCTGAACGAAGAGCGGTCCGCTTGCGTCACGCGTCGGGTTGGCGGCTGGTCCAGAAATGTTCGGCGCGGGGAGAGAGCCGGGTCAGTCGTCGCCCCAGACCTCGCGCGCCACATCCACGACGAGGCGGAGCTTCGCCATTTCGTCCGTCTCGGCGATCGGGTTGCCCTGGTAGATGCTGGCGAACCCGCATTGGGGGCTCAGCCCGAGCTGGTCCATCGGGACATAGCGCGCGGCCTCGTCGATGCGACGCTTGAGAGCGTCCTTCGGTTCGAGTTCCGGGTGCTTGGTCGTAATGAGTCCCAGCACCACCAGCTTGTCGTCGCGTTGGAGGTGGCGGAGGGGGGTGAAGTCGCCGGCGCGCGGCGCATCGTACTCCATGAACAGGGCGTCCACTTCGAGTTCGTTCAGGAGGGCCTCCGCAACCGGCTCGTAGCCGCCCTCCGCCACCCATGCGCCCCGCACGTTTCCCCGGCACATGTGCAGGCCGATACGTTGTCCGGCGGGACGGTTGCGGATGCACGCGTTGATCATCCGCGCATAGAAGGCCGGCAAGGTCTCGGGGTCCTCGCCGATGCGGCGGTAGCGGTCGTGGAACTTGGGATCGCACATATGGGCGAAGTTGGTGTCGTCGATCTGGACGAAGTCGCAGCCGGCTTCCCAGAGCGCGTGAAGCTCGGCGTCGTACACCTCGGCGAGCCCGGCGATCAGCGCGTCCTTGTCCGGGTACAGGTCCTTGTTGATGCCGGCCCAGCCGCCCCGGGCGTACATGTAGGTGGGCGAGGGAATACAGACCTTGACCGTGCGGTCGGTCAGCGCCCGGGTGAATTTGTAATCCTCTACCGTCAGCCCGCCCTTCGGGTGACCGAGGGGGCCGGTCACCTCGAGCACCGGCGGAGCGTATTCGATGTCCTCGTCCTCGTAGTGGAAGTGGAACTCGACCCGGCCGGTGAGCTCGACGCCTTCGATCCGGGTCAGGATCGGCGTGTGGAACTCGTAGCGGCGGAACTCGCCGTCCGTGACGGTCGGGATTCCGGTCTCTTCCTGGAGCGCCACCGCCGCGCGGATGCAGCGGTCCTCGATCTCGCGCCGCGCTTCGTCGGTCATCTCTCCGCGTTCGTGCCTCTCCAGAGCCCGCTGGAGTTCGGCAGGGCGCAGGAGGCTGCCGATATGGTCGGCGCGAAACGGCGGCTTGCCGGGCTGCATGGTCGTCTCCCGAGATCGTGGCTTGCGGCGCCAGGCCACGGTGCCTCGGAATCGCCGGGCCGGCAACCCGCGGCCGGCCCGGTTGACCCGCCGGGGCGCGCCGCGACAATCCCCCTTGGCAATGTGCGCCGGGGGACCGGCAAAGAGGAGGCCCCGATGAAGGCTCGCGCGATGGTGCAGATCGCCGCCCGGCGGCTGGAAATGGAGGAATTCGAGGTGCCCAGGGTGGGCGCGTCGGAGGGATTGCTCCGCGTCGCGGCGTGCGGCCTATGCGGCAGCGACGTCGAGCAGTATCGCGGCCACTTCGCCGAAAAGGGGCTCGCGGAATACCCGGTGATCCCGGGCCACGAGCCGGTCGGCACGATCGAGGAGCTGGGCGCGGACGCGGAAGCGCGCTGGGGCGTCAAGGCGGGCGACCGCGTGGCGCTTCAGCCGGTGATCTCCTGCGGGCGCTGCGCCGACTGCCTGTCGGGAGCCCACCATCTGTGCAAGGGCATGTTCCAGATGGCGTCCCCGGCCTACGGCTACCTGCCGACCACGATCGGCCACGGCCTCTGGGGCGGCTACGGCGAGTACATCCATCTGCACGAGCGCACCCTGATGCACAGGCTGCCCGACAACGTGCCCGACGAGATGGCGACCATGTATCAGGCCCTGGCGGCGGGCATCCGCTGGGCGGTGGCGGTTCCGGGGGCGGGCTTCTCGGACACCGTCCTGGTGATGGGCTGCGGCCAGCGGGGACTCGCCTCGGTGGTCGCGCTCAAGGCGGCGGGGGTGTCGGACATCGTCGTCACCGGGCTGAAACGCGACGCGTTCAAGCTCCGGCTGGCGCGCGAGTTCGGCGCCACCCACACCGTCGTCGCCGACGAGGAGGACACTATCGACCGAATCATGGAGATCACCGGCGGCCGCGGCGTCGACATCGCGGTCGACGTGGTCCCGACCGACACGAGGGTGATCGGCCATGCGGTAGAGGTGGTGCGCCCGGGCGGCACGATCGTCGTCGCGGGGGTCAAGGGCGGCAGCAACATGGCCACCCTCGACACCGACCGCATGGTCTACAAGGAACTAACGCTGAAGGCGGTATTCACCCAGGGCGCCGACATGTATCGCGCGGGGATCGACCTGCTGGCCCGGAACCTCGAACACCTCGCGCCGATGCACACTCACGAGATGCCGCTGGAACAGGCCGAGCGGGCGATTCAAATGGTCGGCGGCGAGATACCCGGCGAGGAAGCGATCTGCATCTCGCTGCACCCCTGAGGGGCGCCGCACGCTACACCGACCGGGTCAGGCCGCCGTCGATGCGCAGGTTCTGCCCGTTGATGTAACCGGCGCTGTCGGAGAGCAGGAAAGCCACTGTTTCGCCGACTTCCTCCGGGGTTCCGTAGCGCCGTGCCGGAATGTCCTTCGCCACGGCATCGTCGACCCCGTGGGTATCGATGAACCCGGGCAGGATGTTGTTCATGCGGACCCCGTCCGGCGCGTACCGGTCGGCATAGAGTTTTGTGAAGGCGGACAAGCCGGCGCGGAAGGTCGCGGAGACGGGATATGCCGGGCTCGGCTCGACCGCGGCGTAGGTGGAGATGTTGACGATCGCGCCGCCGCCCTGGTCGACCATTATCGGGGTCACGAGCCGCGCCATGCGGATCACGTTCATCAGGACCATGTCGAGCCCGGCGTGCCAGTCGTCGTCGGGAATGTCGAGCAGCGGACCCTTGGGCGGGAACCCGGTGTTGTTGGCCACCGTGTCGATGCGTCCGTGGGCGGTCATCGCGGCGGCGACCAGCGCCTCGAGGTCGTCGGGCCGGGTTACCGAACCGTTGACGCCGACCGCACCGAGCTCATCGGCCAGGGCCTCGGCGGACCCGCCCGGCGACATCAGGACAAGCGCGTAGTCCCGCTGCGCCAGGGCCCGGGCGATCGCGCCTCCCATCCCCCTGCCGCCGGCTGTGACGATCGCGACTTTCCGTTCGGCCATTTCCGTAACCCTTGGATGACGCGGCGATGCCGTCCGGGCGAGCGCCCCGATGCCGGGACGGGCCCCCGCGCACGGAGGGACAAGCGTAGGCGGCGGCCCTGCGCGGGCTCAGCCGCTCAGAGAGGCCTGCGCTTCGTCCCTGGTGTCGTGTATCGGAAGGAGCTTGTCGAAGCCGCTGATCTTGAAGACTTCCCGAATCGGATCGGAGAGAGCGCAGAGCACCAGCTTGGCGTCCTGGCTTTGAAGCGACTTCGCGGTCAGCAGGACGACGCGCAGACCGGCGCTGCTGATATATTCGAGCTGTCCGAAATCCATGATCACCGCGCGATCGGTTTCGGCGACGGCGTTCCGAACCGCCTCCTCGAACGCGACGGCGGTGGATCCATCGACCCGTCCCTTGACCTTCACGGACAGGACGTTCTCGTCTCTATGGCTGTTCACATCCATCGTCTTCGTATCCTGCGACTGCTTCCGCTGAATTCACTTCCGGGTTCGCGCTGAAATCCGCCGCGATCGCCGGTCAGTCGTCCATATCCGGGACGACGACGAATTCCGGATAGGCCTCGATACCCAATTCCGCGACGTCCTGTCCCAACTCCTCGGTTATCGGCGTGACGCGGGCGCCGATGGTCGAATCGATCGCCCACCATACCACCCAGGAGGCAACGAACACGAACGCGCCGATCGCCAGGATGCCGACGATCTGCACGCCCAGATCGCCGCCGGCGGCGATGCAAACCGCGATCGTGCCCCAGATCCCGGCGAACAGGTGCGCCGGAACCGCCCCGACCACGTCGTCGATCTTGAGCATGTCGAGCAGCCTGATCCCGAGGACGACGACGCCACCGCCGACCGCGCCGATCACCACCGCCCAGTAGTGGTCGACGATGTCGGGCCCGGCGGTGATCGCCACCAGCCCGCCGATCGCGCCGTTGAGGCTGGCCAGAAGGTCGACGCGCCCCAGCACCGGCCGGGACAGCGCCATCGCGGCGATCACGCCGGCGGCCGCGGCCAGGTTGGTGTTGGCGAGGATGTTGCTGATCGCCACCGCGTCGGCCGCGCCGCCGAGCGCCAGCTGCGAACCGCCGTTGAAGCCGAACCAGCCGAGCCAGAGAATGAACACGCCGAGCGTGACCGCGGGCACGTTGGACGGCGGGGTGGACTTGACGGTGCCGTCCTGGCGGAACTTGCCCTTCCGGGCGCCGACGACGAGCGCGCCGGCGAGCGCCGCCCAACCGCCGGTCGAATGCACGATGGTCGAGCCGGCGAAGTCCTGGAAGCCCATCGCCGAGAGCCAGCCGCCGCCCCAAGTCCACGATCCGATGACCGGGTAGATGATCGCCGTCAGCACCGTGATGAAGAGGAGGAAGGACCACAGCTTCACCCGTTCGGCGAGCGTGCCCGATACGATCGAGGCGGTGGTGGCCACGAAAACCATCTGGAAGAACCAGTCGGACATCGTGGAATAGCCGTTCTTGACCACCGCGGCACCCGCCTTGGCGGCGTCGTCGCCGCCGGCGACCAGCGCCATCTCGTCGCCAGTGGTGCCGTAGAACAGGGTCAGCGTGCCGAACCAGCCGCCTTCGGGAACCCCGACATACATGATGTTGTAGCCGACGAGGTAGAACATCAGCCCCGCTATCGAATACAGGCCGATATTCTTGAGGCAGATCACGGACGCGTTCTTGGTGCGGACGGAACCCGATTCCAGCATCGTGAAACCGGCGCACATCCACATCACCAGCGCGCCCCAAATCAGAAAGGAGAAACTGTTCAGGACGAACTGCGTCTCTTCGGCGACGGCGGCGAGAGCCCGGTCCGGAAGGAGCAGCAGCAAGCCGCAAATCGCAACCGCCGCGGCGGCCGGCACCCCGCTTCCGCGCCGTCCGCGCGCCCGCCCGCCGAATCGGTCCGGCAGGGAACGGGCCGAAGCCCGGCTCATCCGCCGGCCGTTCTCAATCCGTTTTGCGCTATCCGACACGATAAGTCATGCCCTTTCGTTCGAATTGGCAATAAGGGCTCATGCCTTCGCCCGGTTTTCCGAAGAGACGCCTGAATCAATGTACGAATCCGGGAACACTGCATTTATAGGGCGATTATATACGAAAGTAACCGGCAAACCTCACTTGACCCCTTCATGCTCACTTCAAAGTCTATTTCCGGTTTCCGACGGGCCTTCGCCGGTATGATACCCGAATTGATACGCCGCCAGTGCGATTAAATCATACCCCACGTTCAAATCCTATCCCTTCCCCCAAGCCGGTTACTTTCGTATATAATCCTCATTTATAGACTCCCGACCGGCCCGCGATCAACAGCAAACGCGCCGCGTCCGACCGGCCGCCGCCGCTTACCGCGCCCAGATGGAAATGTCCGCGAGATAGTCGCGCGTCGACCGATCGAGCGGATAGAAGAGCGCCCCTTCACGGCCGAACCAGCGACTGTAGATTTGTTCGTACCGCCCCTTGAACTCCCGGATCTCGGCGAACATGCCGATCAAGGTCCGGTTGACCAGATCCCGCCAACGGCTGTCGTTCTGCGGCAGGACGCAGGCGAGACTTTCGGTCGCCAGCGGACGGGTCCTGGGCAAGAGCACGACGCTGCGCCGGGGCTCGCTTCGCTCGGCCAGTCCCAACAGCACGACGCCTACATTGGCGACGCCGTCGACCTCGCCCTTCTCCAGGCCGCGTATCGCTTCGCCCATGTTGGGATAGTCGCGGAGGCTCGCGGCCGGCAGGCGGTCCTGGAGGACGGCCACGGTGGTGGTGTTCTTGACGACGCCGATCTTCAGACGCCCGACATCGACCACCGCACCGACCTTCCCGCGGTACACCATCACGCGCGTGCCGTCGCGGAAGAAGGGGAGGGAAAAATCCACCAGCGCTTCCCGATCCCATGTCGGCGTGGTGATGCCGCACACGATATCCAGCTCGCCCTTGGCGACCCGTTGCAGACGATCGCTGGGCGTCACTTCGGAGAGCTCGACCCTGACGGAACGGTTCAGCGCATTTTCGGTGGCGGTGCGGATTTCCCGAAGCAAATCGACGGAAAACCCCTTGAATTCCCCGGACGCCATTTTCTGGGCAAAGGGAGCCGCGTTGGCCCTCGTGCCAGCACGAATCACCCCGTCCCGGGTGATCCGGTCCAAAACGCTCTGCGCGGCGACAGGTCCGGAACCGCCACCCGCCAGAACGGCGCCCGCCACAGCGGCCGCCGCCGGTATCGCGCTCAGCCGCATCGCGTTCCGCAGCTTCAAACCCGGCCCCTCCCGTCGATTCCCGGTTCGGTCGTTGCCCGCCCCGGCTCGCAGACATCTCCCGCCGGAAGACCGCTCCGGGGATCCGGCGGAGAATTCCCGTCGAACTACTATTTGAACCTCGGACCGAAATTGTCAACAATGGCGGGGATTTGATGGCATCGTCCGGGCCGGGGGCGGTGCGGAAGGTATTTGCGCTTCGGCGAGCCCAACGGAGAAACGTCATTTCACCCTGCGGCATTAGCGATACCGTGGCCGCCGGCGCGTCCGCGCCCAAGGCCGGGACGCCGGACATGTCCAACAGCTACGATACCTATATTTCATCGGGGCTCTACGACCGACGTTACCCGGCTCCGAACAGGCGCACGCTTCGAAGAATCCTCGGCTTGATGCCCGCCGAGGGGCGCTTTATGGATTTCGGCGCAGGCACCGGGCGCTATACATTGCCATTGCTGGAAAACACCGGAGCCACCGGCGTGGCCTACGATGTCTGTCCGACGGCGTGTCGCATGCTGACCGAGCGCTTGCGGCGTTTCATCGGCAACGGTCGGCTGGATGTCAGGAACGGGGACCTGAACGAAATGGTCGCTGGATTTCGACGCGGGTTCGACCTCGCGCTTCTGGCATTCGGGGTTGTCGCGCACGTGGCGGGTCGGAGGGAGCGCGTGAAACTGCTCGGTTCGATTCGCGAAATGCTCAAGCCGGAAGGCGCCCTGGTGCTCAGCCTGCCCAACGCCAGACGCCGGTTCCATGCGGAACAGCGCGCGGCGGCCCCGCTGGTGCGGGACGGCGCCCTCGAGCCGGGCGACGTTCTTTACGTGCGCAGATCCGACGCTGGAAGCATCGAGATGTATTACCATCTCTTCTCGCCGGCCGAGGCCCGGACGGAGTTGTCGAACGCCGGATTCAGCATCGCGAGCATGGAGCCCGAGAGCTTCCTCCCGGAGACCGCGGTCGTTACGAATTCGCTGCTGGGCCGTCTGGACGATCTGGCCTGCGAGGCCGTGCCCGCGGCCAGCGGATACGGTTTTCTCATCGTGGCCCGACCGTGAACGGCGTGCGTTTGTCGAATTCGGCCGGCGGGCGCGGTCGCACATCCCGGGCCGGCCTTCTGTTCCTGGCGGCCGCCTGTTGGCTGGCGGGCGCGATACCGGCAACCGCCGACCGGCTGGACGAGATCCGCGCACGGGGCCACCTGATCGTCGGCGTGAAGGGGGACTACCGCCCGTTCGGCGTGCGCGACGAGACCGGCAACCTGGTGGGCTACGACGTCGACGTGGCGCACGGTCTGGCGGAAGCGGTGGGCGTGCCGGCCCGGTTGACCCCGGTGACCAGCGCGAACCGGCTGCAGAAGCTCGCGCGCGGCGAGATCGACGTGGTGGTCGCGACGCTGGGCGACAATCTCAGCCGCCGTCGGCTGGTCACCATGATCGAGCCACAATATTACGGCGATGGCGCCAATGTCCTGCTGCGGACCGATTCCGGTATTACGACCTGGGAGGGCTTGCGCGGCCGGACGCTTTGCAGCGTGCAGGGTTCGCTGTGGAACCGTCTGGCCAGCGAACGTCTGCTGGTCGAGACGATCTCCCTCAACTCGACGCGCGAAGCCGCCCTCGCGTTGCGCAACGGCCACTGCGTGGGATGGTTGTACGACGAAGTCAATCTGCTGAGCGCCATAGCCGGCGGAGGTTGGGACGGCTTCGCCGTGAGCCTGCCCACTCGCTTTGTCCTTCCATGGGCGATCGCCATCCGCAAGGAAGAAACGGGAGGGCGCCTCGACCGACTGCTGGGCGACAAGGTCGCGTCCTGGCACCGCGACGGCTTTCTCCAGGAGATCGAGAAGAAGTGGAAATTGCCGCCGTCGCCCTATCTTCGACGCGCCCGCGAGGTCTGGCAGCAGAAGGATGAGGCGGGCAATTTCGTGTGCCGCCGTGACGAGGCCGGCAACTGGCCGCTCGAATGCCGCGAACGCGCGCTCGTGACCAGCCAGGAATTCGGCGGCCTTGCGGCGATATCGATGGCGTTCAAGGAATCGACCGGGCTCGACCTCAGCCCGGTTTACGACCCCCTCGATCGAAATACGTTCCTCTACGGCCTGTTTCTGACGATCGCGCTCTCGGTCTCGACCGTCGCGGGGAGCGTCGTTTTCGGAGCGTTGTTCGGGTGGGTGATGCACCGGCGGATCGCGGTGGCAGCCCCGTTCCTGCACGCCTTTTGCGCCGTGCTGCGAATGACGCCCCCGTTGTTGCAGCTCTATGTCGTCTTCTTCGGCATCGGAGGAATCCTGTTCGCGTACGGGTTTACGCTTGACGCGTTTTCGCTCGCGGCCGTGGTGCTGTCGCTCTACGCCGCGTCCAGCAACGCGGTGTCGTTCTCGCTGGCGGCCGACGTGGCGGCCCGGGACGGCGGTACGCTCGGTTTCTCTGTCGACGAATTTCGCCGGGCGTTCGACCTGTGCCAGGCCGCGATCGCGGGCAATTCGATCAACATCGTCAAGGCGACGGGCATGGCGAGCACGTTGGCCCTGCCCGAACTGGTGCATGCCAGCACGGCGATCATCGCGGAAAAGGGCAATGACGGTGTGATGATGAACCTGCTGCTGCTTTGTTATTTCGCTCTGGTGTTCGTCACCATCTGGCTGCTGCGCGGCTGGGAGCGCAGGGCGCAACACTCGTAACGATGCCCGATGTCGTCGACATTCTGATCACCTGGACGCCCTATCTGGCGCTGGGGTTCGGCTGGAACATACTGGTCTCGCTGGTCGCGATGGCGATCGGCACGGCGATCGGCGTCGGGCTCGCCGCGATGCGCGGCGGCAGGGCAAGGCGGGTGAGCCGGGGAGGCAACGCGCTGACGGTGCTCGCCGCCAGCGCGCCGACCTTCGTCATGCTGTTCTACCTCGCCTACATGGTGCCCGCGAGCTTCCAGCTTTTCGGCGTCGTGGTGCCGATCCCGGTTTGGCTGAAGGCATCGCTCGCGCTTTCGATCGCGGTCGCGGGGTTCGTATCCGACAATGCGCTCGCCGCGCTGCGGCATCTCAGGCGCGGGCAGATCGCCGAGGCGATGCTGTTCCTGCCGTCCTGGACCAATTACTTCCTGATCATCGTCATGGCGTCGGCGACCGCGTCGGTCATCGGCGTGCCCGAAATGGTCTTTCGGGTGGACACCGTAATCGCGGCGCTGGGCCAGCCGCAGCTTTCGTTCTGGATCTACCTCTACGCGATGGCCTGGTTCCTCGCGTTTGCGGGCATCGTGACGCTGGTGATGCGGATGGCGCACGTGACCCGCGGCGACACCAGCGTGAGCCTGTCGCGGCATCTTATCCTGATCGTCACCGCATCGGTCGGCGTCGCGATCGTGGGCGTAGCGATAGCCCTGGGCCTGCTGGCGCGCAATGCGCTGATAGATCAGGCGGAGAGCCAGGCTCGGCTCGTTGCGGGCCTTATTGCGAGCGAAGCCAACCGGGTGGGCGTGGTCTCCGCGGAAATCGACCGGGTCGTCACATCGGAAAACGAAGCGCAGGCGATCGCGCTGGCCCACATCGCCGACATCATGGCCGATGACAGCCGGGCGCTGGCGATCGAACTCGCGGAAATTACGGCGGACAGCATTGTCGACGACGTTTGGGTGCTGGACGAAAAGGGGATTCCGTCGGCGCGGGCGATCGGCGGCCGCGGCCACGCGGTCGACGGTATGGCGGTCGACGAAATCGACGGCCCGGTGCTGCGCACCCTGATCTCGGGGCGCCGCTATTCCATTTCCTTCCGATCCGTACCGAAGGACGGGTTGGAAGTGCCGATGCGGTATATCGGCGTACGCAGCCGGCAGGGACGGTTTGTCCTGGTAGGCAGCCATGCCGACAAGACCTCGAGCCTCGACGCGACGATCGGACTTGCGGCGGCGCTGGACTCGCTGGCGGCACAACCGGCGGTCCAGGCTATCTGGGTCGTCGACGACTCATTGAAGGTCACCGCTGCGGTGGCCGCGAACCTGCCCCGGGGTGCGGAGCCGCCGGAATTCGGATCGGCCGACAGGTCGCTTGCGAGCCGGGCCGTCAGAGGCGTCGCTCAGTCTTTCCTGAGCGACAACGCGTTGCACGTCGCGGCGCCCATCCTGGACCGGGGCGGCGTCGCCACGGGTGTCGCCGTTCTTCACATGCCGCGCGATCGTCTCGACCGGCTTCTCGAGGACTACGTGGCGTTCGGACTGGCGGCGGCGCTGGCCGCCTTCCTGATCGGCGCGGTGACCGCGACCTTGTCAGCGCGCCGCATCACGCGGCCGGTCGCCGCGTTGACCCAAGCGGCGGTGGAGATGGACAGGGGCAATTTCACGCCGGAGGCGCTCGATCACTTCGGGAACCGCCGCGACGAGCTCGGCCGGCTGATCAACACGTTCCAGACGATGGCGCGCGAAGTCCAGGCACGCCGGGAGCATTTGGAAGCGCTGGTTGCCGAGCGCACGCTGGATCTCGAGCAAAAGAACGTGTTGCTCGACGAGGCGAACCGCCGGATGGAGGACGAGCTCGCGGTGGCCCATTCGCTGCAGCACGCGATCCTGCCCAAGACCCTGCCGCCGGACACCGCGTATTCCGGAGACGCGGTGATGACGCCGGCGCGCGAGATGGCGGGCGACTTCTACGACTACTTCACGCTCCCCGACGGCCGCCTCGGCCTGGTGATCGCCGATGTCTCGGGCAAGGGGGTAGCCGCGGCGTTCTTCATGGCCATCACGAGAACCGTGATGCGGGCCACGGCCCAGGAGATCGGAGACGCCGGCTCCTGCATGCGTTTGGTCAACGACAGGATCTCTTCGGAAAACCCGCACGACCTGTTCGTGACGCTCTTCTACGGCATCCTGGATCCGTCGACGGGTCGGCTTACATACGCCAACGCCGGGCACAACGCGCCGTTTCTCATCCGGAACAGCGGCGATGTGGAAACGGTGCCATTGACCGGCGGGGTCGCGGTCGGCGTCCTGCCGGAACTGGATTACGATGAGAAGAGCGTTGATCTCGAAGTCGGGGATACGCTGTTCCTCTATACCGACGGTATTTCGGAGGCGATGAACCTCCGCGGCGAGACGTTCGACGAGCACCGCCTCGAAAGCGTCCTGTCGATCGGCCCAGGAGCGCCGGTAGACACCGTGATCGGCAATGTAACCCTGGCGGTCGGCGAATTCGTCGGCGAAGCCGAGCAGTCCGACGACATTACCTGCCTCGTGCTTCGCTACAACGGCAAGGGCGCCTGAGTGTCCCGCGGCGGCGCTACCCCGCCGCCCCGCCGTGCCGCGTCTCCCTGGTGAGGGTCACGATGTTGCGCCCGCCGCTGCGCCGATAGCGAAAACTGTCCATCAGTTCCCGGACGAAGTGAACCCCGAGCCCGCCGATCGGCCGTCTCTCGATCGGCGCGTCGATATCGGGGTGGGGCGCGGCGGTCGGATCGTAGGGCTTGGCGTCGTCCGAGAGCTCGACCACGAGCACGCTGCCTTCCATCCGAACGGTCATCTCGATCCGGTGCCCGTCGGAATCGTCATAGCCGTAGCTGATCGTGTTGGTGAGCAACTCGTCGATCGACACGTTGACGGCGAAGGCGATCTCGGGCGCCACGCCGTGCTCGGCGCAGAAGGCTTTGACATGTTCCGCCGCCACGGCGAGCTCGCCCAGATCGTTCTTCAGGGAGAGGCGTGTGCGCTGTCGGGAACGGGTTGATTTACAAGGCGTTCAGCGTGGCGC
>JAPPIT010000195.1 GCA_028820505.1 Defluviicoccus sp.
CGGCGGAGGGACGTGGATGCCCGGAACAAGTCCGGGCATGACGACTGGGAGGGAGGGGCGTGCCGGAGAATGCCCGCCCCGCCCGACCTTGTCCCGCCCCCCGCTGTCACCCCGGCCTTGAGCCGGGGTCCAGGCTCGCCCCGGACAACCGATCCGGGGAAAGCCGGGCGACGGCGGTGCCTGACAGGCTGGACCCCGGCTCAAGGCCGGGGTGACAGCGGGGGGACAAGGAGGGCGGATGCGGGCGGGCCGCGATCCGTGTCCCGATCCGGCGGGCGGGCCGGAAACCGGCCTGTACCGACGCCTTGCGCCGGGTCCACCCCATCTTAACCGGACAGCAGTGGAACAAGTCCGGGCATGACGGAACAAATGTCGTGGGCTTGCCGCCCGTCAACTATCTTTGTAAGCGCCCTTCGATACGCCCCTTCGGGGCTACTCAGGGTGAGGAACTTCCACGAAAACCCCTCATCCCGAGTAGGCGCGACAGCGCCGTATCGAGGGACGCGTCGGCCAACTATCCGGCGGCGCCGTTCCCCGCCTCGCGGATCGCCTTGAGCACCTTGGGCGGCGACATCGGCTGTTCGCGGAGCCGGATGCCGATGGCGTCGTGAATCGCGTTCGAGATCGCCGCGATCGGCGGAATGATCGGCACCTCGCCGATGCCGCGCACGCCGTAGGGGTGATTGGGGTTGGGCACCTCGACGATCTCGGTCCCGATGAAAGGCACGTCGGAGGCGACCGGAACCCGGTAGTCGAGAAAGCCCGGGTTCTGCAGCGTTCCGTTCTCGTCGTAGATGTATTCCTCGTTGAGCGCCCAGCCGATTCCCTGCACGGCGCCGCCCTGGAACTGCCCCTCCACATAGGCCGGGTGGATCGCCTTGCCGGTGTCCTGGATCACGGTGTAACGCAGGATCTTGACCAGGCCGGTCTTCCGGTCGACCTCGACGTCGACGATATGGGTGCCGAAGCCCGGCCCCGCGCCCTCGGCGGTGATCTCCGCGTGGCCCGCGATGGCGCCGCCCGTCATTCCCGATTTCCGCGCGATATCGGCGATGGAGAGCGGCTCGAACTCGCCCACGTTGGAGCTCGCCGGGCGCGCATGGCCGTCCTCCCACACGACGCCGTCCACCGGCACGTCCCAGGTCCGGGCGGCGCGCTCGCGCATGACGTCGATCGCCTTGCGCGCGGCGACCGTCACCGCCATGCCGCTCGCGAAGGTGCCGCGGCTGCCGGCGGTGACGAAGTTGAAACCGAGCGCCTGGGTGTCGCCGATCTGCGGGCGCACCTTGTCGACGTCGATGCCGAGCTCTTCGGCGACCATCATCGCCATCGCCGCCCGCGACCCGCCGGCGACGTCGATGGTGCCGAGGATCACGGTGACCGTGCCGTCCTCGTTGACGTTGAGGGTGGTCGTGGTCTCCTTGCCGATGTTGAACCAGAACCCGGTCGCGATGCCGCGGCCCTGGTCGGGACCGAGCGGTTCCTTCAGATGCGGGTGTTCGACCGCCCGCTTCAGCGTGTCCTCGTAACCGATCGGCCCGAAGGTCGGCCCGTAATAGGTCTGGGTCCCTTCCTTCGCGGCGTTCCGGAGTCGGAGCTGGATCGGGTCGATATCGAGCTCGATCGCCATCTCGTCGAGAATGCTCTCCACCCCGAAGATCGAGATCGGCGCGCCGGGCGCGCGGTAGGCGGCGACCTTGGGCCGATTCACGGTGATGTCGTTGCCGGTCACCTTGACGTTCTCGAGGTCGTAGCGGGTGAAGGTGCACATCGACGCCATCGGCACCGACGAGCCCGCGAACGCGCCGGCCTGGAAGTCGAGCTCGGCCTCGGCGGCGACGATGCGGCCGTCCTTGCGGCAGCCGATCTTGATCCGCGTGTGTGCGCCAGAGGTCGGCCCGGTGGCGCGGAACACGTCCTCCCGGCTCATCGTCATCTTGACCGGACGGTTGGACTTCTTCGACAGAACGATCGCGAGCGGTTCGAGATAGACGTTGTTCTTGCCGCCGAACCCGCCGCCGAGCTCGGTCGGGATCACGCGGATCTTCGAGATGTCCATCTGCAGCAGCTTGGCGCACTGCGCCCGGATCACGAAATGGCCCTGGGTCGCGGTGTAGACCTCGACCTGGCCGTCCTCGGTGTAGCTCGCGAGCGAGGCCTGCGGCTCGATATAGCCCTGGTGCACGGGCTTGGTGTTGAACTCGCGCTCGATGACGAGGTCGGCCTCTGCGAATCCCTTCTCCACGTCGCCCTTGGCGAAACGGAAGACCTTGGCGAGGTTCGACGGCTTCTCGGGCGCCGGGTCGACGCCTTCGGTGATCTGCTCCTCGTGCAGCAGCGGGGCGTCTTCCGCCAGCGCGTCCACCGGATCGATCACGTGCGGCAGCACCTCGTAATCGACCTCGATCAGCTTGACGGCCTGCCGCGCGACGGCATCCGAGGTCGCGGCGACGGCGGCGACCGGGTGCCCGTCGTAAAGCACCTTCTCGCGCGCCATCATGTTGCGGGTGACGTCGCGGAAATTGACGATCAACTCGCCCGCGGCGGCATACTCGATCGGCATTTCCGGAAAATCGTCGCGGGTGACGACCGCCTTGACGCCCTTGAGCGCCTCCGCCTTGTCGGTGCGGATGGCGAGCACCCGCGCATGGGCGTGCGGGCTTCGAACCACGCGCCCGTAAAGCTGGCCCGGCAGGTTGATGTCGGCCCCGTAACGGGCGCGGCCGGTGACCTTGTCGACCCCGTCCGGGCGGATCGGCCGCGTCCCGACGACCTTGAGATCCTTGTCCTCGTATTTGAGCATCGTCGCCATGGTCAGACCTCCCTCATCTCGCGGGCGGCGTCGGCCACCGCCTCGACGATCTTGTGATAGCCGGTGCAGCGGCAGAGATTGCCGGCGAGCCAGTATCGGATTTCGGTTTCGGTCGGGTCCGGGTTACGTTCCAGGAGCGACCGAGAGGCGATCAGCAGACCCGGGGTGCAGATGCCGCATTGCAGCGCCGCGTGTTCGAGGAACTTGCGCTGCAGCGGGTGAAGCTCCTCGCCGTCGGCCATGCCCTCGATGGTCTCGACCCGCTTGCCTTCGACCTCCACGGCGAGCACGAGGCAGGAGCACATCAGCCTTCCGTCCACGGTGACCGAGCAGGCGCCGCAATCGCCCGTGCCGCAGCCTTCCTTGGTGCCCGTCATCACGAGTTCGTCGCGCAGCGCCGACAGCAGCGTCTGGTCGCTTTCGCAGAGGAAATCGACCTCGTCGCCGTTGATCGTCGTCGTCACATGGTAGCGTGCCATCACGTCCGTCCCGCCCGTTCGAGCGCAATCCGGGCCGCGCGTTCGGCGAGAACGCCCGCGACCTCGATCCTGAATTCCCTGGTGCCCCGCTTGTCGTCGATCGGACGGCAGGCCGCCGACGCCGCCTTCGACAACTCGGCGAGAGCGGCATCGTCCACCCGCGTGCCGACGAGCGCGGCGGCGGCTTCGTCCACCAGCAGCGGCCGTTCCGCGACCGCGCCCAGGGATACCCGCGCCGCCGAGCACACGCCCGAATCGTCGAGCGCGAGGTTCACGCCCACGCCGACCACCGCGATGTCCATCTCGGTGCGCGGGGTGAAGCGGAGATAGGCGTCGCCCGAGCGCGGCGGACGCTCGGGCAGGTCGAAGGAGACCACGATCTCGCCGGTCTCCAGCGAGGTCTGCCCCGGTCCGGTCGCGATGTCTTCCACCGGCGCCGCGCGACGCCCGTCGGGGCCGATCACCGAGGCGAGGGCGCCGGCCGCGATCAGCGCCGGCACGCTGTCGGCCGCCGGCGATGCGTTGCACAGATTGCCGCCCAGCGTCGCCCGGCCGCGTATCTGGATCGAACCGATCAGCTTGGCGCCGTCGACGATCCCGGGCCACGCGGCGTTGAACGCCTCGTGCTCCATGATCTCCATGCCGGTGACGGCGGCGCCGAGGCGGAACCGCCCGTTTTCCTCGGCGATCTCCCGCATCTCGGCGATGTTCTTGATGTCGACGAGAACCGAGGGCTCGACGATGTCGCCCCGCATCTGGATCAGCAGATCGGTCCCGCCGGCCAGCACTCTGGCCGCTCCTCCCGCATCCGCGAGTATTCTCGTCGCCGCGTCGAGCGACGCTGGCGCTTCGTAACGCATCCGGTTCCGCCCCTTCTTTCCGCGATTACGCCGCCTGCCGAACGCCGGCGACCTGTTTCGCCCAGTCATATACCGGCCCGCGGAAGCCAAGGGAAGGGCCGTCGCCATGAGGCTGTCGGCTGCGCGACCGGCACGTTTGATATACTATTTTTGGTTGAAATAATGTTGAACAAACTATATCAACGGGTTTTCGCACTCAGGAGAGGTGACAGGGATGGAAACGGCTTGGGCGTTGGTCTTCGGCGGTCTGATCGGCCTTGTCGTCGTGGTGATCGCGGTGCCGATAGTCGCGATCTACCGCGAGAACGGCGACCTCACGATGCGCAGGGGACGGTTCGCGCTGTGGGTCCTGCTGTACTTGATCGTCGCGCCGACGGCGGTGGGTGTCGTGATGGAAGTCCTGCCGCATATCGCGGTCTATGTCATCCTCGCCGTTATCGGGGCTGTCATCACCTATCTCTTCTACCAACGCGTGGTCCGGCGAGCGCGGGATGCCGGTAAGGGCAAGCGCATCGCCTATATCGGTGTTATCCCGATCGTCAACGTGGTCGTTTTTGTCATCCTGATGGTGGTTCCCACCGCGACGCCCGGCGAGGCCTGACGAGCTCCGTCGCGGATTGCCGGGCACCCGCCCTCAAGAGCGGATCCGTTTTGGTTGGAACCGCTTCGTCCGTTCTCTTCCGTCATGGTCGGCCTCCCCGGCCCGGCCGCTCCTCCTCCGTCATGCCCGGACTCGTTCCACTGCTGTCCGGTTCGGGTGTTCGGGGCTCTGGGCCGAAGGACGGGGTCAAGGTCGGAGGGTGCGGGCGTCCTCCGCCGCCACCCCTTTTGTCGTCATGCCCGGACTTGTTCCGGGCATCCACGTCTTGCGGCGTCGCGGTGCGGGGCGGGCACGGGCGAGGCGGCGGAGGGACGTGGATGCCCGGAACAAGTCCGGGCATGACGCGATGGGGGCACCGCGCCAATGCACTCGAACTTGTCGATCGGGACACTAGGCGGCGGCGATGGAATCGGTCTCCGACCTTGAACTTACTTTGTGGGCCTCCGCGTTCAAGGCGACGGTCGTGCTTCCCGCGCTCGCGATCTTTTTCGAAGACGGCGGCGACAGGATAGACAGGAAAGAGTTCGCCTTCTGGCTGGCGGGGTTTCTGGTCGCGTGGCTCGTTATCGTGCTGACCATCGCGTCCTGGCTGACGAGCACGCTCGCCCTACACTGGCTGACTCTTCTTACGTTCCCCATGCTGGTTTTTTTGGTGCCCTTCGTACTGATCCTGTACCACTTTCACGAGAGCGTGGCCCAACGAACCCGGGATGCCGGATTGTGGAAGGCCGTCGCCTATTTCGCGGCCGTTCCTCCGCTCAACGCGGTCCTGTTCGTCATTCTGCTGTTGCTCCCGACCGCTGCCCGGAGGAGAACCCGGCGCCGGCGCTTCTGGCGCTGGCGCTGGCGCCGCCGCCGGCGCGGCCCGGGCTGGCCGTCCCGCGTCTCCGCCTGGCTGCCGCGTCCGGCCTGGAATGCCTTGGCCGGACCGTCTCGACCCGACGGCGGGGCACCGGTTCCGTCGAAACCGGATTTGCTCTACGGTCCGCCGCCGGAGGAGCGATGGATTTCGAGCTTTCCGAAGAACAGCAGCAGTTCCGCGATGCCGCCCGGGCGTTCGCCGAGGGCGAGCTCGCGCCGCGGGCGGCGGCGTGGGACGAGGACTCGGTCTTTCCCGCGGAGACGCTTCGCGCCGCGGCGGCGCTAGGCTTCGCCGGGCTCTATGTGCGCGAGGATGTCGGCGGTTCGGCGTGCCGGCGGCTCGACGCGGCGATCGTGCTCGAGGAGCTCGCGGCCGGCTGCACCTCGACGGCGGCCTATATCTCGATCCACAACATGGCGGCGTGGATGATCGACGCGTTCGGCGGCGAGGACCGGCGCCGCGCGTGGCTGCCGAAGCTGAACGCGATGGAATGGTTCGCGAGCTATTGCCTGACCGAGCCCGGCGCCGGGTCGGACGCGGCCGCGCTCGCCACCCGGGCGGTCCGCGACGGCGACGACTACGTGCTCAACGGCGCCAAGGCGTTCATCTCGGGCGCCGGCAGCGCCGACCTCTACGTGACGATGGCGCGCACGGGCGGCGACGGTCCGGACGGCATTTCCTGCATCGGCATCGAAGCCGGCACCCCCGGCCTCTCCTTCGGCGAGCAGGAGAAGAAGCTCGGCTGGCATTCCCAGCCCACCGCCATGGTCTATTTCGACGATTGCCGGGTGCCCGTCGCCAACCGCATCGGCGCGGAGGGCGAGGGGTTCCGGATCGCCATGCAGGGTCTCGACGGCGGCCGGATCAATATCGGCGCGTGCTCGATCGGCGGGGCCCGGGCGTGCTACGAGGCCGCCCGCGCCTATGTCGGCGAGCGTCGGCAATTCGGCCGCGCCATCGCGGATTTCCAGGTCACCCAGTTCAAGCTCGCCGACATGGCGACCGCGCTCGAGTCGGCGCGTCTGATGGTCTGGCGCGCGGCCGCCGCGCTCGACGCCGGGGAGGCGGAGGCGACGCTTCGCTGCGCGATGGCGAAGCGGGTGGCGACGGATGCCGGATTCGACGTCTGCAACGAGGCCCTGCAGCTCCACGGCGGCTACGGCTATCTCCGCGATCACGCGATCGAGCGCTATCTGCGCGACCTCCGCGTTCACCAGATCCTCGAAGGGACCAACGAGATCATGCGGGTCGTCATCGCCCGCCGGCTGCTGGCGCAGGCCCGATGACGGACGTCATCGAATTCGGCGTCCGGGGCGCCCTGGGCCGCGTCCATCTCAACGCGCCCTCCACCTTCAACGCGCTCACCCGGCAGATGTGCGTCGTCTTCCGCGAAAAGCTGCTCGAATGGGCGGACGACCCGGCGATAGGTGCGGTCGCGGTCTCGGGCGCCGGCGACCGCGCGTTCTGCGCCGGCGGCGATATCCGCGCGCTCTACGACTCCCGCATGGCGGGCGACGACACGACGAACCTGTTCTTCTGGGACGAATACCGGCTGGATTACGCCGTCCACGAATTCCCCAAACCCTATGTCGCGCTGGTCGACGGGATCGTCATGGGCGGCGGAGTCGGCATTTCGGTCCACGGCTCCCACCGCATCATGACCGAGCGCACGACATTCGCGATGCCGGAATGCGGCATCGGGCTGTTCCCCGATGTCGGCGGGACGGCATTTCTGCCGCGCGCGCCGGGCGAGCTCGGCATGTATCTCGCGCTGACCGGCGCCCGCATGAAGGCGGCGGACGCGATCCATGCCGGCATCGGCACGCACTACATGCCGAGCGCCAAGCTGGATGCCTTGCTGGAGTGTCTGGCGAATGCCGACCCGGCCGGGGGTGTGGAGTCGGTCGATGCCGTCGTCGCGGCATTTGCCGAGGACCCGGGGCCGGTCCAGATTCGCGAGCACGCGCGCGTGATCGACCGTTGTTTTTCCGCCCCGACCGTTGCCGGCATCGTCGATGCCCTCGAGGCCGAGGACGGTTACTTCGCCATCGAGACGGCCGATTCGCTCCGCACCAAGTCGCCGACCAGCATGCTGGCCACCCACCGCCAGCTCCGCGGCGGCGGCGGGCTCGATTTCGAAGCCGTCATGCGCCGCGAGTACCGCATGGCCTGCGCCTTCCTCGACGGGCACGACTTCTTCGAGGGGATCAGGTCGGCGGTCATCGACAAGGACCGCAACCCGCGCTGGAACCCGGCGCGGCTGGAAGATGTCGGCGAGGCGGATATCGCGCGCTATTTCGCGCCGGTCGAGCGCGAGCTTTCCTTCGACTGACGCCCCGGGGAGGAACCATGGCAGAGATCGGTTTCGTCGGGCTCGGCAATATGGGCCGACCCATGGCGCTGCGGCTCATCGCGGCCGGCCACGCGGTGCGCGGTTTCGACGTGGCGGCGCCCGCGCGCGAGGCCGCCGGGGCGGCGGGAATACCGACGGTCGAGGAACTGGCCGCCACGGCGGCGGGTGCGGAGGCGGTGTTCACCATGCTCCCCGCCGGCGCCGACGTGCGCGCGGTCTATTGCGACGCCGGCGGGCTGCTGGCGGTCGCGGGTCCGGATACGCTGCTCGTCGATTCCTCCACCATCGACCTCGAAACGGCGCGCGACGTGCACGCCGAGGCGTCCGCCGGGGGGATCGCGATGCTGGACGCGCCGGTCTCAGGCGGGGTAGGCGGGGCCGAGGCCGGCACGCTCACCTTCATGGTCGGCGGCGAAGCGTCCGACGTCGCCCGCGGCGAGCCGCTGATGGCGGCGATGGGGCGGAACATCGTCCACGCCGGAGGGCCCGGCAACGGCCAGGCCGCCAAGATGTGCAACAACATGATCCTCGGCGTCTCGATGATCGCGGTGTCCGAGGCCTTCGCCCTCGCCGAGCGGGTCGGGCTCGACGCCCAGACCCTGTTCGACATCGTCTCCACCGCCTCCGGCCAGTGCTGGTCGCTCACCAGCTACTGCCCGGTGCCGGGACCGGTGCCGTCGTCGCCCGCGAACCGCGACTACCGCGCCGGCTTCACCGCGGCGATGATGCTCAAGGACCTCCGTCTCGCGCGCGGCGCGGCCCAGGCCAATGGCGCCAACACGCCGCTCGGCAGCCACGCCGCTTCCCTCTACGAGCAGTACTGCGCGGACGGGGAGGAGGGCTCGGATTTCTCCGGCATCATCCGCATGCTGCGGGGCGGGGGGTAGGCGCCGGCACGCCCAGCCCTTCGATAGATTACTTGGGGCGGGAGGGCCGCGACACTTCCCCCGTCATGCCCGGACTTGTTCCGGGCATCCACGTCTTGCGGCATCGCGGTGCGAGCAGGGAGCGGGCGTGGCGGCGGAGAGACGTGGATGCCCGAAACAAGTCCGGGCATGACGACAGAGGGGCGGAACGGCGGTTACTCGGGATGAGGTTTTTTGCCCTCATCCCGAGTAGGCGCGGAGCGCCGCATCGAGGGACCGCCGGTTGACTCGGCTCGCGGGCGTTTCGATAGTCGCGCCCGCACGGATTTCTCTCAGTCGGACGAGGCATGGCGGATCCGGAAATTCCCGGCGGGCTGAGGCTCGCCGCCGATATCGGCGGCACGTTCACCGACATCGCGGCCTTCGATCCGGCGACGGGCGCGCTCAGGCTCGGCAAGGCGCTCTCGACGCCGGCGCATCTCGTGGACGGAGTCGCCGCCGGGGTGGGCCGGGCCGGCGTCGCGTTTTCCGACGCGGCGCTTTTTCTCCATGGCTCCACGATCGCCATCAACACGATGCTGGAACGGACCGGCGCCCGCGCCGCGCTGGTCATCACCCGGGGCTTTCGCGACATCTACGAGATCGGCCGGATCAACCGGCCCGATTCCTACAACCTGTTCTTCAAGAAGCACCGCCCGCTGATCGAGCGCGCGATGTGCTTCGAGCTCGACGAGCGGATGCTGGCCGAGGGCGAGCCGCTGACCCCGCTCGACGAGGGCGAGGTGCGCGCGCTGGGAACGAAGCTCGCCGGGCTCGGTGTCGAGGCGGTCGCGATCCTGCTGCTGCACAGCTACCGCAACCCGGACCATGAGAAGCGTACCAAGGCGATCCTCGAGTCCTGCCTGCCCGGCGTTTTCGTCACCGCGTCCTACGAGCTGTCCCAGGAATACCGCGAGTTCGAGCGCTGCTCGACGGTGGCGGCGAACGCCTATATCGGGCCGGGCGTCAGGCGCTATCTCGACGAGATCGGCGAACATCTCGATGCGCAATCGTTCCCCGGCGCGTTCCTCGTGGTGCAGTCGACCGGCGGGCTCTATGACGTCGCCCAGGCGCGCCACGACTGCGTCCACATGCTCGAATCCGGCCCCGCCGCGGGCGTCATCGCGGGGCGCGCGCTCGCCCGTGCGGTGGGGATCGAGAACGCGATCACCTTCGACATGGGCGGCACCACCGCCAAGTCGGGGGTGATCTACGGCGGCGAGGCCCTGACCACGGGGAGCGCCAAGATCGGCGGCTACGAGCAGGGCCTGCCGGTGCAGATCGCGATGATGGACATCTTCGAGGTCGGAACCGGCGGCGGGTCGATCGCGCGGACCGACCCGCAGGGCGCGCTCCGCGTCGGGCCGGAAAGCGCCGGCGCGAGCCCCGGCCCGGCCTGCTACGGCACCGGCGGGACCCTGCCCACGGTGACCGACGCCAACCTGGTGCTCGGCCGGATCGCCCCCGACCGCTTCCTCGGCGGGGCGATGACGCTCGACTCCGCGGCCGCCCTGGCCGCGATGAAGTCCGGCGTCGCCGATCCGCTCGGCATGGACCCGGTGGAGGCCGCCGCCGGCGTGCTCCAGATCGCGGCGACCGCGATGTCGTTCGCCGTCAAGGGCGTGTCGACCGAGCGCGGGCTCGATGCCGGCGCGTTCGTGCTGGTGGCCTGCGGCGGCGCCGGGCCGCTCCATGCGAGCGCGGTGGCGCGCGAGATCGGGATGCGGGAGATCGTCGTCCCGCCGGCGCCCGGACATTTCTCGGCGATCGGCATGCTGCACGCCGACCTGCGCTACGACTATGTGCGCACCTGGTTCGCCCGCCTCGCCGACGCGCCGCTGGAAGAGGTCGAGCGGCTCTACACCGAGATGGAGGCGGAGGGCCGCGCGGCGGTCGCCGCCACCGGCGCGCCAGTGTCCGGGATCGTCGTCGGGCGCGCCGCCGACATGCGCTATGTCGGCCAGGAGCACGCGGTGACCGTGGACCTCGCCGCCGCGCTTTTTGCCGCCGGCGACCGGGCGGCGATAAAGCGGCGCTTCGACGAGGTGCACGGCATTCGCTACGGCACCTCTGCGCCCGACGAGCCCGCCGAGCTGGTCAGCCTCAGGACGACGGTCTCCGGCCTCCTGCCCAAGCCGCCGATGGTGCGGGGCGGCGAGGGCGGCTCGGCCGATCCCGCGCCGTTCGAGACCCGCCGCATCTATTTCTCCGAGACCGGCGATTTCGTCGCCACCCCGGTCTATGCCCGGGCCGGTCTCGGCGCCGGCGCGGCGCTCGACGGGCCGGCGGTGATCGAGGAGGAGGCATCGACGACGCTGCTGCTGCCGGGCGACGGTCTCGGCGTCGACGAATTCGGCAATCTTCGAATCCGCGTCGGGTCCGCCGCGCGATGAACGATGACCGGCCGCGCGTCGATCCGGTGGTCACCGAGCTGGTGCGGAACGGCGTCATCGCCATCACCGAGGAGATGAAGACCAACCTCACCCGCACCGCCTACAACATGATCATCTACGAGGCGCTCGACTTCACCGTGGGCCTGTTCACCGCGAAGGGCGAGACGGTGTCGATCGGGCTGGGGCTTCCGATGTTCATCCGCGGCATGGCCGAGACGGTGAAGGCCAAGCTGCGGCATTTCGGCGACGATATCGGGCCGGGCGACATATTGCTGACCAACGACGCCTACATCACCGGCAGCCACCTCAACCACCTGACCTTCTCGATGCCGGTCTTCGACGACGGCACGCTGGTCGGCTTCGCCGTCTGCATGGCGCACTGGCCGGATATCGGCGGCACGCTCGACGGCATGACCACCGACATCTATTCGGAAGGGCTGCAGATCCCGATCCTCAAGTACCGGCGGGCCGGGGTCGTCAATCAGGATTTGCTCGACATCCTGCGGATGAACGTGCGCCTGCCGGACCGCGCGATGGGCGATCTGCGCGCCCAGCTCACCGCGATCTCCACCGGCGAGCGGCGCTTCCTCGAGCTGATCCGCCGCTACGGCAGGGAGGCGGTTCTCGACTCCATCGCGGCGATCATGGACCAGTCCGAACGGGCCGCCCGGGAGCGCACGCTGGCGATCCCTGACGGCGTCTACGAGGCCGAGTCCTTCATGGACGACGACGGGGTCGACATCGCGGAGCCGGTGCCGATCCGCGTCCGGGTGACCGTCGCGGGCGAGAGGATGACGGTCGACCTCTCCCGGGTCTCGGAGCAGGTCAAGGGGTTCTACAACTCGGGCGTGACCACCGGGCATGCCTGTTCCCAGGTCGCGTTCAAGTGCCTGACATCGCCGACCGACTACCCGATCAACGACGGCAGCTTCCGCAACCTGGACGTGGTCATCCCGATGGGGCGCGTCGTCAGCGCAGAGAAACCGGCGCCGATGCGCTGGTGGATGACCTTTCCGATGACCATCGTCGACACGGTGTTCAAGGCGCTGGAGCCCGCGATCCCGGAGCGCATCGTCGCCGGGCACCACGCCGATCTGATCATCGGCATGCTGAACGGGGTCAACCCGGCGACGTCGGAGTTCTACATCGCCTTCATCGGTCCGACCGGCGGCGGCTGGGGCGCCAAGCAGGCGGAGGACGGGAACTCGGCGACCATCTGCATGAACGACGGCGACACCCACAACAGCCCGGTCGAGCAGCTGGAGGCCAAGTACCCGCTGTTGTTCGAGGCCCATGCGCTGCGCCCGGATTCGTGCGGCGCGGGGCGCCGCCGCGGCGGGCTCGGCATCGAGAACGTCGTGCAGGCGCGCGCGCCGCTCACCGTCAACACGCAGATCGACCGGGTGCATTGCGCGCCCTGGGGGCTCGCCGGCGGCGGCGATGCGATGGGAAACGCGGTGGCGCTCCGCCGCGACGGCGCCTGGCGGGAGGATTTTCCCAACGCCAAGGTGTTCACCGCCCGCCTCGGGCCGGGCGAAGCCTTCGCGCTCCGTTCCGGCGGCGGCGGCGGATTCGGCCCGGCCCTGGAACGTCCGATCGAAGCGGTCGCGCACGACGTCCGCCAGGGTTACGTCACCCCGGAAGCCGCGTTCCGCGATTACGGCGTGGTCTGCGACGCGGCGACGCTGGCGGTGGACGTAGAGGCGTCGGAGAAGATCCGCGCCGCCAAGGCAACGCTCGCCGAGGCCGGCGGTGGGCCGGAGAGGTGAGGGGCATCTCGACCCGCCACCCATCGTCGGATCGGCCCGCTATGCGCCTCGATGCGCCCCGAGCGACGGTCGCCGCCCACAGCGCGCGCGCCGGGATCGCCCTCCAGCCGCGCCCGCCGGCGCCAGCGGCTGACGCTCGCCGCACTCACGCCATAGCGGGCCGCCGCCGCCGCGCGGTGGCTCAGCCCCGCGGCAACCGCCGCAACAACGCGAACGCGAAGGTCAAGCGATAGTGCTCCCGACATGTCCGCCGGCCCCCTCCCCGGCAGACAGCGTCAACCACGAATCGCAAAACTTTGGGAAATCACAATCGATTTAACCAGATAGGACAATGCTCTAGGGATCGCAACCGAAGCGGCGGGAGGGGAGGATCGTTCCCGGAGTGAGTAGCGGTTTGCTGCGTTTGCCGGGCGTGCAACCATCCGGACAGCTACCGGATCGGCCGTTGGCGTTTTCTTGCGGACGTTTCGGCCCGCAGATAACCTTATCGGGCACGGTGGCCTCGAACGAGCAGGGGGATCCGATGAGCACGCTTCTTTCAGGCGGGCGAGGCCCTGGTCACCACGGCGGCGCGCGATATTTCGACAAGGAGGAGCTCGAAGCGACGCGGGCCGGGCTCGAGGACGCACGGCATCTGCCCGGCGTTTACTACACCTCGCCCGAGATCTACGCGATGGAGGTCGAGAAGCTCTTCATGCGCGACTGGCTGGTCGTGGCACGTATCGAGGAGCTCGCGAACCCCGGCGACTACATGACCATGGACATCGTCGGCGAGCCGATCGTCGTCTGCCGCGACGCGGACGGCACGCTCCACGCCTTCTCCAACGTCTGCCGGCATCGCGGCGCCGCCGTCGCCTCGGGCGCCGGCAACGCGAAGGAGTTCGCCTGCCCGTTTCACGGCTGGGTCTACGGCCTGGACGGTCGGCTGGTCAGCCCGTCCCAGCCCAAGGGCCTGCCGCGTTTCGACGTCAAGTCCTGCCGGCTGTCGCCGATCAGGCTCGACACCTGGGGCGGGTTCGTCTTTATCAACTTCGACGACGATTGCCCGTCGCTCGGGGACTACCTCGCCGTCGACGAGTTCGCCGAATCGGCCGCCTTCATCCGGCCCCAGGACATGGTGCTGGTCGACCGTTTCACCTACGAGATCGATTGCAACTGGAAGCTCCTGCCGGAAAACCTGATCGACACCTACCACGTCGAGGTCATCCACAAGGGCACGTTCGCGACCGAGGGCTTCGGCGAGACCTCGCTGCGCGACGTGATCTTCACCAAGTGGGGCTGGCGCAAGGTCTATCCGAGCCGCAGCATGTCGCCCGACGGCGAGATGCTGTTCGGGCCGACGCCGTGGCTCGCCGACCACGAGCTTGGCCCGGCCTTCGCCTACAGCGCCTTCCTCAGGCCCAACTTCAACTTCCTGGTCCGCGCCGACATGCTCCAGCCGTGGGTGACCTACCCGCTCGGCCCCGAGCGGTCGCAAGTGACCGGTTTCACGTGCTTGTGGAAGGGCGTCGAGGAGATGCCGGCGTTCCGCCAGAAGGTCGAGATCCTCAAGGACTTCGCCCGCCGGTTCGCCGGCGAGGACATGGAACTCCTGCAGCACACCCAGAAGGGCCTCCGCGCGCGCCGGTTCGCCGGCGGGCCGATGCACTACCAGGAGGCCGCGATCCACCACCGGATCAACCGCTATCTCGACGCGATGGAGGGCGACGGGGACGTACGCTAGGAACTTCCCGATCGGCCGGACGGCAACCGACAGGGGGAGACGATGGCCGCCGACTCCGAGATGGTATCGCTGTTCAAGCAGGAGCTCGCCCTCTGCAACGTGGGCGAGGGAACGCGCCTCGCAATCCTTTCCGAGGGCGACGTGAGGGCGGACTACGCGACGGCATTCCTCGAGGCCGCCGAGGACCTCGGGGCCGACGCCTTTCAGGTCAATATCCGCAAGCGTCCCGGCAGCTTCTTCGGACCCGGCAACTCGCTCAAGGGAAACGCGTCCGCGATCGCCGCGCTCAAGGGCGTCGACATGGTGGTCGACCTCGTTGGCCTCCTGTGGTCGAAGGAGCAGACCGAGATCACCGAAGCAGGGCCGCGCATGCTGCTGGTCCTCGAGCACGTCGAGGTGCTGCGGCGCATGCTGTCCTCCCCCGACGACCGGCGGCGGGTCGAGGCCGGCGCGAAGATGCTCGCCGGGGCGAAGGAGATGCGCATCACCTCTCCCGGCGGGACCGATGTCGTCTATCGACTCGGCAGGTACAACGTCGTCGAGCAGTACGGCTTCACCGACACCCCGGGCCGCTGGGACGCCTGGCCGGGCGTCTTCCTCTACACCGCCGCCCACGACGACGGCGTCGACGGCACGGTGGTGATCGACAAGGGCGACATGTTGCTGCCGCTGATGCGCTACGTCAGCGAGCCGATCCGGCTCACCATCGAGCGCGGCATGGTGACCGGGATCGGGGGCGAGGGGGTCGACGCCGAACTGATGCGGACCTTCATGGCCGGCTTCGACGACCCCCGTGCCTACGCGGTCTCGCATATCGGCTGGGGGCTCGATGCCCGGGCAAAATGGGAGTTCATGGGCACCAGCCATGCCGGGGCGCACTCGGGCGGCCAAGACGGCCGGGCCTATTACGGCAACGTCCTGTTCTCCACCGGACCCAACACCGAGGTCGGCGGGACCAACGACACACTGTGCCACCTCGACATCCCGCTGAGGGGCTGCACGCTTGCCCTCGACGACCGGACGATCGTCGAGAACGGGCGCGTCGTCCCCGAAGAGCTTCGGGCCGCCGGTCGTTGAACGGCGTCGGCGGCGCGACGGCGCTGGTCACCGGAGCGGGCTCGGCGCGCGGCATCGGCCGGGCGTTCGTCCAGGAGCTCCGCCGCCGCGACGCGCGCCGGATCTACGCTACCGATCTCGCGCGCGAAGGCGTCGAAGCGCTTGCGGCGGACGACGCCGGCGGGCGCATCGTTCCGCTCGCGCTCGACGTCACCGACGAGCAAGCCATCGCGGAGGCGGCGGGGCATTGCGCCGACGTCGACCTGCTGATCAACAATGCCGGAGTGTGCTTCCCAGCCGGCTGATCGGCGCGCCCGATCTTGCCTGGGCGCGGCGCGAGATGGAGGTCAACTACTGGGGCATGCTCGCGATGTGCCGTGCCTTCGCCCCGGTGCTGGCGGCAAGAGGCGGCGGCGCGATCGTCAACGTCAGCTCGATCTACGGGCTGGTCAACTACCCTTACGTCGGCTCCTACAGCGCTTCCAAGGCGGCGAACGCGTCGCTGACCCAGGGGATTCGCGCCGAACTCCGCGGCCGCGGCACGCTGGTTGTCGCGGTCTATCCCGGGACCGTCGACACCGAGCTGTCCGCCGGCAACCCCAGACGCGACAAGACCCCGCCGGCGGTGCTCGCCGCTACCGTGCTCGACGGTCTCGAGCGCGGCGAGGAGGAGATCTTCGTCGGGCCCGACGCGCTCGACGTCGCGGCGCGGCTCGCAACCGACGCGAAGGGCGTGGAGCGGGAATACGCCGAGGCACTCGCCCAACGGGTCGCGAACCGTTCATAGGTCATACCGCGGGCGTGCCAGGCCGCGGACAATCCATCGGACAGCCCTAAAAACCCGCCCGCGAGGCGGGCTTGATCGAGATCGCGAAGCTCGCCCCGGTGCCGCCGCAGCACGGGCAGGCGATCGAATCGAAGATCTCTCGGCGGCGCTCCGGCGCGATGTCGGTGTCGGCCAGCAGCTCCTCCACCTGGCGGCGGATCGCGGCGTGGATCGGGTCCGGCGGGTCCCCGGCGGCGGCGGGCGGGGCGTCGTCGGGCGGGCGTTGCTCCGCCTCACGGGCGGCGCGGTAGAGCGCGCGGAACGGGCCGGTGAGGTTGAGATAGCGCCGGTCGTCGATCCCGCCCGGCACGGTCAGTTCTGCGGCGCGCCGGGGTGGATGACCACGCCTTCCAGCTCCTCGACATAGCGCAGGAAACGGTACTTGTCCTCGATCCCGTCGGTCGGCTTGCGGTCCTTCCACTCCCAAGGATATTTGCCCGGTTCGATCTTGGCCACCAGGTAGCCCATCTCCCCGTCGTCGAGCATCGCAGAGAAGCGCTCCGCCAGCGCATCCGGATCGTCGACCGTCGCGCAGTTGAGGCACCCCGCCCCCTCGGCCATGCGCGCGAGGTCGGTGTTGCGCGAGGTGAGCGTCGGCGGTCCGCCGATATTCTCGTAAATGCCGTTGTCGAACACGAGAACCGTCAGGTTGGGCGGACGCTCGGCGCCCAGCGTGCACAGGATCCCGGTGTTCATCAGCATCGAGCCGTCGCTCTCGAAGGCGATAATGCGGCGATGCGGCAGCGACACGGCGAGCCCGAGCGCGGTCGAGGTCACCGAGCCCAGCACGCCCGTGAAGAAGGTGTTGTCGGCCGGCTTCAGGTTCCACCAATCGTCCCAGGTCGCCCCGATCGAGGTGGTCACCAGGTCCTCGGCCGCGATAGCCGGGGCGATCGCGCGGAAGGCGTCAATCCTTCGCATAGGCCGGGAGCTCCACGCAGTTGCCCGAGAACACCAGCGCGACGGGCCAGTTGCTGCCGTCGGCGTGCTTGAAGGCGCGCCTGATCGCGGGCTTGATCTCGGCGTGCTCGGTGACGAAGCGGTGCGGGATGCGGAGCGCGTCCAGGATGGGCGCCATGGTCTGGGCGTGATTGTGGCCCCACCAGTTCTGCTCGCCCCATTCGCCGCGATAGCTCATCGCCATCACCATCGGCACCGCGTGCTGGAAGGCGAGGCGGGCGACCGGCTCGCAGCACTGGCGGATGCCGGAGTTCTCCATGATCATCAGCGCGCGCTTGCCGGCGAGATAGGTGCCGGCGCAGATCCCCGGCATGTCGCCCTCGTTCGAGACCTGGATGTAGCGGATCGCGTTGTCCGCCGCGCACAGCCGATAGACGCTGGCGAGCAGCGATTCGGGGAGCGCCGTCACGACGCTGACATCGGCCTCCTTGAGGCCCTCGACGAACAGCCGCGCGTATTCCGGAACCGCGTCCGCCGTCATGGGGCGCTTCCTTCCGCCTTTTCGCGGAAATTGTCGGCGAAGGCATGGCCGAGGTCGCGCGCCTTCTTCTTCATCACCCCGAGCCCGAACTTGCCGAGCCGGCCGAACACCGAGACGTCGGAGGCGTAGGCGATCTCCGTGCCGTCCGCCGCCTCGGAAAGGGACAGCGTGCTCGTCGCGTTGAGCGTGCTGGCGCGGCCGCCTTCCTCCCCCCTGGTGGTCGAGGACGCGAAATGCGGCGGGCGCTCCTCCGTCTTTTCCACCGTGACCGTGAAAATCGTCTTGATCGGCCCTACCGCGACCCTGATGTCGGCCTTGTAGGTGTCCGGGCCCGTTACCTCGATTTGCTGGCATCCCGGGATGCACGGCCCGACCACCTCCGGGTCGGTGATCATCGACCAGACCCTTTCGAGCGGCGCATCGACGGTAAAGCTGTCCTCGATCTTCAAACCGAACCTCCCCGGACGGCGGCATCCTATGGAGCGTCCGGCGGGGTCGCAACCGAGCCGGGCGATTCGACGACGGAGGGCTCCGGCCCTTGTCCTTTTTCCGTCATGGTCGGCGGAGGCCGACCATCCACGAGTTTTTTTGTTTGCGTTGGGAGGTCGGAAAACCCAAAACAAAACGTGGATGGTCGGCCTCCGCCGACCATGACGATGTCGGGGTGATGAATGCTGACCATGGTCTCCGCGATGGACCGGGCGCGCCGGCTCTACGGGGCGCGGCCGGCGGTGGTCGACGACGAGGGGACCTTCACCTGGGCCCGGTTCGTCGACCGGGCGCGGCGTGCGGCCTCGGTGCTGGACGGGCTCGGCATCGGGGAAGGCGACCGCTACGCGATTCTCTCGCGCAACACCTTCCGCAACGCCGAGCTGATGCATGCCGGTTACTGGTCGGGGCGGATCCCGGTACCGGTCAACGTCCGGCTCGCCGGCCCCGAGATCCGCCATATCCTCGACGACTCCGGCTGCAAGCTGCTGGCGGTCGACGAGGCGCTGACCGAGCTCGCCGCCGCGGACGAGCTCGCCCCCTGGCGCGACCGCACCCTCCTGGTCGCCCCGGAGAGGCGGGACGCGGACGCGCCGCAATACGAGCCCCTTCTCGCCGATGCGGCGCCCGCCGAGGCGCACGACACCGCCGAGGACGACACCGCCGTCCTGCTCTACACCGGGGGCACCACGGGGCGGTCCAAGGGCGTGCCGCTGAGCCACCGCAACGTGTTCTCCAACGGGCAGCAATGCGCGATCGCGCTCGGCGCCAGGACGGACGACGTCTTTCTCCACGCCGCGCCGATGTTCCATTCGGCCGACCTGCTCGGGACCGCCTACACCCTGCAGGGGGCGGCGCACATGTTCCTGCCCGTCTTCTCGCCCGAATCGGTGCTGCGCGCGATGGAGCGCCACGGCGTGACGGTCGCGTTCCTCGCGCCCACCATGATCATCATGATCCTCCAGGATCCGGCCTTCGAGAAATACGACCTCGGAAAGCTGCGCCTGGTCTTCTACGGCTCCTCGCCGATGGCGGTGGAATGGATCCGCCGCGCGATGGAGGCGCTGCCCGGCGCGGAGATCCAGCAGGGCTACGGGCTCACCGAGACGTCGCCGATCCTGACCACGCTCGATCCCGGGGAGCACCGCGAGGCGCTGGAGAGCGGGCGCTACGACCGGCTCAAGGCGGCCGGCCGGCCGGTCACCGGGGTCGACATGCGGATCGTCGACGACAACGGCGACGAGGTGCCGCTCGGCGAGGCGGGGGAGGTCGCGGTGCGCGGCCCCAACGTTACCAGCGGCTATCTCAACCGGCCGGAGGAAACGGCGGCCGCGTTCCGGGGCGGCTGGTTCCACACCGGCGATGTCGGGCGGATGGACGAGGCGGGCTTCATGTACCTCCTCGACCGCAAGAAGGACATGATCGTCACCGGCGGCGAGAACGTCTATTCGTCCGAGGTCGAGGCGGCGCTCTACCAGCACCCGGGCGTCAACGAAGCCGCCGTGGTGGGCGTTCCGGACGAGAAATACGGCGAGGCCCTGTTCGCGGTGATCGTCCCGGCGCCGGGCGCCTCGCTCGACGTCGACGGCATGATCGCCCATTGCCGGGAGCGCATCGGCGGCTACAAGATCCCCCGCCGCATGGCGTTCGTCGACGAAATGCCCAAGAGCGCCATGGGCAAGATTCTCAAGACCGAGCTTCGCCGCATCTACGGCGGGGACAACGCGTAGCAGGAGTCGTCATGAAGGACACGCTCAAGCCGGGGCTCGGCGTGACACGCCGGTTCGAAATTTCCCGCGAAAGCACGATCGACGTGCTCGGCGAGGACCGCCGGGTCTATGCGACGCCCGCCATGGTGCGCGACATCGAGGTCGCCTGCCTCGAGACGATCGCCGAACATCTCGACGACGGCGAGGCGACCGTCGGCATGCGGGTCGAGGTCGACCATCTCGGCGCCTCGCTCGAGGGCTCCTGGGTCGAGGTCACCGGCACGATCGCCGAAATCGAGGGCCGGCGCATCGCCCTCGATGTCGAGGTCCGCGACCCCGTGGACGTGGTGGGAAAGGGCCGTCACGTCCGCTTCGTGGTCGACCTTGCAAGGCAGGCCGAGCGGGTCGACGCCAAGCGCGCGCAGCTTGCCGGCGAAGGCCGATGATCGACGCGAAGCGGCGGCTGATCGTCGCGCTCGATGTCGGGACCGTCGACGAGGCGCGCGGCCTGATCGCCGCGCTCGGCGAGTCCGTCGCGTATTACAAGATCGGCCCCTGGCTGCTCTACGCGAAGGGGATCGAGGGGCTGATCGACCTCGTGCTGGGTTCCGGCAAGGAACTCTTTCTCGACTGCAAGATGTACGACATCGGGGAGACGGTGCGCGAAGGCGTGGCCCGCGCCGCCGAGCGCGGGGTCAGCCTGGTCACCGTGCACGGCAACCGCGACATCCTGCTCGCCGCCAACGAGGGCAAGCGGGGCTCGGAGCTCAAGGTGTTCGCGATCTCGGTGCTCACCAGCCTCGACGACGACGACATGCGCGAGATGGGCTATCTCCGGCCCGTCGAGGAGCTCGTCGAGGTCAGGGTGAGGAAAGCGATGGAATACGGCTGCGACGGTCTGATCGCGGCGCCGGCGGATGCGCCCAGGATTCGCGCCATCGCGCCGCCCGAACGGCTGCTGCTCGGAACCCCCGGCGTGAGGCCCGCCGGCCACGGCCGGGACGACCACAAGAGGGGGGGGACGCCCGCCGCCGCGATCGGGGCCGGAGCCGACTACATCGTGATGGGCCGACCGATCGTTCGCGCGGACGACCCCGCGTCGGTGGCGCGCGCGGTGACCGCCGAAATGCAGACCGCCTTCGAAAACCGGGAGGAGTGCTAGCGTGCCGTTCTTCAAATCGCTGCCGGAAGACGCCGGCCCGGGCAACGTCTTCGAGGCCTATCCCGAGATCTACCTGCCCTGGGCGGACGCCAGCCAGGCGATGATGCGCGGCCCGTCGCCGCTGACCCCCGGCGAGCGCGAGGCGATCGCCGCCTTCGTTGTCGGCACCGCGAACTGCCGCTACGCCTGGGTGGCGCACCGGGCGGCGGCGGTCGCCTGGGGGATGGACGGGGACGCCATCGAGAAGGCCGTCGAGGACCTTGAAAGCGCCCCGGTCGACGAGCGCCTCAAGCCGCTCCTCGCCTATGCCCGCAAACTCACTTTGACCCCGGCCGAGATTCGCCAGGAGGACGCCGACGCCGCGTTCGCCGCCGGCTGGGACGAGAAGGCGCTGCATGACGCCATCGCGGTGACCGCGCGGATGAACTTCATGTGCCGGCTGGTCCAGGGCTACGGCTTCGCCCCGATGAGTCCCGAGAAGGCGCGGCACAACGCCGAGAGCCGGAAGAAGCTCGGCTACCGCAACCTCTATCCGAAGTTCGCGGAGGAAGAGTAGCGCGCCGCCGACGGGGCGCTAGAATGAGTCGAATGTCGTCGCGACGCTCGAAAATACAAACGGAGGAAGCAATGCCAGCCATGAAACTGCCGGCCGCCGCGGCCGGGATCGTTCTCGCCGCCTGCATGGGCCTCGTCACCCTGGCGCCGGGTCCGGCGGTCGGCGCCGAAGACGTCAAGCAGGTCGCCGAGAAGCGCAGCATGGCGATGAAGGCGATGGGCGGCTCGATGCGGACGATCAAGGGCTTCGTCGGCGGCCGCGGCTCGAAGGACGACGTCGTCAAGGCCGTCGCCGTGATCGCGTCCACGGCGCCGAAGATCGCATCCCTCTTTCCCAAGGGGACCGGCATGGAGGCCCTGCCCGAGTCCGAATCGAAGCCGGAAATCTGGACGAAGTGGGACCAGTTCACCGCCGCCGCCAAGACGCTCGGCGACAAGGCCGCGGTGCTCGCCGCCGCCGTCGACTCGGGCGACAAGGGGAAGATCGGGGCGGCGTTCGGCGATCTCGGCCAGAACGGCTGCGGCGGGTGCCACAGGGTGTTCCGTCAGAAACGCTGAAGGCGCGGGCCGGCCCGGCTCAGAAAGCTCTCCGGGCCAGCTCGATCCCGCCGATCACGATTGCGGCCGCGATCGCCAGGACGAGGACCGCCCGGCCGTCGCCCGCGATGCGCGGCTCCCTGAACCCGGCCGGCACCGGCCCGCGCCCGGTCACCATCGCGCCGGTGAGGTTCTCGCGCTTGTAGACCAGGTGGAACAGGATTGCGGCGAGGTGCAATCCGACAAGGCTCAGCAGGATGTCGACGACGACCGCGTGCAGCTCCGACGCCTCGCGCGCGAGATCGTAGCTCACCAGGAACGATAGCGGCCCCTCGTGGAGCCCGTCGACATCCGCCGCGAACAGGCCGAGGCCGGTCTGCAGCAGCAGCAACGCGAGCATGGCGACGACCGAAAGCCCCCCGAGCGGGTTGTGGCCGCCATAGCGGTCGGGCACGCGGCGCGGCACCGTCCGGACGTAGGCGAGTATCGTCGCGGGGGAGCGGACGAGCGTGGCGAGCCGCGAGGTCTCGCTGCCGACGAGCCCCCAGACGATCCGCGCGACGACCAGCACGAGGAGCGCCTGGCCGGCCGGGATGTGGATGTCGAACGCCCCGCGGCTGCCGCTCACGAAGCAGACGACGAACAGGATCGCCAGCACCCAGTGAAAAACCCGCGTCGGACGGTCCCAGATCGGGATTCTCTTGGCGGTTTCGCCGTGAGTGTCTGATTCCCGATCTGCCACGTGTCTCGCCCTCCTTCGCGCCCGCCGCAGCGCAAACTTTCTCCGCCCTTGGGTCAGCCCGCTCTTGTCGAGCGCAGGGGCAACGATTCGGTTTCCAGCGTCGACAGGTCGAGACGCTGAGACGCCCGGTCGATATCGAACCCCACAACGTCACCCGTGGCATCGAGATCGACATTCAAGCCGTCGGAAACCTCGCGCGTTTCCGCGCCCGGCCCGGGTTTGAATTCGATGTAGAGGCTGTCGGTGTCCGGATAGTAGTGGAGCTTCATGGCTCATCCCTTACGAATCCCCGTCGAAGAACGCGTTGTGCACGGTTTCCCCGTCCGCAAGCGTGACGACGCGCAGAATACGCGGGGTGTCTTCGCCGGGCCGCATAACTTCTCCCCAGAAACGAACCCGCCCGTCTGTTTGCGCTTCCCTGCGTAGCGGCGATAAAACGACTCTGACGCACCATTCGGGTTCGATATAGGGCGCTTGCGCAGCACTTGTTCGTCGAAGTAGCGCGTCGTCTTCACGTGGCAACCCGGTGCGATCTGTCGACCGCCCTCGTTTCCGAAATTGGGAAACCGAAGCGACCGGTTCGGTACCTTGGCGGGAAGTCGACCGAATCGGCATACCGAGGTTAGCGCAGGCCCCGGCGCCGATCCAGATCGAGGCCGCATCCACGCACGTCACGGCATATCGGCGAATTCGCGGTTCCGGGAAAGCTTTATTGGACGCGATACCCGATGCTAGGTTCGCGCGTGGCTCTCCGGCGAGCTTCGGTTTTCCCAATGGAGCTTCGCAACATGATTCGTGCGCATGCCGTCCGCTGCTTCTTGCTCCTTTCCTGTCTGGCCTTGGCGCCGCCGGGCGGCACCGCCGGGGCGCAGCCCATCGAGGAGGCGCGGACGGCCTATGCGGAGGGGCGGTTCGCCGACGCGGCCCGGACCGGCGCGGCGCTCGGCACCTCCGAAGGCTATGCGCTGGCGGCGGGGTCGCTCGCGATCCAGGGCTATTACTTCGCGCCCGACGACGAGGCGGAGGCCCTGCTGGAAGAGGCCACGGCGCTGGCGCAAAAGGCGATCCGGGCCGATCCGTCCAACACCGACGCCTATCTGCGGCTCGTCCAGGCCATGGGCCGGCACGCGCAGGCCATCGGCTCGTTCGAGGCGATAAACCGGGGCTATGCCGGCAAGATCCGCGAAGCGGCCGAGAAAGCGCTGGAGCTCGATCCCGAATCGGCGGCGGCCCACGCGGCCCTCGGCGCGTGGCACGCCGAGGTGGTGGACGCCGCGGGCTCGTTCATCGCGCGCATCACCCACGGCGCCCGCGAGAGCGATGCGATCGCCCATTTCGAAGCGGCCCTGAAGCACGCTCCCGACACCAAATTCGTGAACCTCGAATGCGCGCTCGGGCTGCTGATCCTGGACGAGGACGAATACCGGGACAGGGCGCGCAAGCTGCTCGCCCGCGCCATCGAACTGCCGGCGAAGGACGCCTACGACCGCCTGCTCCACAAGCGGGCCGTCGCGCGGCTCAAGGCCCTGGACGCCTCGGACGGCTGAGAGCCTTGCCGCGGTTCCCGGATTCGGCGATCTTGATGCGGGGAAACTCGGTCGGGAGTCCGCGATGAGCGAGAAAGTCGTCTATCTCAACGGCGCGTTCGTGCCGGAGAGCGAGGCCAGGGTGTCCGTCTTCGACTGGGGGTTTTCCGGCGGCGACGGGGTCTACGAGGTCGCCCGCACCTTCGACGGAAAGCTGTTCCGCCTCGAGACGCATCTCGACCGGTTGTTCAGGTCGCTGGCCTACACCCGGATCGATTGCGGGCTGGGCAGGGAAGAGGTGACCGCGATCGGCGAGGAGACGGTCGCGCGCAATCTCCCGCTGCGCGCGGAGAACGGCGACTACGCGTTGTGGATGGTGATCAGCCGCGGCGACCGGCGGCTCGGCGACGCGGCGCCCGCGACCTTCACCATGTACTGCCTCGATGTCGCCTTCGCCGGCTTCGCGCACGCCTATCTGGGCGGGCTCAAGCTGGTGACGCCGGGCGTGCGGCGGACCCCGCCGCAATGCGCCGACCCCAAGGCCAAGCTCACCAACCGGATGAACCAGCTCCAGGCCAGGTTCGAGGCGCAGCAGTCCGACCCCGAGGCGCTGCCCCTGATGCTCGACATCGACGGCAACCTCGCGGAGTCGAACACCGCCAACTTCTTCTTCGTCGCCGACGGCAAGCTCTGCACGCCGAAGGCGCGCAACGTGCTCGGCGGCATCACCCGTAAGACGGTGATCGAGCTTGCCGACGAGCTCGGTATCGAGGTGGTCGAGGACGCGTTCGCGCCCTACGACGTCTATACCGCCGACGAGGCGTTCCTGTCGGGGACCAGCGGGACGATCCTGCCGGCGCGGAGCCTGAACGCGACCGCGATCGGCGACGGGACGACGCCGGGACCGGTGACCATGCGGCTGATCCGCGCGTGGAACGAGATGGTCGGCATGGACTTCGTCGCCCAGGCGCTCGGCCATCTCGGCGACAACGAGCGCGGCCCGGCGCTCGCCGAATGGGAACGGCGGCTCGCGGCCTGAGGAGGAGGACATGTCCGGCGAGACATTCAAGCTGACGGAGGCGCTGAGCGCGCTCGCGATCCATGAGTGCGACGAGGACTCGTTCAAGCCCGTCGGGCTCTGGGACTCCTTCGACTACCGCGACCTCGGCATGGCGGCGGCGACGGACGGCAAGGTCGGAGCCATCCACCTGCGCGCCAAGGGGCCGTGCAGGCGCGATCTCGGCTTCCACCGCCACGACCTCGCGTTCCAGATGGTCTACATCCTCAAGGGCTGGGTGACCTATCGCTGGCAGGGGCACGACGAGCCCATCACCGCGCATGCCGGCGCCTCGGTCTACTCGCCGCCCGGCGAGGTCCACAACGTGATCGACTACAGCGAGGACATGGAGGTGATCGAGGTCACCATGCCCGCGGACTACCCGACCGTCGAGATCGAGGTGGCGGACTGACCGGGAACCACCCCCGCCGAAGTCGGATCGGCAGCTTCGCCGCCGGGCTCGCGCTCGCCGCGATTTCCCCCGGTTTCGCAGAGGCGGCCGAGCCGCGCGACTACCGTTCCGAAAAGCACGATTTCCGCCTGGTCCCGGTCGGCGGGCCGCTCGACCAGGCGTGGGGCATGGCCTTCCTGCCGGACGGGCGCATCCTCGTTACCGAGAAGGACGGCAATCTACGCATCCTCGATCCCGACGGACGGCTCTCGAAACCGCTTCGCGGCCTTCCCCGGATCGAATCCTACGGCCAGGGCGGGCTGATGGACGTCGCGCTCGACCCCGGCTTCGCGCTCAACCGGCGCATCTATCTGAGCCTCGCGTGGGACGCCAGAGGCGGCAAGACGACGGCTGTCGGCAGGGCGCGGCTGTCGGGGGAACGGCTGCGCGGCTTCGAGCTGATCTTCGCCGGCCGGCCGGGCAGCGGCTCGGGCCGGCATTTCGGCTCGCGGCTCAGATTCGGTCCCGACGGCAAGCTCTACGTCACCGTCGGCGACCGCGGCCACCGGCCCAACGCCCAGGATCTCGGCACCCATGCCGGCTCCGTTCTCAGGCTCAACCGCGACGGCACCGCGCCCGCCGACAACCCCTTCGCCGGCCGGCCGGGGGCGCTGCCGGAAATCTGGTCCTACGGGCACCGCAACGCGCAGGGTCTCGCCTTCGATCCCGAGTCCGGCCTTCTGTGGTCGCAGGAGCACGGGCCCAAGGGCGGCGACGAGGTGAACCTTGTCGAGCGCGGCCGGAACTACGGGTGGCCGGTCATCACCTACGGGCGCAACTATATCGGCACGAAGATCACCGACGAGACCGCGCGCCCCGGCATGGAGCAGCCCAAAACCTACTGGGTGCCGTCGATCGCGCCGTCCGGGCTGACCGTCTATCGCGGCGACAGGTTCCCCCGCTGGGACGGCAACCTGTTCGTCGGGGCGCTCCGGTCCCAGCTCCTCGTCCGGCTCGAGCTCGACGGGGACCGGGTGGTCCGCGAGGAACGCCTGCTCACCGATTTCGGCAACCGCATCCGCGACGTGCGGACCGGCCCCGACGGGCTGATCTACCTGCTGCTCGACGAGAACGACGCGGCGGTCTGGCGGCTGGAGCCGCGGTAGCGGGGCGTCCCCCACCCGTCATATCGACCGGAGCCGGCCCGAAGGGACGGCGGAGCGGAGATATCTCGCGCATCCGGTCCGAGATTTCTCCGCTCGCTCCGCTCGGTCGAAATGACGGTTGGGGGACGCTTGCCCGGCGGCGGTTTTGCGGCCATCTTCGGATATCGCCGCCGCGGCTGGAGGGAACGGTCATGGGACACAACACGATCCGGGTGACGCCGGTGACGCCGAATATCGGCGGGCTGGTCGAGGGGATCGACCTGACCCGCGAGCTGGACGCGCCCGTCGTGGAGGACCTCCATGACGCGCTGATGGAGCGCCAGGTCCTGTTCTTCCGCGACCAGGAGCTGACCCACGAGACCCAGAAGGCGCTCGGCGAGCATTTCGGCAAGCTTCATATCAGCGTCGGCGGCGACGGCACCAACTCCAAGCAGCTGCAGGAATATCCCGAGGTCCGGGCGCTCCATTTCGACGAGAACTCGAAATCGGTGTCCGGCAACGAGACCTGGCACACCGATCAGTCGTGCATGGAAACGCCGCCCATGGGCACGATCCTCTACATCCACACGGTGCCTCCGGCGGGCGGCGGGGACACGATGTTCGCCAGCATGTACGCGGCCTACGAGGCGCTGTCGCCCGCGATGAAGCGCTATCTCGAAGGGATGACGGCGGTGCATGACGGCGCTGGCGCGTTCTCGCGGACGGCGACCAACCAGCTGCCGGTCACCGAACAGCCGATGATTGCGAAGCACCCGGTGACCGGACGCAAGCTGCTCTACGTCAACCCCGGCTTCACCTCGCATGTCTGCGGCGTCTCGAAAGCCGAGAGCGATGCGATCCTCGGTTTCCTCTTCCGCCACTGCGAGCACCCGAACTTCCACGTCCGGTTCCGCTGGGAACCGCACTCGATCGCGTTCTGGGACAATCGCTGCACGCACCACTTCGCGATCTGGGACTACCACCCCCACACGCGGTCCGGCTATCGCATCCAGATCAAGGGCAAGGACCGGGTGATCCCGGCCTGAAGGCGCTCACCAGGTGAGCTGGCCGCCGTTCGGGTGGACGATCTGGCCGGTGATGTAGGACGACCGTTCGCTCAGCAGGAAATCGACCACCGCCGCGACCTCTTCGGGCCGGCCCAGCCGGCCGATCGGCAGGTTGTCGGCGAGCCGCTTGCGGGCCTGCTCGTACTCTTCCTCCGTCCGTCCCGACTTCAGGATCGGCGTGTCGATCGGCCCGGGGCCGAGCGCGTTGATGCGGATTCCGTCGGGCGCGAATTCCTGGGCGATCGACTTGGTGAGCGAATGGATCGCCGCCTTCGCCGCGCAATAGGCCGCGCCGCCCGGCACCGCCATCACCGCGTAATCCGACGACATGGTGACGATCGCGCCGCCGGTACCCTGTGCCCGCATGCGGCGCAGCGTCGCCTGGCAGCAGAGAAACGTGCCCTTGACGTGGACGCCGATCATCCGGTCCCAGTCTTCCTCGGAGACGGTCTCGGCGGTGCCCCGGATATGGATGCCGGCGGCGAAGAAGGCCGCGTCGATGTCGCCGTCGACCGCCGCGACCATGGTTTCGACCGACCCGCGGTCCGAAACGTCCACCGGGATGGCCTTCGCGTCGCCGCCCGACGCGGCGATTTCATCGACGGTCTCGCCGAGCCCGGCATCGTCGATGTCGGCGGCGTAGACGGTCATGCGCCCGGCGAGGCGCTTGGCGGCGGCGCGCGCGATCCCGCTCGCGGCGCCGGTGATCAGAACGTTGCCCATATTTCCCGACCCTTGGAGCCCGTCCGTTTCGGTTGGAACCGCTTCATCCGTTCTCTTCCGTCATGGTCGGCGGAGGCCGACCATCCACGATTTGTTTTTCGTTTCCAGCACCATAAAAACTCGTGGATGGTCGGCCTCCGCCGACCATGACGAAGAAGGGGCAAGAGCAGCAATCCTTCCAGCCAAAACAGACCCGCCCTAGAGCATCAGCCGGCCGCCGTTGATGCGGATGTCCTGGCCGGTGACGAAGCTCGAATCGTCCTCCATCAGGAACAGCGCGGCTTCCGCCATGTCCTCGGGCTCGCCGATGCGGCCCATCGGGTTCGCCGCCGCGGCGGCGTCGAGATCGGCCTGGCTCCTGTGGCCGCGCGGCTGCGGGGTGTCGGTCACGCCGGGCGAGATCGCGTTGACGCGGATACCGTCCCGCGCGGTTTCCAGCGCCATCGCCCGGGCGAGGCCGAGGACCCCGCCCTTGGTCGCGGCGTAGTGGGCGCCGCCGGCCGCGCCGTTCCGCGCGATGGAGGAGGAGAACATGACGATCGCACCCCTGCCCGCGCGGCGCATCTCGGGCAGCACCGCCTGGCTGGCGAACAGCGTGCCCTTGAGGTTGACGTCGAGATGCCTGTCCCAGGACTCGTCGTCGAGCTCGAGAAACGGGACCGGCTTGTAGACCGCCGCGCAGGCGGCGAGCCCGACGATCGTCCCGCCGGAGTCCACGATGCCGGCGACCGCGCCTTCCATCGCCGGCCTGTCGCGCACGTCCAGCCGGCGGAACGCGAGCCCGGGGCGGTCCATCCCCGCGAGCCTGCCCTCGCTCTCATCCCAGGCCGAGACGGCGTAGCCGCCCGCCAGCGCGCGGCGGACGATCGCATGGCCGATCCCGCTGCCGCCGCCCGTGACGACTATGGTCGGTCTGTCCGTGTTCCCGGTCATGGCAAGGAAACTACGCGAGCGATCAGAAGAAGACGAAGGCGCGGACCACGGCGTTCTTGCGGCAGGGCGCGTCGGCGGGCGCGGTCGGGTCGATGCAGGCCGTGTGGAAGGACCAGCGCGAGACCGAGCCGTCGGCGACGGAGTCGTAGCATTTGAGCATCGAGACCTCGGTCGGCTTCTGCTGCGGGAACCAGTACCACTCGTGGTCGGGCCGGTAGGTGAAGCGCGTGGTCTCGCCGACCCGGTCGTCGTAGATGCGATAATTGGTGATGTAGGGCTGATCGGCGAAAGACGGCCAGGCGCAGAGCACGAAGGGGAACTGGCCCACGGTTTCCATCGGCTTGGCGAGATTGATCGACACGAACCGTCGCGACATCTTCGCGGCGGCCTCGGCTTCGGTGTAGTGCTGCTCGCGCCCGAAGTTCCGCAGATTCTTCGTCAACAGCTCGCGGCAACGCACCCGGCCGCTATTGTCGTTGAGGTCGTTGTGCACGAGGTTGACGTAGTTCGCGTTCACGCCCGGGTTCCTGGCCTCTTGGTCTTCCGTGCGGTCGCCCCGATAGTCCTTGTCGAAGATGTCGTGGTTGTAGACCAGCGCATCGGTCGCGTCCGGGAAGAACGCCAGCAGGAGCTTCTCGATCTCCGGATAGAACACGCGTTGCACCTCGGCCGAGTCGTAGAAGTTCCCGCACTCGGATTCGAGATGGGCCAGCGAGACGCCGAGCCTGTCCATGCATTCCGGGCTCTCGACCGACAGGCCGGGGTAGTACTCCCCGATGCGGCGCGCGTCGCGCATCGTCTGCGGGAAGTAGAGGGCGCGCCGCCCGTTATTCTCTTCGGCCCCGCGCAGCACGTCCGCCTCCGCCGCGCGCGCCGGATCCCGCCAGAGCGCGTTGGACGTAACGACGGAGTAGGACGGCTGCTCGTGCGCGGTGTATCGCAGCGGCAGCGCCACGCCGCCTTCGGGGGCCTCGATCCCCTTCGCCCGGATATAGTCCAGGCATTCGTCGTATTCGCGGAACCCGGGGCCCCACTCGGTCTCGATGGGGCCGGGCGGCGCGCTTTCGACCCGGTCGATGAACGCCTGCACGCGCCCTTCGGCGACCTGGTCGAGCGCCGCCCGGATCGCCGCTCGCGTTCCCGCGTCACCGTCGCGGTCGAACGACATGTACGACAAGCCGCCATTCGCCGCGACGGGCGGCGGCTGTCCCTTGGTGAGTTCAAGCGACGGCACATAGACCGACGAAACCGTCTCCATGACATGCCCTCCGGTTAGAGACGTTGCGAGCCCGACCGCGGCGATTGTAGCGAACCGGCGCGCGGGGCGCCAAATACGGCGTCGCGGCCGCGCCGCCTCGCCCGTTTCTTCCGTCATGGTCGGCGAAGGCCGACCATCCACGAGTTTTTATGTGTCTGGAATCAAAAACAAAACGTGGATGGTCGGCCTTCGCCGACCATGACGGGAAGGACGCAAAGGTAACGGCGCTTCTATCTGAAACGGGCCGGCTGTCCGCCGTCGGTGAGAAATTCGGATTAAGCCCTTGATTTCGCTGGTCGGAGTGAGTGGATTCGAACCACCGGCCCCTGCCTCCCGAAGACAGTGCTCTACCAGGCTGAGCTACACTCCGATTCCCAGCGGAACGCCCTTATAGCCCTTGCCGATTCCGCCTGCAAGGAAGCCGCGGGCCCGGCGCTCAGTACGCCCTTTCGACGGCGAATTCGATGCCCTCGACGAGCGCCTGCCTGGCCTCGCCCTCGGGGAACTCGGCGAGCGCCTCGCGGGCCTTGGCCGCGTATCCGCGCGCCTGTTCCAGGGTGGCGCGGAGCGCGCCGGCGCTCTCCAAGAGGCCGATGGCGCGCTTGAGGTCGCCCTTCTTCTGGATCTGGTCCTCCAGCGTGCGGCGCCAGAACGCCTTGCCGGCCTCGTCGGCCGCGCGCACCGCGTAGACGATCGGGAGCGTGATCTTGCCCTCGCGGAAGTCGTCCCCCACGGTCTTGCCGAGCGTGGCCTGGTGGGCCGAGTAGTCGAGTACGTCGTCGACCAGCTGGAAGGCTATGCCGAGATTGTGTCCGAAATTTCTCAGCGCCTCGCGCTCGGCGGCGGGACGGTCGGCCACGACGGCACCGATCTCGGCGGCCGCGGCGAACAGCTTCGCGGTCTTGGCGCGGATGACGTCGAGATAGTCTTCTTCGCCGGTGTCGATGTCGTTGGCGGTCATCAGCTGCAGGACCTCGCCCTCGGCGATCACCGACGATGCCTCGGACAGGATCGCCAGCACGTCGAGGGACGCGTCGGCGACCATCAGCTCGAAAGAGCGCGAGAACAGGAAGTCGCCCACCAGGACCGACGCCTGGTTGCCCCAGAGCGCGTTGGCCGTGGCGGTGCCGCGGCGCAGACCGCTCTCGTCCACCACGTCGTCGTGCAGCAGCGTGGCGGTATGGATCAGCTCGACGCACGCGGCGAGCCCGACATGGCGTTCGCCCTCGTAACCGCACATCCGCGCGGAGGCGAGGGTGATCATCGGGCGGAGCCGCTTGCCGCCGGCGGCGACGATGTGGCCGGCGAGCTGGGACACCAGCAGCACCGGGCTCTGCATGCGGTCGACGATCGTGCGGTTGACCGCTTCCATGTCGGCAGCGGTCAGCGCCGTCAGCCTTTCCAGGGACGGAACCCGGCGCGGCCCGGTTTCCCGCGCAAGCTCGACGACGACGCTCACCTGCTTTGTCCGCCCCGGCATTGACGATAGACAGAGTGCCGAACATAGTCCGGGGCCGGTCCCGGTCAAGGTGCGGGCCGGGAATGCGACGATCTGTCCGGGCGGGGTCGATGCGCGAGCTGCTGCGCAGCAACGAGTTGGTCTTTCTCTCCTGGCTCGACGCGTTCCTGCGGGCCGAGGGAATCGAACCCATCCTCCTGGATACCCATACCAGCGTGCTCGAGGGCTCCACGCTCGCGATCCCGCGGCGGATCATGGTCGAGGACGACGATATCGTCCGCGCCCGGCGGCTGGTCGAGGAGGCGGGGGAGGGGCACCGGCTGAGCCCGGGTTGACGGCGTGGCGGGCAACGATCGCACGGGTCCGCTGACCGAAGACCGCCTGCTGGACGGCCGGATCGCCATCCGCCAGCCCAAACACGGGTTCCGGGTCTCGATGGACAGCGTCCTGCTGTCCGCGTCGATCCCGTGCGAGGACGGGGAGCGCGTGCTGGAACCCGGCGCGGGAGTCGGCGGGGCGGCGCTGATGCTGGCCGCGCGCGTGCCCGGCTGCAGGGTGGTCGGGCTGGAGCCGCAACGCGCCCTGGTCGGGATCGCGGGCGAGAACGTCCGGCTCAACGCGATGAGCGGGCGGGTGGACATCGTGATGGGCGATCTCGGCAGCCCGCCGCCCCGCCTCGCCCTGGGCGCCTTCGACCACGTGATGATGAACCCGCCGTTTCACCGGGCCGGCCGCACGCATGCGCCCGCCGAGCCGAGCCGAGCCGCGTCGCATGTCGAGGGCGACGCCGGGCTGGAAGACTGGATCGCCTTCGGCGTCAGCATGCTTCGCGGCATGGGTACGCTGACCCTGATCCACCGCGCCGACCGGCTCGCCGACGTGCTCGCCGCGCTGCACGGCCGGGCGGGCGAGATCGTGGTCTTTCCGCTCTGGCCGCGCGCCGACGGCAGCCCCGCCAAGCGGATCATCGTCCGGGCGCGGCGCGGCACCGCCGCGCCGCTTCGTCTCGCCCAGGGGCTGATCCTGCACGAGCGGGACGGTGGCTTCACGCCCGAAGCGGACCGGATCTTCCGCGGCGGCGACCTCGACGTGTGAGCCGGCGTACTCCCCACTCGTCATGGTCGGCTAAGGCCGACCATGACGGAGAAAAAACAAGGGACGGAATTCAAACCGCGACACCAGTGAGCCGGGCGCCGCTTGGCGAAGCGGGCAGGCGCTTCTATCTATAGGCCATGAACGGCGCGAACCCCGCCGCGGAAGCGCGGAAAGACCCGCCTCGCCGGCGCCGGCTGTTGCCCTGGCGCCGCCGCAAGGACGCACCTCTGGTCTCGGTCCTGCGTCTCGCCGGGGTCATCGGGCGGGTCGGCCCGGTACGCGGGGGAAGCGTCACGCTCGCCAACATGGAACGGGCGATCGACCGTGCCTTCGCGCCGAAGCGTCTCGCCGCCGTGGCGCTCTCGGTCAACTCGCCGGGCGGATCGCCGGTCCAGAGCGCGCTGATCGCCAAACGCATCCGCGCCCGGGCCGAGGAACGCGGCGTCCCGGTTCTGGCCTTCGCGGAGGACGTCGCGGCCTCCGGCGGCTACTGGCTCGCCTGCGCGGGGGACGAGATATTCGCCGACGAGAACTCCATCGTCGGCTCGATCGGGGTGATCGCGGCGGGGTTCGGGTTCGTCGACCTGATCGCGCGTCACGGGATCGAACGGCGGGTGCACACCGCCGGCGCGCGCAAGGGCATGCTCGACCCGTTCCGGCCGGAGGACCCCGAAGAGGTCGAGCGCCTGCGCGCGGTGCAGCGCGACATGCACGAAACCTTCGTTTCCCACGTCCGGGAGCGCCGCGGCCGCCGCCTGAGGGGCGACGACGACACCTTGTTCTCCGGCGAGTTCTGGAGCGGACGCCGGGCGATCGAGCTCGGTCTGGTCGACGGGCTTGGCGAGTTGCGCGGCGTCCTGCGCGACCGGTTCGGCGCCGGCGTCCGGATCCGCCCCGTCGCTGCCCGGCGCGGGCTGCGCCGCCGCCTCGGCCTCGGGGGCTTCGACGGGTCGCCGGCGTTCGGTGTCGACGTCGGCGCCGTCGGAGCGGAAATCTTGGCCGCGCTCGACGAGTGGGCGATGTGGAAGCGCTACGGGCTGTAGGCGCCGAAAGGATGGCTTGACCGCCCGCTCCGCCGGGCGCCAAATGGCGCCATGTTCGGGTTCAGCCTGTCCAAGCTCCTCGTCCTCGCCGCGCTCGTCGCCGCGGTCTGGTACGGATTCAGATGGGTCCAGCGGCGCCAGCAGCTTCAGCAATCGGCCGATCCGGACAAGATGGAGCGCAGCGCCGAATCGTCGCAGGACCTGGTCGCGTGCAGCCAGTGCGGCGTCTTCGTGCCGGCCACGGGCAAGCGCTCCTGCGACCGCGCCGACTGCCCCGGCTGAGTCCCCCCTCTCGTCACCCCGGACTTGATCCGGGGTCTAGCGGGTCGCACACGGGCGTTGGAGCGGTTGCTCTGGACCCCGGATCAAGTCCGGGGTGACGGCAGGGAGGACCGGAATATAAGCCAAAAAAATTCATCTCAAGACAAGGAGCGGGCTTGACGGGGACACGTTTCGCACCATATTTACTACATGGGGAATGGTAGGGGCGCCGGCGATGCCGGCGCCCGTTTTCGTCACCGGCGCCCGTCGGTCATTTCCACCGCGCGCGCGACGATCCTTCGGGTTTCGTCCCAGAGCGCGACTTCGGAGAGCCCATCGTGTCCGATCCAGCGCGTCGCCGCCGCGTCGCTCGCCGCCCGCGCCTCGCCCGAACGCCAGAGCGCCGCGAAGTCGACCAGCGTGTAGTGGTATTTCGCCCGCCCCTCGGCATCCCGGGTGATGCCGTCGACGACATCGATGAGGCCGACGATGTCGATTTCGATGCCGGTTTCCTCCGCGACCTCGCGGAGCGCCGCCTGGCGCACCGTCTCGCCGATCTCCTGCGCGCCGCCCGGGATGCTCCAGCGGTCGGACACCGGCGGCTTGCCGCGCTTGATCAGCAGCACCTCGTCGCCGCGGAAGACGACGACGCCGACGCCGACGATCGGCCGGTCGGGATAGAGACGGTCGCTGCCCAATTTGTCGCTCCCGGCGTCACGGGTCGTCATGGGTAGACATTTTCAGGTCGGCAAATGCGGAAATGTCGATCGTCGGCATGGAGTCGGCATGGAGTCGACATCGGACCCGGCAGGCGGTCAGGCGCCGAGATGCTTGGCGGGGTCCCAGCCGCTCGGGGCGAGATGCCGCTCGCCGAATTCGATGGGACGTTCCTCCAGCGGGGTCGCCATGGTGTCGTTCCAGCGGTTGAGCCAGCCGAACAGGCAGACGACGCCGACCAGCTCGACGATCTGGTCCTCGTCGAAATGCCGTTTCAGCGCGTCCATGTCGGCATCGGTGACCGCGTTGGGGACGGCGCCCGCCGACTGGGCCATCCGCAGCGCGGCGCGCTCGGCCTCGGAAAAGAGCGGGTCGGTCTCGTATTCGAAGATCGCCTCGATCTTCTCCGCGGGCACGCCGTCCACCTCCACCGCGGCGCTCGCGGTATGGGCCGAGCAGTACTGGCACCCCGCCGAGCGGCTGGCCATGTAGGCGAGCATTCGCTTGAGCCCGAGCGGCGCCTTGCCGGGCACGCCGATGACCTCGCGCGAAAGCCGCGAGAACGCCCGCAGCATCCCCGGCGAGCGCGCCATCGCGAAGAAGCTGTTGGGGACGAAGCCGAGCGCGCGTTCGGCGCGGTCGAAAACGTCTTCGAGCTCCGGCGCGTCCTCGCGCCGGCGCGGCGTGATCCTCGGCATGGCGGGCCTCCCGGTCAGGACGGGCGAATATAGCGCCGGCGCGGACGGGCCGATAGGTTACGCGGGCGTCCTGAAAGAGGAGAGCATGGATGGTACGCAAGGAACTGGTCGGCACGTGGCGGCTCGCCGATTACCGGCTGACGGCGGCGGACGGCACGGTGTCGAGGCCGTGGACGGAGGCGAAGGGCTACATCTTCTATGCCGCCGACGGCCACATGTCCTGCTCGGTGGAGCGGCCCGACGGGGAGGGGGGAACCGACCACCTCACCTATTGCGGCCTCCTCGAATGTCTCGAAGGGGAGAACGTCCACACCATCGAGATGAGCTCGCGCGCCGATCTGCGCGGCACGAGACAGCGCCGCAAGGTCGGCCTCGACGGCGACACGATGACGCTGACCGCGGAACCGAGCATCGCCTACGGGCCGGGGTCGAAGGCCGAGATCGTCTGGAAACGGGCGTAGCGGCAGCGGCGGCGTTGCTAGCGCAAACGCAAATCCATAGCCTGAAACGCCCTCGGTCGGCGGACCGCCACTGGAAGCCTCGCCGGAAACGTGATGCTGGGACAGCAACTGATCAACGGGCTGATGCTGGGCGCGTCCTACTCCCTGGTCGCGATCGGCTACACGCTGATTTTCGGCGTGCTCAGGCTGCTCCATTTCGCCCATGGCGAGGTATTCATGGTGGGCGCGTTCATCGGCCTGCATGTCGTTCTGTGGTTCGCGTTCGCCAATATCTATGTCGCGATAGCGGGCGCGATGGTCGTTACCGCGCTGCTCGGCTGGATCGTCGCCCGCTTCGCCGTGCAGCCGGTCGACAAGGGTTATCCGCTGGCGCCGCTGATCAGCACGATCGGCGTGACGATCGTGCTGCAGAACCTCGCCATCAACATCTTCGGCGGCGAGCAGGTCGCGTTTCCCGAGACGATCGAGCAAATCCTCTACCGCATCGGGCCCCTGACCATCAGCTCGGTGCAGATTTTCATTCTGGCGGTCGCGCTGCTGTCGATGGCGGCGCTCTGGCTGTTCATCGACCGAACCCGGATGGGCCGCGCCATCCGCGCGACATCGGAGAGTCATGAGACGGCGGCCCTTCTCGGCGTCGACGTCAACCGCGTGGTCGTCGTCACCTTCGTCGTGGCCTCGGCGCTGGCCGGGATCGCCGGCGTGCTCGACGGGGTCAAGAACAGCGCGATAACCCCGCACATGGGCCTGGAAGTGGCGGTGAAGGCGCTCGTCGTCATGCTGCTCGGGGGGTTGGGCAACGTGCCGGGCGCGATGGTGGCCGGCATTCTGCTCGGCATGGTCGAGATCCTGACGGCGAGCTATCTCGGCACCAGCGTCCGCGACTTCTTCACCTTCGTGATCCTGATCCTGCTGCTGCTCTATCGTCCCACCGGGCTGTTCGGCACCCGGACGATCGAGTCGGGCTAGGCGAGGCGCGCGCGTTGTTCGACGAATATCTCCGATCGGTCCTGATCTTCGCGGGCATCCACGTTATTGCCGCCTACAGCTTCTACGTCCCGTTCAAGACCGGCCAAATCTCGCTGGGTCAGGCCGGTTTCATGGGGGTGGGCGCCTATGCGGCCGGCATCGTCACGGCGAAGCTCGGGCTGCCCTTTCCCCTCGGCCTGCTCGCGGGGGGCGTCGCGGCCGGTCTCGTCGGGGTGGGGGTAGGATTTCCCGCGCTCCGCATCAGGGGGATCTACCTGCTCCTCCTGACGCTGGGGTTTGCCGAGATCGTCCAGGTCATCATCCTGACATGGGACTACACGGGCGGCGCGCAGGGCTTCCAGAACATACCGTTCCTGGAGAACGCGCTCGTCTGGATTTACGCCATCGTGGCCGTCCTCATCGTTTTCTTCGCGCGCCTCGAACGGTCGAGCCTGGGACGCGCGATGGATGCCGTGCACGAGGACGAGATGGCGGCCGAGGTGATGGGGGTCGACGTCGTGCGCGTAAAGCTGTTCGCGTTCGGTCTCGGCGCTTTCATCGCCGGCCTGGCCGGCGCGCTGTTCGCCCATTACTCCACCTATGTCGATTCCGTCACCTTCAACATCCTGATCGGCGTGGAGATCCTGATGTTCGTTCTCGTCGGCGGCGGTTTCAGCTACTGGGGACCGTTGTTCGGCGCGATGTTCCTCTCGCTGCTCCCGGAATTCCTGCGCGCGCTCCGGGATCCGATGGAGTTGATCCCGGTCTCCTGGACCGAGAACGCACCGTGGAACCGGGTCTATGAGGTCGTCTACGAATTCCTCGATTTCGAGAACGAGAAGCGCCTGATCGTCTACGGCCTCGTTCTCGTCGTCATGATGATCCTGAGACCGCAGGGGCTGATCACGCGGAACACGATGCGGCCGTTCCGGTTCGTGCAGCGGCGGATGCACGATGCCTGAGTCGACAGCCAGCCCCTTTCTCCGCGCGGCCGGCCTGACCAAGCGGTTCGGCGGCTTCCACGCGCTTCGCGATGTCGACATCGAGGTTCGCGAGCGGGCCATCCATGCCGTCATCGGTCCCAACGGCGCCGGCAAGACGACGCTGTTCAACCTGCTCTCCGGGGTGATGGCGCCCGATTCCGGGGAGATCGCGTTCCTGGACCGGCCGCTCGGCCGGCTCCGGCCGCACCGGCGGGCCGCGCTCGGGATCGCCAGGACGTTTCAGAACATTCGGCTGTTCGGCCACATGACCGTGCTCGAAAACGTGATGCTCGGCGAGCACTGGCGCATCTACCCCTCCCTCTGGCGGTCGTTCGTGAAAGCGTCGCTGCACCGGCCGCTCGGCGAGGCCCGCGAGGAGACCGAGATGCGGCGCCGCGCGCTGGAGACCCTCGAATTCGTCGGGCTTGCCGACAGGCGCCACGTCATGGCGACGGACCTGCCTTACGGCGAACAGCGCCTGCTGGAGCTGGGCCGCGCGCTCGCGATGGAGCCGCGGCTCCTGCTGCTCGACGAGCCGGCGGCGGGGATGAACATCCGGGAGACCGAGGATCTCGACGCGCTGATCTGCAAGGTGAGAGACCGGGGCGTAACGGTGGTGCTGGTGGAGCACGACATGAACCTGGTGATGGGGATTTCGGACCGGATCACGGTGCTCAATTTCGGCGACAAGATCGCGGAAGGGAGTCCTTCGGAGGTTCAGCTGAATCCCGCGGTGATAGAGGCCTATCTCGGCGAAGAGGGGACCCTTTGACCATCCTCGAAGTCGACGGTCTCCACGCCGGTTACGGCCAGATCCGCGTGCTGCACGGCGTCGGTCTCTCCATAACGCGCGGCGAGATCGTCGGTCTCATCGGCGCCAACGGCGCCGGCAAGACCACCCTGCTCAAGACGATTTCCGGGCTGATCCGCCCGAACGGCGGGCGCATTCTCTTCGAGGGGCGCGACATCGTCCGTCTGCCGGCGCACCGGACGGTCGAGATGGGAATCTGCCAGGTCGCGGAGGGGCGGGCCATCCTCAAGCGCATGACGGTTCTCGAAAACCTCAAGATGGGCGCGCATACCAGGCGGGACGCCGGGGTGGACGCCGATATAGGACAGATTCTGCGGAAGTTTCCGGTGCTCGACGAACGCCAGACCCAGCTCGCCGGGACGCTGAGCGGCGGCGAGCAGCAGATGCTGGCGATCGGGCGGGCGCTGATGGCGCGGCCCCGGCTGTTGCTGCTGGACGAGCCCTCGCTCGGCCTGGCGCCGATGATCGTCACGCAGATCTTCCGCACGCTCAGGGGCCTCAGGGAGGAAGGCAACACGATCTTTCTCGTCGAACAGAACGCCCGCCGCGCGCTCCAGCTCGCCGACCGGGGCTACGTGCTGGAGCGGGGGCGGATCGCGCTGGAGGGGAGCGGGGAGGACCTTCTGAACGATCCCGGGGTGCAGCGAACCTATCTCGGGAAGCAAGCCGAGACTACCGGAAATCGGCAAACGCGATTATCCTGAGAGCAAACCGGAAGAGAGGCAGACGATGAGACACGGATCGATCCTCGCAACCGCCGCCGGCGCGGCGGCTTTGGTGGCGCTCTCGACGGCGCCCGACGCGGCGAAGCTCTCCGGGCGGTCGGTAAAGGTCGGCGCCCTGGTGCCGATAACCGGCAAGGGGGCGGAGTGGGGCTACACCGCGCGCGAATCCATCAAAATCGCCCAGGACGAGATCAACGCCGCGGGCGGTATCGGCGGCGTTCCGCTGAAGGTGATCTTCTGGGATACCCAGTCCAAGGAGTCCGAGGGTATCAAGGGCTTCAAGAAGCTGGCGACCCGCGACAACGTGCTCGCGGTGTTCGGGCCGTGCTTCAGCTCGATCTACGAGATCCTGGCGCCCCAGCTCGACCGCTACAAGGTGTCGATGATCTCGTATTGCTCGTCCAAGCCGGGTCTGTCGGAGATGAGCAAGTGGGCGTTCCGCAACACGCTCACCAGCGACAAGCAGCTGGACCCCGTGGTCAAGGCCTGGGCGGACGCATACAAGATCAAGTCGGCGGTCATCATCCACGACCTGGAGGACGCGGTCTCCAAGGCCGAAGGCGCCAAGATTTTGCCCGTGCTGTTGAAGAAGTACGGCGTCAAGTTGCTCGGGATGATGACCTATCGGACCAAGGACACCGATTTCTCGGCGCAGATCACCAAGGCCAAGGCGCTCAACCCGGACGGGATCGCGCTGGGCTCGTGCTATCAGCAGGCCGCGGGGATCGCCAAGGAAGCGCGCAAGCAGGGGCTCAACGCGCCCTTCGTCGGCGGCGCGTGCGCGGGCGCGCCGGGCTTCGTCCAACTCGGCGGCAAGGCGACGGAGGGCAGCTACATGTCGACCGCCGCCTGGATCGACGATCCGCGGGAGTCCGTGCAGGCCTATGTCAAGAAGATCAAGGCCGTCAACAAGGGCAAGAAGCCGCCCTATGGCGGTCCCCGTTCCTACGACTCCACCCACATCCTCAAGATGATCATGGAGAAGCAGGGGGTCACCAACAAGTCCGACGACCTCGAGGCGGACCGGGACCGCATCCGCCAGGGCTGGGCGGCGCTGAAGGGCTATGACGGGATTTCCGGCGAGACGACCATGAACGAGGTGGGCGACGGCTCGGGCGCCAGCGCCATCCTCAAGGTGGTCGACGGCAAATACGTCAACGTGTTGAAATAGAAAGCGGGCACGCCGGGAACCGGGCCGCGGCGCGGCACCGGGCCCGGCGTGCGATGCGGTGCACCTTGCATGAACAGGACAGTGCTGGCACCTTACGGCCTCTTTGGCCACATCCAACGAACACGCGGGAGGTTCACATGAAGCATGTAAAGGGGAGGGCTGCGGTGTTGCTGGCGAGCGTGGCCAGCGTGGCGCTGATCGCCACTGCGGCAAGCGCGCAGACCCTCAAGATAGCGGTCCCCACGTTCCTGACCGGCGGCAGCGCGCCGGCATTCGGCATCCCGGCCAAGAACGGCGTGGAGCTGATTCTCAAGGGGATCAACGAGGGCACGCTTCCGGCGCCCTATAACAGCGTCGGCCTGGCCGGCCGCAAGGCCGAGCCGCTGTTCTACGACGAGATGGGCGGCGGCACCAAGCAGGTCACCGAGCTGCGCAACAAGGCCCAGAAGGAAAAGGTCGACATGATCGTCGGCTATATCTCGTCCGGCACCTGCGCGGCCGTCGCGCGCGTCGCCGAGGAAGTCAAGCTGCTCACCATCATGACGGTGTGCGGCACCCCCCGGGTCTTCGAAGAGTTGGTGAAGGAGCCGAAATACGTGTTCCGTACCGTTGCGCACGGCACCGGCAACAACACCGGCGCGGCGCACTATGCCGCCAAGATGCTGAAGGATGAGCTCAAGGACGGCTATATCGGGCTGAACCAGAACTATGCCTGGGGCCAGGATTCCTGGCGCGACTTCAACCTGGCGATGGGCGAAATCGCCCCGGACGTCAAGCCGGCGAAGAAGCAGCAGTTCCCCAAGCTGTTCTCCGGCCAGTACGGCTCGGAGATTTCGGCCCTGCTGCGCGCCAAGCAGAAGGTGGTGCATTCGAGCTTCTGGGGCGGGGACCTCGAAGCCTTCCTCGCGCAGGGTACGGCGCGCGGGTTGTTCAAGCGCAAGACCTTCATCTTCACGGTCGGCGAGACCGTGGCCTACAGGCTCGGCAAGAAGTTCCCGTCCGGCCAGCTCGTCGGCACGCGCGGTCCCTACGGGATCTACGCGGTGGGGATCGATACCCCGCTCAACAACTGGTTCCAGAAGAACTATCGCGAAATCTACAAGGAACCGCCGTCGCAGCCGAGCTATCAGTACGCCCAGGGCGTGCTCGCGGCCAAGTACGCCTATGACAAGGCGATGAAGGACAATGGCGGCAAGTTCCCGACGACCGATCAGGTGATCGCGGCGCTCAGGGGCGCGACCTTCACGTCGATCGCCGGCACGGTCGAGATGGCGCTCAGCCATGGCCACCAGGCCATTACCGAGGACCGCTGGGGCCTCACCGCCTACGACGAGGAAAAGGGCGAGCTGGTCGTCAAGGACGTTCTGGTGCTGGGCGCCAAATGCGTGAACCCGCCCGATGGCGTCGAGTCGGTGCCGTGGCTCAAGGGCGGCATGAAGGGCGCGAAGTGCGGCTGAGGCCGTCAGCGCGATAAACCACAGCCTGATTCCCGGACGCCGGCAATCCGGCGTCCGGGTTTTATGATTTCGGCACGACCGCGGTCGAATTGCGGCACCTGGGGGGCAGGCGTTGGATTCTCAACTCCTAGTGATCATCCTGATCGACGGGCTGGTCTACGCTTCGTACCTGTTCATGGTCTCCGTCGGCCTGACGGTCATCTGCGGCGTCCAGAAGATCCTCAACGTTACCCACGGCGCGCTCTACGCCTTCGGCGCTTATCTCACGGCAACGCTGCTGATCGTCTATTTCGAGGCGGGCTGGCCGCAATTCGGCGCGTTCTTCGTCATGTTGGTCTCGGCCATCTTCCTGGGGATCGTCCTGGGCGTCATTATCGAACGCGGCCTGCTCAAGCATCTGTACCATGAGGACGAGCACATCGTCGTGCTCGCCACGTTCGCCGCGTTCCTGGTCCTGGAGGACGTGCTCCTCCTGATCTGGGGCACCGACGCCTATATCGCCGCCGAGCCCCTGATGCTGCTGGGTCAGACCGACATCGCCGAACTGCCCTTCGACAATTACAGCCTGTCGATGGTCCTGCTGTCCGCGGTCGTCTGCGTGATCCTCTGGTACGGGCTGCGCCGGACCACCTTCGGCAAGATGCTGCTCGCGGTGATCTACGACCGCGAGCTGTCGCAGGCGATGGGGATCAACGTCACCAAGGTCTTCCTGCTCACCTTCATCGTGGGCTCGTTCCTGGGCGCGCTCGGCGGCGCGTACCAGGCGCCGGCGATCTCGGTGCAGCCGGGGATCGGGGTGGAGGTCATCGTGCTGGCCTTCGCCGTGGTGGTGATCGGCGGCATGGGATCGATACCGGGCGCGCTGATCGGCTCGCTGGTCGTCGGCATCGCGCGGGCCGCGGCGGTGCATATGGAGCCCGTGCTCGAGCTGTTCGTGATCTACATGATCATGGCGTTCGTTCTGATCGTCCGGCCCCAGGGCCTGTTCGCCCCCGCCAAGCCGAGGAAGATATGACGAAGTACATGGACCGGACGACCTGGGCGCTGACGATCGGTCTGGTCCTTCTGATCGTCGTCAACTTTTTCGTTCCGGAGTGGTTCCGATCGATTCTGCTGCTCTCGCTCGCGCGCGGTTCGGTGGCGCTCGGCCTGCTGGTGCTGTGGCGCTGCGGGCTGATCTCCTTCGGCCACGCCTTGTTCTACGGCTTCGGCGCCTACACGGTCGCGCTGATCGTCAAGTATCTCGGCATCACCGACGCGTTCTTCACCATCGCCTGCGGGGTGGTCGTCGCCGGCGGCCTCGCCTGGATGCTCGGCTTCCTGCTCAGGCGATACCGGGGCATCTTCTTCGCTCTCCTCAACCTCGCCTTCTCGATGATCCTCTACGGGGTGCTGGCCAAGCTGGAGAGCCTGGGCTCGACCGACGGGATCAGCCTCGAACGGACGACCTTCCTCTGGTACGCGCCCGAGGGCGCCGCGAACAAGTTCGCGCTCTTCATTTTCGCCGCGATCCTCACCTGGGGCGTCGCGCTGGCGGTGCATCACTATCTGCGCTCGACGCTCGGCTACATGACGACGGCGGTGCGCGAGAACGAGATCCGCCTCGAATTTCTCGGCTACTCCGCCGAACGGGCGATCCACGTCAAATACACCATCTCGGGTCTGGTGGGCGGGTTCGGCGGCGCCATCGCCGCCATGACGATCGGCCATGTCGATCCCGACTCGATGGCCTACTGGCCGATCTCCGGCGACTTCGTGTTCATCGCGATCCTCAGCGGCACCGGCAATGTCGGCGCGCCGTTCATCGGCGCCCTGATCTACGAGCTGATCCGCACCTACGCCTTCGATCAGTTCCCCGAGATCTGGCAGCTCATCATGGGCGGGACGCTGCTGCTCATCGTCATGTTCCTGCCCAACGGGCTGTGGTCCCTGGTCGATCGCTGGAGCAAGCGCCGCACCGGGCGGGACCGGCTCGAAGCGGAACGGGAAAAGGCGTAAGCCGATGTCTGTGGTACTCAACGTCCAGGGTCTCGAGAAGAGCTTCGGCGCCGTCGTCGCGGCGCACGACATCAACGTGACCATAGAAGAGGGCGAGACGGTCGGCGTGATCGGCGCCAACGGGGCCGGCAAGACCACGTTCGTCAACATGGTGACCGGCTATCTGGAGCCGAGCGCGGGCGCGATCGAGTTCATGGGCCGGGACATCCGCGGCCGCTCCGTGCGTCAGATCACCCGGTTGGGCCTGTGCCGCTCGTTCCAGGTGCCGCAGGTCTTCCTGTCGGAATCGGTGTTCGACAATCTGATGATCTGCTTCGGCATCGCCGAGCGGGACGGGCTCGGCCTCCTGGGCGCGCTGATGCGGAGCGACCGGGGCGACCGCGTCGACCGGCACCTGGCCCGCTACCAGATCGCGGACTACCGCGACGTCGCGGCGTCGGCCCTGCCGCAGGGCGTGCGCAAGCTGCTCGACATCTCGATGGCGACGGTCCGCAAGCCGAAGCTCCTGATGCTCGACGAGCCGACCAGCGGGATCAGCGCCGAGGAAAAGTTCGGCATCATGGACATCCTGATGCAGGCGCTGAAGGAAGAGGAGACGACGGTCCTGTTCATCGAGCACGACATGGAGATCGTCGAGCGCTATGTCTCCCGGGTGCTCGCCTTCTCGCAGGGCGAGATCATCTGCGACGCGCCGACCGAACAGGCGATGGTCGATCCCCTGGTGCAGGAATACGTCATCGGCAAGGAGTACCACCGCGCGCGCTCCGGCGACGGGAGCGGGAACGGGGCCGGCGAAGGGGAGGCCGGCTGATGCTTACCGTCACGGATGTCGACGTCAGCATCGGCGCCACCGAAATTCTGCGGGGCGTCAGCCTGACCGTGCCTTCCGGTGCGATGTGCGGGCTGATCGGCCGGAACGGCGCCGGGAAGACGACCGTGATGCGCGCGATCATGGGCGCGCTCAAGCTGCAGAAGGGGTCGATCGAATTCGAGGACCTCGATCTCGGCAACTCGCACGCCCATCGCCGCGCCCATCTCGGGATCGGGTTCATGCCCGAAGACCGGCGTCTCGTGCCCGATCTCACCGCGGAAGAGAACATCATGCTGCCGGTGTGGTCCACCAGGTCCGACGGCGCGGAGGAGCGCCTCCGATGGATCTACGGTCTGATGCCGGAGGTGGAGGAGTTCCGCGACCGGGGCGCGACGACGCTCTCCGGCGGACAGCAGAAATTCGTCGCGTTCGCCCGCGCCATCATGTGCGGCACCAAGCTGCTGCTGCTGGACGAGCCCAGCGAGGGCATCGCGCCGGTGTTCGCCCAGCGAATGGTCGAGATCCTCGCCAGCCTGAAGGAAGAAGGCGAGTCGGTTCTGGTCGCCGAGTCGAACGACGTGCACATCGCCCGCCTGCTCGACGATACCTACGTGATCGAACGCGGCAGCATCGTCCCGCACTGACCGGCGGCGTCACCGCGATCCGGCCGGCCGCCCAAGGGGGCGTCCCGCGGAACGCCGCCGCCGCGGGGTGGAGACGATCGATGGCGGAAATCGTTCTGGGCATGTGGACGACCCACGGGCCGACCCTGAACGCGACGCCCGACCGGTGGGGCGAACGCGTCAAGGCCGACGATCCGGTCGAGCGTCGGTCGGGGGAGGATATCGCGGCGTGCGCCTTCATCCGCTGGACCTGAACCCCGTCGTCGAATGGCGGACGATCCCCGCGTAGCCATTGTCGGCGGCGGCCCGGTCGGGCTCGCGCTGGCCGTCGAGCTCGGCCTTCGCGGCGTCCCCTGCACGGTCATCGAGCGGCGCGCCGAGCCGCACCGGATCCCGAAGGGTCAGAACCTCACCCAGCGCACGCTCGACCTGTTCCATTCCTGGGGCATTGCCGACGAATTGCGGTCCAGACGCGCGATCCGGCCGGGCTTCCCCGGCAACTCGATCGTCGCCTACGGCAATCTGATGAGCGAGCACTGGTATTGCGGCGTCTACCGGACCGCGGTCGACAAACACTACTTCCAGCGCAGCGAGCGGCTGCCGCAATATCTCACCGAACAGGTGCTCCGCGAACGGCTGGACGAAATCCCCGGCGTTGCCGTGCGAACCGGCTGGTCGGCCGAAACCGTCCGGCAGTCGGACCGCGGCGCCGCCGTGGAGATCGCGGAGAGCGGCGGCGGGGGACGCGAAACGATCGAGGCGGACTATGCCGTCGGCTGCGACGGCAGCCGGTCGCTGGTCCGCGAAAGCGCGGGCCTGGCTTCGAGCGGAACCGATTACGAGCAGACGATGGTGCTCGCGGTGTTCCGCTCGACCGCGCTGAGCGAGGGGCTGAAGCGCTTCCCGCCGGGCTACATTTACCGGGTGGTGCACGGCGACCTGAAGGGCTACTGGCGGTTCTTCGGCCGGATCGACGAGCACGAGGGCTGGTTTTTCCACGCGCCGGTCGGCGGCATGGAGCGGAGCGAGAACGGAGTCCGCGCGCTGCTGCACGAGGCCGCGGGCTTCGAATTCGAGTGCGGCTTCGATCACATCGGCTATTGGGACCTCCGAGTCTCCATCGCCGACCGGTTTCGCGCGGGACGCCTGTTCATCGCCGGCGACGCCGCGCACAGCCATCCGCCCTATGGCGGGTACGGCCTCAACACCGGCTTCGAGGACGCGGCCAATCTCGGCTGGAAGCTGGCGGCCGCGTTGCAGGGGTGGGGCGGCGAGGCGCTGCTCGATTCGTACGGCGAGGAGAGACGGGCCGTGGCGAGGAGCACGGCGGAGGAATTCATCGACAACCGCATTTCCGAGGACCGGGAGCTCTTCGACCGGATCGATCCCCATCGCGACGCGGCGGAATTCGCGCGAGACTGGGAGGCGTACGCGCGAGCGGGGGATAGGCACCTGAACCGCTACGCGCCCCATTACGCGGGGTCGAGCGCGATCGAGGGCCCGCCCGGCGGCGTCACCGGCGCGCGATCGGAGCGGACCGAGCGTGCCCGGCCGGGCCACTACCTGCCGCCGTGGCAACTGATCTCGGGACGCAACGTTTTCGAAGAGCTGGGGCGCGGCTTCAGCCTGGTCGCGCTGAACGCCGGCAACGGGGAGATCGCCGCGTTCGAGCGCGCCGCCGGGCGCCGCTCCGTTCCGCTGAAGGTCGTCCGCGAACCGTCGCCCGAGAGCTGCGAGCGTTACGGCGCCGCCCTCGTCCTGGTCCGCCCCGACAGTTACGTCGCCTGGACCGGCGATGCCGCGCCGCGCGACGCGGACGCTGTCATGGCGAAGGTCACCGGCCGGTAAATTCCACTCCTGGAGCACGTCCGCTTTGCCGTGAAACAGTTTCGGTGGGGGGCGCGCGTGTTCCCCATCCAACGCCGAG
>JAPPIT010000067.1 GCA_028820505.1 Defluviicoccus sp.
AAAAAAAAAAAAAAAAAAAAACCCCCCCCCCCCCCCCCCCCCCCCCCCCCCCCCCGCGACGCTTCGTCCGTCATGCCCGGAACAAGTCCGGGCATGACGGCATGGGGGCGGGCGGGGCGCCGACCGTGAGTGACGACCGGAGACGTACGCCGGTCTGCCTCCCGCTCGTCAACGATCGATATAATCCCCTTCGGTTCGGGCCGATGGCGCGGTACCAATCGGGCTGCCGCAAACCGACCGGAATGGGCCGATGGACCGCTCGACCGAAATCGAACTGCTCGAGGAGCTTGCCGGGCTGCGCGAGGCGCGCGCGTTTTATCTCGACGATTCCGTCGCGGCCTCGCCCGTGGCGCGCTACACCTGCCCGGACCGGTTCGCGCGGGAACGCGAGGCGTTGTTCCGCCGGCTGCCCGCGATCGTCGCGCATGCGAGCGAGTTGTCGGCGCCCGACGCTTTCCTGACCCGGCGCTCCTGCGGACTGCCGCTGCTGCTCACCCGCGACGGCGAGGGGGCGGTGCACGCCTTCCTCAACGTCTGCCGCCATCGCGGCACCCGGCTGGTCGAGGCGGAGAGCGGCTGCCGCAAACGCTTCGTCTGCCCCTATCACGGCTGGACCTTCGGCAATCGCGGCGCGCTGGAGACCGTCACCCATGGCGAGGCCGGGTTTCCCGGCATCGACAGGGGCGCGCTCGGCCTGAAGCGGCTGGGCTGCGCCGAGGCCCTTGGCTGGATCTGGATCGCCGCCGGCACCGACGATCCGCCCGATATCGACGGTTTCCTCGCCGGGCTGGCCGCGGACTTCGCCTGGCTCGATGCCGGGAGTCTGAAGATCGTGCACGAGGATACCGAGGAGCGGGCGGCGAACTGGAAGATCCTCGTCGAGGGCGGCATCGAAGCCTACCATTTCCGCATCGCCCACAAGGATTCGATCGGCGCCTACTTCCAGGACAACCTGTCGAGCTACCGGACGTTCGGCCGGCACATCCGTTCGATCCTGCCGCGCACCCGCTTCGACGACATGATCGCGAAGCCGAGGGAAAGCTGGTCGCTGCGCCGCGCCGCCAACCTGGTCTACACCGTCTTCCCGTCGGCCCAACTCCTGGTGCAGGAGGACCATGTCGTTTGGATCCAGGCCCAGCCGCTCGCGCCCGACCGCACGCGGTTGCGGATCGCCACCCTGGCGCCGGCGGACTTCGATCCGTCCGACACCGAGGCGGCCCTGCACTGGCGCAGGAACCACGACATCACCGTCGCCACCCTCGCGGAGGATTTCGCGATCGGCGAGAGCATCCAGGGCGGCCTCTCCTCCGGCGCCAACGAAGAGCTCCGCTTCGGCCGCTTCGAAGGCGCGCTCGACCGCTTCAACCGGACGGTGGAACGGGAGATCGGGGCGGGGGGATAGGCGGCGCCCGGAGCCCCGAAGCGTCCCGTCAGAGCGCGCGCCAGTCGAAATTGGCCTCGAACGCCGCGGCGGCCCGGTAGATTATCGGCTCGTCCCACCAGCGCCCGGTGATCATCAGCCCGACCGGAAGGCCGTCGACCGTGCCGCAGGGCACCGACATCGACGGCTGGCCGGTATAGTTGTAGGTCGGGCAGTTGGCGAGCATGTTCCAAGCGTGGTCGCAATATTCCGCGACCGAAGCGTCCTTTGCCGGGAAAGGCTGCGCCACCAGCGGCACGGTCGGCATCAGGAGGAGATCGTAGGTCTCCATCAGCCGCGCGAACCCGTCCTTCGCCTTGCGCTGCAGGTTCATCCCCTTGGCGTAGACGCGCCCGCCCAGCCTCTCCATGTACCAGGCCCCGAGCAGGGTGAAGACGCGGACGGTCGGCGGCAGCTCGTTCGCGCGCTCGGACCAGCCGTTGGCGCGGTCGAGGGCGCTGCCGACATAGAGCCCCGGCAGGCCGTAGAACACGCCGCCCTGCAGCATCATCTCGCGGGCGAGCCCTTCCGCCAGCGCCGGCAGGTACATGATTGCGGCCTCGCGGTGCAGCGGGAAGGAGACGGTCTCGACCTCCGCGCCGAGCTCGGCGAACCTCGCGCAGGCGGCGCGCACGACCGCATCCGATTCCGCCTGGGAGCCGGGATGGTCGAACCCGTCCTCGATCACCGCGATCCGCAGCCCCGAAACGCCGCCCTCCAGCATTTCCGAATAGGGGTGCGTGACGACATCGCGCTGGCGTGCGTCGATTCCGTCCGGGCCCGCGATGGCTTCCAGCATCAGCGCGTTGTCGGCAACGTTTGCCGTCATCGGCCCGACATGGTCGATGGCGGCCTCGATGCCGAGGACCCCGGTATAGGGCACGAGGCCGTATGTCGGCTTCATGCCGTAGATGCCGCAGAACGAGGCCGGCATCCGTATCGACCCGCCCTGGTCGCCGCCGATCGCCATGTCGACCTCGCCGGCCGCGACCAGCGCGGCGCTGCCGGAAGACGAGCCGCCGGCGCTGTAGCCCATCCGGTGCGGGTTGTGGCACGGGCCGGTCGCGTTGGTATGGCTGCTGCCCGACAGGCAGTAGTTCTCGCAATGCGCCTTGCCGAGGATCGTCGCGCCGGCGTCCAGCAGGCGCGTCGCGATCGTGGCGTCGACCTCGGGAACGTAGCCCTCGAGGATCGAGGTGCCGTTCATCATCGGCACGCCGGCCAGCATGACGTTGTCCTTGAGCGCGACCGTCTTGCCTTTCAGCCTGCCCTCGGGCGCCCCCTCGATCCGGGTCTTGTAGTACCAGGCGTTGTATTCGTTCTCCTCGCCGTCGGGCCGGTAGCCGGGGGTTCGCGGATATCTCACCTCCGGCAGGTAGTCCGGCATCTTCTGCTGCGCGTCGGCCATCGCCGCCATCGGAGCCAGAAAATCGGCATATTCCCCGGCTTCCGCGTCGGTCAGCCCGAATCCGAGCGAGCGTGCGAGATCCTGCAATTCCGACGCGTTGGGACCCTCGATCGTCATCGTCCTGTTCCTCCCTGCTGGTGTTGCCCCGGTTTCCACCCCTGCCGCCATGCTGCAAGACATGGATACCCGGAACAAGTCCGCTGCTGTCCGGCTTGAATTCGTCGACATAGGCATCGAGTAGACAAATCGCTATCGGGTCGGCATTCGCGTCCCGCGGATGCCGGGCGGGAATGTCGACATTTGCCGACTCGACCGGCCTGTCGACATTTCGGTCGGCAAATGCCGTCCGGAAATGCCGGTGTCGACCGGGTCGGTAATGACGGTGGTCGCATGCATGATCGTGTTCCTCCACATGGGTGGGACGGGCATTCTCCGGCACGCCTCTCCCCCCTTCCGTCATGCCCGGAACAAGTCCATTGCTGTCCGGTTTAGTTTTCAGCGCGGGTCCCGGGCCCATGAGAGAGGCCGTCTCCGCCCCCCGGTTGTCACCCCGGACTTGATCCGGGGTCCAGGCTTGTCCCGGACCCCGATCCGGGGAAAGCCGGGCGAGGGCGGTGCTTGTGGGCCTGGACCCCGGATCAAGTCCGGGGTGACAGCGGGGGGACAAGGAGGGCAGGTGCGGGCGGGCCGCAATCCGTGTCCCGATCCGGCGGAAGGGCCGGAAACCCGCCTGTACCAACGCCTTGCACCCGGTCCACTAATCTAAACCGGACAGCAGTGGAACAAGTCCGGGCATGACGGCGAGGGAACGGACGGGGCGGTGTGGCCGGCAACGGAAAGGGGCGCCGGCATCTCCGGCGCCCCCACTTCTCCACTCTGGCAAATATAGCCTAAAACGCGTCCCGAGTCAAGCAAAAAATGCTCGTTCAAGATAAATTAGTTGGTAAGTCACGGAGTCCACGAGGTTTTTTCTCCCTTCCGATTCCACCCCGGAACCGGCTCCAAAACCCCCGAATCCGTCCCATGCGCGATTCCGGGGAGATTTCTCCCTCACCCTGACCCTCTCCCCGGCGGGGAGAGGGGATTCGTGTCCCCATTCCGCCCGGCACGGACCGGATAGATCGGCGACGAAAACGGGGCGCCAGCATCTCCTCCGGCGCCCCCACTTCCCGACTGTGGGAAATATGGGTCCATTCGTGTCCCGGGTCAAGAGTATTTTTCTCTCTTAGAACATTTTTTGGCCGTCTCCGGTTTTCCGTCCCCCTACCGTCATGCCCGGACTCGTTCCGGGCATTCACGTCTTGTGGCATCGCGGTGCGGGCCGGCAGCGGGCGAGGGGGTGGAGAATGCCCGCCCCGCCCGACATCGTCCCCGCCATCGGCGCGCAGCCCGCTCCGAAGTCTTACCGGACACTGGTGGAACAAGTCCGGGCATGACGCCATGGGGGTCGGACAGGGCGGCGTTCCCGTCACTCGCCCGCGCCGGCCGACCGCCAAGCCTTCTTCGCAATCCCCCTCCGATACGCCCCGGAAGGACCGAGGCGAAGGTCCGATTCCGGGCTCGAAACCCCGTCCGGACGGTCATTACGAGGCGACTTTACGAGGCCTCTTCAAAATGAGGAGAGCCTCGAAACGATGTCTACGTACAGAAATCTGATGACGGTCTGCTGCGCCGCCGTGTTCGCGCTCGGCCTCGCAGCGTGCGGTGGCGGCGGCGGAGACGACAGTCCAACGGCCGAGGGACCGGGGGTGTGCCCTGAGGGACAAACGGGGACGCCCCCGAACTGCGTGACCCCCCCGCCGCCGGGGCCGACGGCTGAAAGCATCAAAGCGGACGCGGCGGATGCCATCACGGCCGCCGCAGCCGCCGCCATGGCCGCGGGACAGGCCGAGAAGGACGCGATCAAATACGCGGGCATGCTCATCGCGGAGTCCGTCAAAGGCGACTCGGCGATGGCCATAATGAACGCACAGATGATTCTGGATGCGGAGATGGCCGCGAACCAGGCCGTCATGGACGCGGACGAAGCCTTGCAGGACGCGATGGCCGCCAAGGAGGCTGCGGAGGCCCTTTCCGAGGATGACGCGGAACGCGCGGATGCGATCGCGGCAGCCGACCGGGCCATCGAGGAGGCGACGGAAGATAAAAAGGCGGCCCAGGCGATCCTCGACAAGAACCCGCTGCAGGATGGCACCACCACCCCGACCACGGAGGTGGATTCGCTGAAGGAGGCGGTTGCCCAGGTCAAGGGCGCCAACCGGTTGGCCGAAGGCTATCCGATGATGCCCGCTGCCATCGGCAAGAGGATCGCGGGCGAGGTCATGACGGCCATCGCCGCCGCTGCTCCGGGCACCAACGGCACCATTGCCGACGCGACATCGATGGATGGCATCATGAACGATGCCATGGACATCGGGGCCATGACCTGGGCCATGATCGTCGGCGACGACAAGATCATGATGAAGCGGCTTGGCACGATCGCTGCTGCCGACGGTTCGTATACGGTGGGCAATGGTGTCCTTTCGGTGGCCTCGATCGCCGGCATGACCGCAACGGCCGTGGCACCCTCCGGCACCGATTTGAGCGCCACCGGGAACACCGATGGTACCGGTACCGCCAACGGCAGTTACAAGGGCATTCCAGGCGCGATCTTTTGCCTGGGAGGCACCGACGGCTGCAAGGTAACGGACGGCAAGCTGGGCGCCGGCTGGTACTTCTCGCCAAATGACCCGAAGGCACTCTACGTTATGAACCCGGACATGGCGGGCATGTACATGGCGGCGACCATGTATTCCACCTACGGCTACTGGCTGACCTATACCGACGGCGCGGCCTCCGGCATCGCCCTGTACTCAAACACGACCGCAAATACGGCTAACCTCAACCTTGGGCAGGCCGGCACAGGCGATGACGCGACCGACGTCACCGCGCGCTACAGCGGCTCGGCCGTCGGCATTTCGAAGCGTGGCGACAATTCCGGTCAGTTCACCGCCGATGTCAATCTGACAGCGAAGTTCGCGGTAGTCCCGACACTGCGCGGGCACATTTCGGGCTTCCGGGGTGATGCGGTGGGGAACTGGACTGTCGTCCTTAACGAAACCAACCTGGATACCACCGCCGCCAACTTTAACGCCGGCACGACCGCCGGTGGCGGTGCTCCGGGCGTGTGGACGGCGCAGGGCTACGGTCCGACACCGGTCGACCACGACGGGGATGCAACCACGGATCCCCAAAACCAGCGTCCGTCGGGCTTCCACGGCCGGTTCAGCGCCAACTTCGGCGACGGCTCCGCGGCCGGGGCCTACGCGACCCGGGCGGACTAAACCGCAGAGGGGTGCGTAACCCCATTGCCTGCACAAAGGGCGGCGCTTGCGCCGCCCTTCTTTTTCCCGCCATCCCGTTCCGGACGATCGCACCATGCCCCTCTCCGCGCGCGTGCGGGCCTTGCCGGCCACCTGCCTTGCCGCTGCCGTGGCCCTGCCGATGGCATTCGCAGGCCCTCTCCCGGCCTCGGCCCAAAAGCCGGTCCAATCGAAACCCGCCGCGCCGCTTTCCGCCGCCGAGCGGGCCACGGCGCTGCTCCGGGCCGGGCGGCCGGTGGAGGCGCTCGCGATCCTGCGGCCGGCCGTCGAGGCCCGCCGCAACGATCTCACCCTGCTGTTCCTGGTCGGCCGGGCCGGCATCGCGGCGGCGAGCCGGCAGGGCCTCGACGACGCGAGCCGCACGGCCTTCCTCGACGCCGCCATCGCCGCCCTGCGGCGCATGCTGACGATCCGGCCCG
>JAPPIT010000066.1 GCA_028820505.1 Defluviicoccus sp.
TCCCGGTGAGGATGTGAACATCGCGTGCGGAGCCGCTCAGAGCCGGTACGCGGCCTTGCCGACAAGGGGTGCGGGCATGACTTCCTCCACGGACCGATCGGTTCCGGAAAGATCGCGCGTTCGTGCAAATCCCTCCTGGCCCGGGCTCGGGGGCGGGATGCCGCGCGGTCCGGGAAGCGCCGGCTACCGGGCGAGGGTGCGGAAGGTGGCGGAAAGGCGCGGAACGGTCTCGGCGGCGCTCCCGGCGGCGTCGATGCCGTGCATCCAGTCGCGGCGCGCGGCGCCGGCGAGCACGAGCAGCGAGCCTCGGGGCAGCGTGACGACCTCGTCGCCGGCGAGGGCGCCGGCGGCGTAGGGCCGGACGTGGCGCGGCCGGAAGCGCATCGGCCACGCCGCCGCGAGCGAGAGAGAGGCGACGACCGGCCCGAACTGGGCGTGATCGGCGTGCATCCCGATCCCCTGCCCCGGCCGGTACTCGTTGACGATGCACTGCTTGGGCAGCGCGTCCCCGAAACGATCGGCCATGCGCTCCGCCATCACCCGGGCCCAGCGCGGGAATTCCGGCGCCGGTCCGGGCGGGGCCGAGCCGCGGTAGTCGTAGCTGTAGCCGTAATGCTGGACGCGGCGGCGGAGCTCCGCGCTCCAGGGCGCTTGGGAGATGCGGAGCAGGATGCGCTCCTCCTCGGCGGGCGCGATGAAGTCCGGCACGATCGCGGCGCCGGCGTCGAAGATGCTGTCGGGTTGCGGCACGGCCTGTCTCCCACAGAACCTGTCCTGCCGCCCCCGGAGCTTTTCTCGACTCCGGGCACGAGGATCGGCGTGGAGAGGCGGAGGAGGTCGATGCCAGGCCGGAATTCGGAACGGGACGCTCGATCGTGCAGCCGTTCCCCGTTCCCGCTGCCGTGTCCTGGAGTCGAGGTCCGTGTCGGGTGAATGGAAAGCGGCTTACTTGGCGGGAGCGGTGGCCGGGGCCGGGTCTTCGAGCTGGGGTTGCAGTTCGGGGGCCGTGCGGTTCGAGTGTGGGGGTGTGTTTCGCAGTTCGTCGATGTAGTTCCGCATAGCGCGGTTCAGATCGGCGATGTGTTCCGGCGTGACCGGGTGGAGCTGCGTGATCGCGTCAAGGATTCGCTGGCGCGCGTCGCAGAGCTCGCCGAAGGCGAGTTGCTCGGCGACGAGCGTCCGTGTCAGGATTTCGACGCGGTCTCGCTCGTCGGGGTCGAGCTGGTCGATGAGGTCTTCGAGGCTAACATTCATCGCTGCGGTCCTTCTGTCGGGAGACGGGCGAGGTGGTGCTCGAACCGTCGATCCGCGATCCGGATCAGTCTACGGTAAAAGCGGCGGGAAGGCATGCCGGATTTGTCGCCGGCCACGAGCACGATCGCCTTACGGTCCGGGTCGAAGGCGAAGGCGACGCGCCACTCACCGGCGTCGGCGGCGAAGCGCAACTCCTTCATGTTCGCGTGGCGGGATCCGTGGAGGGTGTCGGCGTGAGGACGTTGCAGTTCCGGTCCGAAACGCCGCAGGAGCCCGGCCTTGGCGAGGATCGCGGCGCGCACCGGGGGCGAGAGGTCGCGGAATTCGGCGCGGAACTCGTCGACGAAGTCGACTGTCCAGGCGTCGGTCATTACGGGAGCGCTCCGGGTTGAGGGTGGGTGGCGGTGCGAGACGGGGGGCCTGGCGGGACGCAGATCGAGCTCTGACGTTGGCGGAGCAGCGTCCGATCACGCTTCCTGCCGGAACAGGACCCGGCACGAGATTGGCCGCTCGTCGCTGTCGTAGGCGTCTCGGATGGCGATCTCGAGGGCGTGGAGGGCGGCCAGATAGGCGTCCCGCGGGTCTGTCGGATCGCGCGCCGGACCGAGGACCGCGTCGATCGTCTCGTAGCCGGTCTCGAGATGGGCCTCGGCGGCCATGATCGCGGTCCAGGTGGGGCCGGACGGCGCTCCGCGGCCGGCGATACGGTGGGCCGCGAGGCGGATCGCGCCGAGATCGGACCAGCGCGCGGCGGCGGAGTCGAGGAAATCGATCGGGTGGCCGTCGGGGTCGACGGCGTCGCAGAGATGGGTCCAGGCCGAAGGTTTGACGATCAGCTCTCGGGCGCGGCACAGGATGTCGGTGGGTTCGGGCATGGCGCGGGGTTCCCTGCAAGGGGGTGAGGTTTCCGCGGCGGGGGTGCCGGGAAGAATAGCCCGGCCGGGGAGGGATCGCGCGAGTGCGCATGCTCCTCCCGCGGTCGGAGAAATTTCAGGTTCGCATGGTGCGTTCGTGCATGACCCGTCCCGGCAGGACGGGGCAGCTACTCGGGCTCGGCCGAGGGGTGGAAGGATCAGTTGGGCGTGGCGGGGTTGGTCTGGGAGTCCCGGCCGCCCTCCAGCCGCGCCTGGCGCTCGCCGAGACGCTGCATCTGCCTGCGGAACTCGTCCATGCTGGCCTGCAACGCGCGGCGGTCGGCCGCCGCTTCGTTGAGGAAATTCTCGAAGCGGGCATCGCTGCGTGCGATCGTGGCGTCGAAGCGGTCTTCGATGCGCGCGGTGGTGGTGTCGATGAATACGGCGAGCGCGACGCCGACGGCGAGTATCGCGATGACCTCGTTGGTGAAGAACGATCTGGCGGTGCGCTCGGGCACGGGCGTTGTCCCGGTTTCGGGTGCGTTCATAGTCTATGGTCTCCCGGACGGGTTGTGAAGCTGGCGAAACGGCCCCGCGGCGGCGGAACGGCCGGCGGTCCATGACCTCCGGTGCGGGCGCCGCCGTCCGTGTCGGCGTCTCCGCGGTCGGCCGCGCGGGCCTGTCGGGGGACGCGGCGGCTCACGGGAACGGCATCGCGGACTCCCTGGATGGCGGTTGGCGGGTCGGCCGGGAAGGGAGGGGATGCACCCTGCCCTTCCCGTCCTCGATATGGATCACCTCCTTTCGTGGCGGACGGAGAAAATCGGCTCACTCGGCAATCTGGTGCACCGGGATGCCGAGCTGGCGGGCCGTGTCGACCAGGTTGCCGGTGATGCCCGAGCCCGGGAAGGCGATGACGCCCCTGGGCAGCAGGTTGAGCATCTCGACGTTGCGCCGGAACGGCGCGGCGCGGCCGTGCTTCTGCCAATCGGGCCGGCAGATCACCTGATCGACGCCGCGCGCCTCGGCCCAGCTCGCCGCGATCTTCTCGATCCCGCGCGCCGCGCCGTGCACCAGCACCATGTCCGGGTACTTTTCCATCGTCCGGTCGAGCACCGCCCAGACCCGCTTGCCGTCGGCGATTGTCGTCCCGCCGGCGATGGCGATCAGGGTTCCCGTGGGGAGGTGGTCCTGGCGTTCCTGGTCCTTGCGGGCGCGGATGAAGTCGCGCGCGTCGATCGCGGCCGACGTGAGCGCGCCGTCCCTGGGGACGAACGAGCCGCGCTTCGGCTGCCAGACCTCCCCGGTCTCGACCATGTAGGCGCGGGCGGCGTAGTCGAGCAGCCGGCCGAAGGCGTCGCGCCGGCGGGTGAGGTTGTCCGCGCGGTGGGTGAGCATCTCGAGCTCGAGCGCGTTGACCTCGGTGCCGTCCTGGGCGCGCTGGAGCTCGCGCATCTCCGGCAGCAGCCTGTCGACGGTGCGGTCGAGGCGCTGGCGGTGGGAGTGCAGCATGTTGACGAAGCCCCAGGCGATGTCCTCGCGCTCGTCGTGCATCTGGGTTCCCTCGACCGCGAGGCCGGCGAGCAGGACGCGCAGCGCCTCGCCGGTCGCGTTGCAGGCATCCTCCTCGTCGTGGATGTCGCGCGTGTCGTACTCGCCCCGCCCCGGCGCGCCGGCGAAGACCGCGAGATGGTCGCACGCGGCCGCCGTGGCGCTCGGCGCGTAATCGGCCGCGAGCGGGGGCTCCGCGGGCTTCTTCTCGCGCTCGAACGTGACGGCGATCGCGGTGTGCTCGGGATCGATGCTGTAATAGCCCGCCTTCTGGAAGGCCAGCATCATCGCGGTCTCGGGCTCGCGCGTGTATGCGGTGTCGTGCATTCCGTTTCTCCCTGTCGGGGTTGGAGGATCAGGCCGCGCGCACGCCGGCGGGGCCGGCGGCGACATGGATTGGCGGCTCGACGGGAACCAGGCGCTCGGCCCACAGCGCATCGGCGATGGCGAGGCGGATCCGTGCCCTTTGATCGATGCGGATCGGAGGAGCTTCGCTGTCGAACAGCATCGCCGTGAACCAGGGGCCGAGGTCGGGATCGAAGGCGTCGCCGTGCTTGCGCAGCTCGCCTACATCGTGGCCGAACACGACGATGGCGCAGCTGTCTTCGGCGATGAGCCGGAAGCGCACGTCGTGGATCGAGAAGTCCCGCATGTCCTGTCTCCTGTCTGGATGGCAAAAGGAGGGCCGGTCGGGCATCGCGCGGATGCGCACCGGCCCGGGCGGGAGGAGGGAAGGCATTCTCCTTCCCCCACCCCCGCCCCTCCCGAAGCTTCTCTCCCCTCGGTGCATCGCCGGGCGGCGGCGCGGGCTGCCCGGCGGCGGGGTTCAGGCCGTCATGTGGGGGAAGGCGGAGACTTCGCGGGGAGGGGTCGTCGGCGGCAGGGCTGCATGGCTGCCCCGCCTGCCGGCCGGCGGGATGAACGGGCCGGGCCGCGCTCGGCCGTCAGGTGGGGGATGCTGAAATGCGGGCGCGAAATAACCGCGCGGCCGCGGTGTCAGCCGTCGACGGTGGGACGGTCGGGCGTATCGGGGGCGGGCTGCGGGTTGGCCGGGTCGGTCGCGGCGCGGTCGTTGGGCGGCGGCGCCGGGATGCCGAGACGGCCCTCGATGCGCGCGACGCGCTGCTCGATGCGGCCCACGCGCTGGGAGAGGTTGGAAATCTCGCCGCGCATCTGGCCGATCTCGGTACGGATGTCGGCGCGGATATCGCTGGCGATGCTCTGCATGCCGATCCACATGCCGCCGAAGCCGAGGACGAAGGCCGGGAGGGTCGCGGCGAACAGGGTGACGGACTGGGTGACGTTTTCCCTGAGAGACATGTTGCAGGCTCCCGATGGTGGATTGTGGGGCGGATGGAGACGGGGATCAAGCGGGGAATGGCCGCTGGACGGAATCGGCGGGGTCATGGGTGGCAGCGCAACCGTGAGGACATCGCGCAGGCTTGGCGCGACCGGGCGGTCGGTCAGACGCGCACCAGCTCGACGCCGGCGGAGCGCCGGCCGGTGGCGACGATCGCGAATTCGTGGTCGCCGATGCGGCAGAAATACCGGGTCTGGCTCATTCGCTCGATGTGAATTCCCAGGGGCTGCTGGAATTCGACGGACTGGATGACGCCGGGACGCCCGGGCAGGTCTTGCAGATCGACAGGGGTGGAGTCGTCGGCCTGGAGGGTACGGCGGAGCGCGAGTCCCGGACCGCGGGGCGGTTGCTTCGGGTCGGAACGCGGCGTTCGGAAGACGAAGCGATCCTCACCGATGCGGCACTGGTAGGCGTGCTTGTGGAGGCGCTCGATGGCGATCGAGCGCGGGGAGTGCTCGGCGACTGCGATCTCGCTGAGGACATTGTCGGATCCGCGAAGCAGGGTGGTGTTCATGGGCCTGTTCCCTGGGTCGGACAGTATGCATCAGCGAGGTACCGGACGGGGAAGCGGTTGCGTCAGGCCGCGGCCGCGCGGGAGAGCCGAAGGTTGGTGCCGCTCAGTCGCAGGACGACGAATTCCGCCGGCTGAAGCCTGGCCTCCACGAGCTCGAACCAGGCGTCGGCCTTGGCGGGGTCGAGGAAGTGATCCCGTCGAATGAGCTCGGAGCGGAACTCGTCGGGACCGCGCCGGTGCTCGCAGATATGGAACTGGAGATAGACCGGCGGCGGCGCGGAGGTGTTGCAGATCCCGTTGACGAGCTCGGCGATCGCGCGGCGGGGGCGCTCCATGGCGCGGTAATCCCGCGGGCTTTCGGGATCGAACCAGATGGAAACCCGGTAGATGTGGCGGCGCCCGGCGCTGGCGAGGTCGGGCACGCGGGCGAAGGTGCCGATATGGCGGCCGCGCAGCAGGATGTCGCAGATATCCGGCCCGAGGCGGCGGAAATCGATGTCGGCGGCGGAAACGGGGCTGGGAGCGTTCATCGTCGATCTCCGGATTGGCGGGATGGCCGGGAGGGGGAGGCGCGAAGGTCTCGCCCTCTCCCGTCCCGCCCCTCACGGAAGCTTCTCTCCCCTCGATGCATCGCGGCGTGGCCGGTGCAAGGTGTCCGCTTGCGGGGTCACGGCGACTCTGTCTCTGAAATGCCGGCGCGAGGCAATATCGCGGTTGGCAGGATGGTCGTGGTGCTGGCCGGGATATGGCAGGTGGGGGTCGTTGGGATATCGCGTTGCATCGCCGGGAAAATCAAAGTGTTACCTGCTTATCCCTGAGATTCATCCAGCGATGAGTTTTCGGTACGGGATGGGT
>JAPPIT010000119.1 GCA_028820505.1 Defluviicoccus sp.
CCGTCATGCCCGGACTTGTTCCGGGCATCCACGTGGGTCGGCCGCCTCGCTTGTCCCCGTTTACAGCACGACGCCGCAAGACGTGGATGCCCGGAACAAGTCCGGGCATGACGCGGTGGGGCGGGGCGAGCTCCGCCTCGGCACCACCCTCTCCGGCTGGCGGGCGGCGTTTTGAGGCAGCCCCCGTGGACGGTCGGCCTTCGCCGACCATGACGGCAGAAAACGGACGAAGCGTTAACCGCCCTTATTCGTGTCATCGCGTGACACGAATAATTGGCCGCGCCCGGCGCCGGACGGCGGTTCCCGTCCCCCGGGGACGCGGATCCGGGCGCGCCGCGAAACGAAGTTGCGCGAAACGCCCGATTTTGCGACTTACGGCAAGTTCTTAAGAGATTGGATAGGTCAACACGGTTGACCTTTGTTTCACGTGAAACATTAGCGTTTCACGGCAGCCGCACCTGCACCTTGGACGACTTGCCGCCGTCCTCGACGAAGCGCCTGAGCGCGTCGTGGAAATAGGGGTGCTCGACCGAGGCCATGACGTTCCTGATCTCGTACTCGGTCGCCTCCTCGATCGAGCGCCGCCAGCCCTGGTGGAAGCTCTCCTTGGCCATCGCCTGGAGGTGGGTCGGCGCGGCGGCGAGGTCGCGGGCGATGGCGTCCGCGGTGGCGGCGAACGCATCCTCGGGGTAGACCCGGTTGGCGATGCCCCACTCCAGCGCCTCGCGCGCGTCGAGGGTGCGGTTGGTGATCATCATCTCCTGCGCGCGCCGAAACCCCACGATTTTGGCGAGCGAGTACGAGGTGGTCGCGTCGTTGGCGAGCCCGATCGTGTGCCAGGCGCAGAGGAAGCGGGCGTTCTCGGAGCACACCACCAGGTCGGCGCAGAGCGCCATGCCGAGCCCGGAGCCCGCCGCCGCCCCGTTCACCGCCGCCATCACCGGCTTCGGGATATGGACGATCTTGTGCAGCACCAGGTGCCACCACATCGCAAGCTCGCGGAAATGGGCCGAGACCGAAGCGATCCCGTCCTCCAGCGGCGGGATCTCCCGGAGGTTGAACCCGGCGCAGAACGCCCGCCCCGCCCCGGTCAGCACCACCGCGCCGACGCCTTCGTCGGCCTCGCAGGCGTTCAGCGCATCGAGCAGTTCCCTGACGCCCTGCCCGGTGAGCGCGTTGGCGGCCTCGGGCATGTCGAAGACGATCCGCCCGACCCCGTCGGCGATCTCGAGGCGGAGGCATTCGTAGGTGTTAGCGGTCACCGTGCATCCTTTCCCCGTCATGGTCGGCGGAGGCCGACCATCCACGAGTTTTTGAGGCGCTGGAAACAAAAACAAAACGTGGATGGTCGGCCTCCGCCGACCATGACGGAAAGAAACATCACAGTCGGCGTTCGAGGAAGCCGAGGAAGGCGGCGGCGAGCTCGTCCTCGCGCGCGTCCCACTCTTCCAGCGGGTACATCTCGACCTCGTGTTGCACGTGAAACATCTCGAACAGCTCGGCGTCCGGCATCAGGCGCTGGGCGCGGCGGCCGGTCTCCATCGGGTGGATCCAGTCGCAGCCCGGGATCACGACGACCGGCACGCCGATCGAGGCGAGGTCGGCGTCGGTCGCGCCGATCACCGGCAGGTCCGCGCCTTCGAGGAAGTAGCGCCGCCAGCGCCCCATCGCCGCGACGAACGCGTCGACCTCCATCGCCATCAGCCGGCCGCGGTTGGCCGGGTTGGCCTCGACGATCTCCGCGAAATGCTCGGTCTCCGCCACCGCTTCCATGCCGCCCTCATGCGCGGCCTCGATGAACTGGGTGTAGTAGTTGAAGGCGAGCCGTTCCGAGGCGTAACCGCCGCCGGTCACCCGCCAGAGCAGCATCGCGCGCACGCTCCCGGGGTGGCGGAGGCAGAACAGGATCGAGGTCCGGCAGCCCGACGACGACCCGCCGAGCACGACCGGCAGCGCGCCGAGCTCGCCCAAGAGCGCATGGAGGTCGTCGGCCCACTGCTCGTATTCCGAGTTGGCGCCGTCGATGGCGAGCGCGGAGGCGCCGCAGTTGCGCCGGTCGTGGATGACGACGCGGTAGCCCGCCTCCGCCATGCGCCCGGCGAGCGAGCGCACCGCCGCCATCGACCGCCGTCCGCCCGGCATCAGCGCGACCCACGGGCCCGCCCCGCCCACGATCTCGTAGTTGAGGTCGACCCCCCGGACCGTCATGCGCGGCATCAGGCGAGCTCCGCCAGCAGCCTGCGCGCCATCGCGCCCACCACCCGGCGGCGGTACCAGGGCTGGACCGTGGTGGTCCGCATCGGCTTCGCCTGGGTCCTGACGGTATCGCGCAGCGCGTCGAGCTGTTCCTCGCCGAGCGGGCCGCCGACGAACGAGTCGATCTTCGCCACCCGGTGCGGGTACGGGTTGACCGCGGTCAGCGCGATGTCGAGCGCGGCGACCCTGCCGTCCGCCATCTTCAGCGCCGCCGCGACGCCCGCGAGCGGGAAGTCGATCGAGCCCCGGATGCGCGACTTGCGGTAGCCCGACGGGATCCCCGCGCTCTCCTTCGGCAAGTGCAGCGCCACCAGCAACTCGCCGTCCTCGAGCGCGAGATGGTCCATCCCGTCGTTGCGGTAGAGCGCGTCGAGCTTCACCCGCCGCCTGCCCCCGGCGCCCGCCAGCGTGACCTCCGCCCCGTGCACCAGCGCCGCCGGCGCGAGGTCGCCCGAGAAGGCGGCGAAGCAGCGCTTGCCGCCGGGCGCGACGTGGCACACCTCGCCCCGGTGCTTGAGGCAGTAGTCGTTCGATTTCCGCCACCATTCGCTCTGGTTGTAGAACAGGCAGCGCGTATCCAGGCAGAGATTGCCGCCGACGGTGCCGTAATTGCGGTGGGTCGGCCCGGCGACCTCGGCGGCGGCCTCGGCGACCGCGCGGTAGCCGCGTTTCACCGCCCCGTTCGCCGCCACCCCGGAGAGCGGCACCGCGGCGCCGATATCGATCCCGTCCGGGCCGGCGGCGATGGCGCCCAGCTCTTCGATGCCGGTGAGGTCGACCAGCGCGGCGGGTCGCTCGATCCCGCGGCGGATATTGACCACCATGTCGGTGCCGCCGGCGAGGTATTTCGCGCCGTCGGCCGCGCGCAGCCGGACCGCGTCCTCGACCGTCTCCGGCCGCTCCAGGGTCATCGCGGGCATCAGCTCCATCGGGCGTCTCCCCCGCCCGCGCGCGCCGCGACCCGGCGGTCGGTCTCCCGCTTCTCCAGGAGCGCCATCAGCCGGTCGGGCGTCAGCGGCAGCTCGGTCGCGCGGACCCCGACGGCATCCGCCACCGCGCTCGCCAGCGCCGGCAGGAAGTTGGCGAGCGAGGTCTCGCCCGCCTCCTTGGCGCCGAACGGGCCGTGCGGGTCGGCGCTCTCGACGATATGGGTCTCGATGGGGGGCGATTCGACGATGGTCGGCACGCGGTAGTCCAGCATGTTGCCGGTGATGCCGAGCCCGTCATGGTAGCGGGTCTCCTCCGAGAGCGCCTGGCCCATCCCCATCCAGACCGAGCCCTCGATCTGGCCCTCGACCGAGAGCGGGTTGAGCGCCTTGCCGCAATCGTGCGCGACCCAGACCTTGTCCACCCGGATCTCGCAGGTCTCGGGGTCGACCTCCACCTCGCAGACCAGCGCCGAATAGGCGAACGCCATGGTGCCGCCGATGGCCGCGCCCCGGTACTTCCGCCCGCCCCAGGATTCCGGGATGGTGTCGAAAATGCCCTTGACGGCGAGCGTGCCTTCGCCTTCGAGGGCGGCCATCACGACCTCCTTCCAGCTCAGCCCCTCGTCCTGGGTGCCGGCGCGGTAGGTATCGCCCAGGCACTCGACGTCCTCGGGCTTCACGTCGAGCTTCTTCGCCGCCGCCTCGATCAGCAGCGCCTTGAGGTTGTTCGCCGCGTCGATCGCCGCGTTGCCCACCATGTAGGTGACGCGCGACGAGTACGACCCGTTGTCCTTCGGCGTGAGCGCGCTGTCCGACGCGACGACGTTGATGCGGCTCACGTCGATTCCCAGCACCTCGGCGACGCATTGCGCGAGCACCGTCGACGAGCCCTGGCCGATCTCGGCGGCGCCGGTCAGGAGCGTCACCGAGGCGTCCCAGTCGACCCGGAGGTGGATCGTCGCGTGCGGCTCGCCGGTCCAGTGCTTGGGCTTGGACGCGCCCGAGATGTAGTGCGAGCACGCCATGCCGAGCCCGCGGTTCGGGCCGAGCCTGCCCTTGCGCTCCTTCCAGGCGCTCGCCTCCTCGACGATGTCGAGGCATTCGGGCAGCCCGTAGGAGTTCACCATCAGGTCGTTGGCGGTGAAGCCCGGCGCGGTCATCAGGTTGGCGCGGCGGACGGCGAACGGATCGAGCCCGAGCTCGTCCGCCATCCGGTCCATCAGGCTCTCGAAGGCGAAGCGGATATTGACCGTGCCGTGGCCCCGGAACGCGCCCGGCGGCGGCATGTTGGTCAGCACCCGGAAGCCCTTGTACTTGACGTTCTCCAGATCGTAGATCGCGAACAGCATCGAGCCGTTGTAGAGGATGGTGACGATGCCGTAGCCGGAGTAGCCCCCGGCGCGGTGGACGGATTCGCACTCGACGGCGGTGATCCTGCCGTCCCGGGTCATGCCGATCTTCAGCCTGACCGCGGTCTCCTGGCGTCCGCGGTGGGTGATGAAGGTCTCCTCCCGGCTCAGCACCAGCCGCACCGTGCCGCGCGCCTTGCGGGCCAAGAGCGCCGCCACCAGCTCGACATGCAGCGCCTCGGTGCGGCAGCCGAACCCGCCGCCGACATGGGGCTTGATCACGCGGATGTCGGACTGCTCCATGCCGAGAGTCCGCGCGAGCATCAGATGGACGTAGTAGGGCACCTGGGTCGAGGCGCGGACGGTCATCCTGCCGCGGCCGGCATCGTACTCGGCCTGGGCCGCGTGCGGCTCGCTCTGGACCTGGCAGACCTCGCCCAGCCGGTAGGTCTCCTCGCGCACCAGGTCGGCGGCGGCGAAGCCGGCCCCGGTGTCGCCGATCTCGAAATCGACCTCGCGCTCTATATTGCCGGGGCGCTCCTCGTGCAGCTGGACCGCGTCGTCGGCCCGCGCCTCCTCGGCGGTGAAGTAGGCCGGCAGTTCCTCGTACGCGACCTCGATCGCATCGAGCGCGCGCTGGGCCGTCGCGGTGTCCACGGCGGCGACCGCCGCCACCGCCTCGCCGCGATAGCGCACCCGGTCGCGGGCGAGCGCGTACTCGTTCATCGCGATGGGGAGGACGCCGAACGTATCGGCGCAGTCCTGTCCGGTAACCACGGCATGGACGCCCGGCAGCGCCTCCGCCTTCGAGGTGTCGATGCCGACGATCCGCGCATGCGCCACCGGGCTCCGCAGGATGCGCCCGGTCAGCTCCTCTTGGGCGATGAAGTCGGCGGTATAGAGCGCCTTGCCCGACACCTTCTCCGGCCCGTCGACCAGCGGCATCCTCACGCCGATCGACCGCACCGGCGCGGGCGCGGTTCCCGTCGCGTCGCTCATGCCGCTTCCTCCCTGCCCGCGATCTCGTCGGCGGCGGCGCGGACCGCCTCGATGATCTTGACGTAGCCCGTGCAGCGGCAGATGTTCGCCGCCATCCCGCCCCTGATCGCGTCCACGTCCGGGTCGGGATCGGCGCGCAGCAGCCCCTCCGCCGCCATGATCATGCCCGGCGTGCAGAACCCGCACTGGGCGCCGAGTTTCACGTGAAACCCTCGCTGGATCGCCGACAGCCGCCCCGAAATCTCCAGCGACTCGATCGTCTCGACCCGCGCGTCCCCGCAGGTATTCGCGAGCGTCAGGCAGGAATGGCGCGGCCGGTCGTCGACCAGCACCGTGCAGGCGCCGCATTCGCCGCCGTCGCAGCCGATCTTGGTGCCGGTCAGCCCCGCGACCTCGCGCAGATAGTCCACCAGCAGCATGTTGTCGGCGACCACGTCGTCGCGCCGCCGCCCGTTGAGCGTAAGCGACAATACGGTCTTCATGCCTCCCCCCTTGCCGGTCGTGGCGATAATATGACCGCAGCAATAATTGACTTGAACAACAATGTCAATGTAGAATGTGCAGTGGGAAAGGAATTTCGAGCCCCGCCATGCCCGACGAACCCGGTATCCCGTTCTCCCACCCGTCATGCCCGGACTTGTTCCGGACATCCACGTCGCTCCGCCGCCTCGCCCTCTCCCGGCTCGTACCGCGATGCCGCAAGACGTGGATGCCCGGAACAAGTCCGGGCATGACGACCGAGGGGGAACGGCGGGGGCGCGGGGAACGGCGCGCGAGCCCATGACGCAGGACACCGGCCTCGGCATCCTGCCCGGTCTGCTGGGCTATCAGCTCCGCCATGCCAACCTGAAGGTGGTGGGCGGGTTCGCGGAACGGATCGCGCCGCACAACGTCACCGCGGCCCAGTTCGGCCTGCTGGTCCTGGTCGCCGCCAATCCCGGCGCGACCCAGGCGGCGCTCGCCCGCGCCTTCGGGACCGACCGTTCGGTGATGGTGCGGCTGATCGACCGGCTGGAGGCGGCGGGGCTGGTCGACCGGCGCGCGCGGGAGGGCGACCGGCGGTCCAACGCGATCCTGCTCACCGAACGCGGCGCGGCGCTGCTGGAGACGCTGAAGCGCGAGGTCCGCGCGTTCGAGGAGGGGGTGACCGCCTGCCTCACCGCGGAGGAGACCGAGACCCTGCTCGCCCTCCTGCGCCGCGTCAATGCCTCGGGCGACGGACGGGAGAAGCGGAAATGAAGACCTGGCGCGCCCGGTTCTTCGCCGCGTGGTCGCAATGCGACGCGGCCGGAATCGTCTTCTATCCCCACGTCTATGTCTGGTTCGACGAGGCGACCGAGAACCTGTTTCGCGCCAACAAGCTCGGCTATCCGGAACTCGAGAGCGAGCTTGGCCTGAGCGGCATGCCCCTGGTCGAGACCGGGGCGACCTACCGCAACCCGTGCAGGCTGGGCGACGCGCTGGAGATCGAGACCTGGGTCGACGACTGGGGAAAACGGTCCTTCCTGGTCCGCCACGTCGTGCGGCACAAGGACGGGGCGGTCGCGCTCGAAGGCTTCGAACGCCGCGTCCTGGTGGCCCCCGACCCCGGCCATCCGAAGGGCATCCGCGCGATCGAGATCCCCGCCGCCGTGATCGCGCGGTTCGTCGATTGACCGGGCTGCGCTCGGTCGTGTCCGCCGTCTCGGCGCGGGCGGAGGCGCGGCCGGGCCTGGCGGCGGTGGTCCTGATGCTGGTGGCGAGCCTGGCCCTTGCCTCGATGCACGGATCGGTCCGGTTCGTCTCCGGCACTCTCCACCCCTTCGAAATCGCCTTCTTCCGCAACGTCTTCGGGTTCTGCGTGCTGATCCCGTGGCTGATGCGGATCGGCCTCGCCGCCTTCGCGACCCGGAAGCTCCCGCTCCACGTCGTCCGGGGGTTTCTCAACGCGGGCTCGATGCTGATGTGGTTTCTCGGCCTCAGCCTGATCCCGCTGGCGGAGGCGACCGCGCTGTCGCTCGCCAGCCCGCTGATCGCGACGGTGGGCGCGATCCTGCTGCTGGGCGAGCCGATGCGGGGCCATCGCTGGCTCGGGCTGGCGCTCGGCATCGCGGGCATGCTGGCGATCCTGCGTCCCGGCTTCGAGGAGATCAGCCTCGGCGCGGCGGCGGTCCTCCTGTCGGCCGTGCTGGTCACCGCGTCGAAGCTGATCGCCAAGACGCTGACCCGTACCGACAGCCCGACCACCATCGTCGCCTGGCTGACGCTCCTGATGATCCCGGTGACCGCGGTCCCCGCCGCCTTCGTCTGGCAGACGCCGACGCTGCCGGAGCTGCTGATGCTGGCCGGCATCGGCGCGCTCGGAAGCTGCGGGCATCTGTGCCTGGTCCACGCCTACCGGCTGGCGGACGTGGGGCTGGTCGAGCCGCTGGTCTTCTTCCGCCTCGTCTGGGCGGCCCTGCTCGGCTTCCTGGTCTTCGCGGAAATCCCCGATGCCTGGGTCTGGATCGGCGGCCTGCTGATCGTCGCCGCGACCACCCACCTCGCGCGGCGGGAGGGCGGCGCGCGAAGCGGTTAGTTCCGGGTACCGTAGAACACCGACCGGAGGCCGTCCCCGGACATGTAACCGACCACCCCGCGCTGCTCCGCGCCCCCGAACTGACCTTGTCCGGAATAGGTTAGCGACTGACCGTCGACGGTCAACGTGACGCTCGGGGCAAAACGCCCGTCTGTGACCGAAGCGGGGGCGGTGGTGGCGCTCGTGAGACCGGGGACGCCGTCGATACCGCTGTAGGTCAAGGTGGCGCTGACGGCGCTGCCCTGAATCGTGACATCCACCCGGGCCGTACCATCGTCCCTGTTTCCATCCACATAGCCGTCCCACATACCCCTCCAGGTCCCCGTGACGGTGGGCTGATGCATTGGCGAGGAGGCCGTAAGCGTGGGATTCATGCCCAAAATGTCGTATTGCGCGCTCAGACCGAGAGTTGCGTTCTCGTACCCCACCTCCGTCCCCGAAACGGTTATGACGTTCCATTGTCCGAGATCGGGCATGGACATCCCGCCGCCGGTCGTGGGGGCTCCGCCGTTGGCCGAAGAGTCTCCTCCCCCTCCGCCGCCACAGGCAGACAAAGCGATCAGCGCTGCCAGGGAAAGGGCCGCTGAAGATATACGGTGCGATTTCCTTCTCACTCTCGGTTCCTTTCAAGAAATGCGGTAGGGATCGCGCGTGCGTTCCCTGGAGCCTGTCCGTTTCAGACAGAAGCGCCTTTACCCCGACCCCCCACCGTCATGGTCGGCGAAGGCCGACCATCCACGAGTTTTTAAGGCGCCGAAAACAAAACAAAACGTGGATGGTCGGCCTTCGCCGACCATGACGACAGAAAACGGATGAAGCGGTTCCAACCGAAACGGAGCCGCTCTGGGAGACTGGTTGGAATCTTCACACCGGAACCTACGACGCGACGGAGGGATGTGCGTCCCCAGTATTGGGGAGAATTGGGCAAAAATTGTGTGCGTTGCGGCCGGGCGGTGCGGCCGGTAAGGTCCGCCGACCCCGCCGGCCGCGGCGGATACCATCCATGATCGGGGGCGGTTCATGCAGTTTCGCGTCGGGCGTTTCGCCGCGCCCGGGCTGGCCGGAATTCTGCTTGCGCTTGGCGCCGCCGGCACCGGGGCGAAGGAGTGGAAGCTGACGGCCGGGTCGAGCCACCCGCCGATCGTCCCGTGGGTGCAGGTCATCCGGGACCATGTGGTTCCCGAGTCCAACCGGATGCTGAAGGAGCTGGGCGGGCCGGACACCATCAAGTGGACCCAGGCCTACTCGGGTACGCTCTACAACTTCAAGAACACGCTGGAAGGCGTGGGCGACGGGCTCGCCGATATCGGCTGGGTCGGCACGCTCTGGGAGCCGGCGAAGATGCCGCTCGAGAACGTGACCTTCTACGCCCCTTTCGCGACCGGCAACGTCCACCACCTGATCGACATCCAGGAAGAGCTGCACCGGACGATCCCGGCGATGAACGCAGCCTGGAGGAAGAACAACGCGGTCTATCTCGGAGGCCAGGTCGCCGACAGCTACCACATCGTCTCGAAGACCCCGATCGACACCCTCGAGCAGCTGCGGGGCAAGAAGGTGCTGGCCCCGGGACCCGCCGCCAGCTGGCTGAAGGGAACCGGCGCCACGCCGGTCGATGCCGGCCTGCCGATCTACTACAACAGCCTCAAGACCGGCCTCGCTGACGCCGGCATCATCATCGCGACCGGCATTCTCCCCTTCAAGCTGCACGAGGTGGCCCCCCACGTCGTCAAGGTCGATCTGGGCGCGCCGATCTCGGGCGCGCTCGCTATGAACCTCGACACCTGGAAGAGCCTCCCGCTGCACATGAAGACGATGTTTCGCTTCCTCGGGCGCGAATACGCCCGCAAGCAGACCGACATCGTCGCGGCGAAGGTGCGCGACTCGATGGCGACCCTCGCCGGGCTGGGCGCCAAAATCTCGGAATTTCCGGCCGAAGAGCGCACCAAATGGGCGAACCTGCTGCCCGATCTCGCGGGCGACTGGGTCGCACGCAACGAGGCCAAGCGCCTGCCCGCGAAGAGGGTCCTCGCCGCGTTCATGGAGGGCGTGCGCAAGCGCGGCGGCAAGCCGGCGCGGAACTGGGACAGGAAGAGATAGGCCCGGCCCTTCGATACGGGCTTATATCGATTCCTTGACAGCGGACCGTCGGGCGCGGGTCGGCGCCGGGAACGCCGTCCCGTTGCGGCGGGCGTGGGAACCGCCCAGCCCCCCCCCGTCATGGTCGGCGCAGGCCGACCATCCACGATTTGTTTTTCGTTTCCAGCGCCGCAAAAACTCGCGGATGGTCGGCCTTCGCCGACCATGACGGGGGAGGAACGATCCGCCGCGAACCGGACACGCCTCGCCGACAGGGATTGACGCCGCGACCGTGCTTTGCCGAGACTCCGCCCGTCCCGAATCGAGGATTCCGCGATGCCCTATATCGATGCCGACTCGCATGTCTACGAAGTCGAGGAGACCTGGAACTACCTGCCGGAGAAGTACCGGCACCGGCGCCCCATCCCGATCACCGTGCCGCGCGAGGACGCGCCCTATATGGGCGTCGACAACTCGTTCTGGCTGGTCGACGGCAAGGCGATGCAGTGGACCTGGGGTCCGGGCACGATCCAGATCGGCTGCCCGCTGACCTCGATCCACGCCGGGATGAAGGAGTTCTCCATCGGCAACCAGTCGCTGATGGACGTGCCGGCGAGGCTCGCCGATCTCGACCGCGCCGGGGTCGACCTCCAGGTGATCTACTCGACGCTCCTGTTCGCGCCGCTCACCGACGACGACGCGTTCGAGACCGCGCTCACCGTGAGCTACAACAGGTGGATCGAGGAACGCTGCGCCGAGGCGCCGGACCGGCTGAAATGGTCGGCGGTGCTGCCGCTGCGCGAGCCCGGGGAGGCGGTGAAGGAAATCTACCGCGTGAAGGACGCGGGCGCGGTCTCGCTGATGTGCTTCGGCACGGTCGGCGAGCGGATGCTGCACTTCCCCGAGTTCGACCCGGTCTGGGCGGCGGCCCAGGAGGTCGACCTGCCGATCGCCGTCCATGTCGGCTGGCCGACGGGCTCGCTGCGCCAGATGTGCAACGAGCATTCGAGCTCGCTCAACGTCTCCTTCACGCTGCCGCTCCTGATCGGGTTCTACAGCTTCGCCGGCGGCGGCATCCTCGACCGCTTCCCGAAGCTCCGGGCGATCTTCCTCGAAGGCGGCTGCAGCTGGCTGCCCTGGTATCTGGAACGCATGGACCACTACTACCCGGTGGTGGAGTTTTTCCGTTCGTCCTTCGGGCTCGATCCGATCACCAGCGTCTCGCCGGAGAACTTCAAGGACCGGATATTCCTCACCTCGGAAGCGGACGAGTCCCTGCTCCCCTTCGTCCTCGACTTCCTCGGCGAGGACAACATCATGATGTCCGAGGACATGCCCCATCTCGAGGCCCGCGAGGGCTCGGGCGAGGGTCTCGGCGCGCGCACCGACCTGACCGACGCGCAGAAGGAGAAGATCCTCTGGAAGAACGCGCAGGCGTTCTACGGGCTCGACATCGGCCACGGCGCGCGGGCGGCGGCCGAATAGTGGACGGATCGATGGAGGGAAGCGTCGCCTTCGTCACCGGCGGCGGCAGCGGCATGGGGCGGGAGACCGCGCGCCTCCTCGGCGAGGCCGGCGCCCGGGTGGCGATCTGCGACCGGAACGGCGACGCGGCGCGCGAGACCGCGCGCATCGTCGAGGATGCCGGCGGAACCGCCCGGGTCGAGGAAGCGGACGTCTCCGACTCCGGCGCGGTGAACCGGGCGGTCGCGGCGGCGGCCGACGCGCTCGGGCCGATCGGGATGCTGGTCAATATCGCCGGCATCTACCAGGTCGCGGCGGTGGAGGACATCGCCGACGAGGACTGGGCGCGCATGTTCGCCGTCCATGTCGACGGCACCTTCCACACCTGCCGCGCGGTGCTCCCCGGCATGATCGCCGCGCGGGCGGGGGCCATCGTCAACATGTCCTCGCTCCACGCCATCCGCGGCCAGGCCAACGCCGCCCACTACGCCGCCGCCAAGGGCGCGATCATCGGGCTCACCAAGTCGATCGCGCGGGAGAAGGGGCCGCTCGGCATCCGCGCCAACGCGGTCGCGCCGGGGCCGATCGACACCCCGCTCTGGCGCGGCGCGGTGCCGCCCGGCGAGATCGACGCGGTCATGGCGAAGCGGTCCGAGGTCATCCCGATCGGCCGGCTGGGCGAGCCGGTCGAGGTGGCGCAGACCGTCGTCCACCTGCTGAGCCCGGCGGCGAGCTACATCACCGGGCAGGTGGTGACCATCGACGGCGGCGAATCGATGGCCTGAGGGCGCGCCTGTTTGGATGCGGACCTCTCCCACCCGTGTCGCCCTTCGTCATGGTCGGCCTCCGCCGACCATGACGAATGGGGACAGCGGGAATAATTCGAAAATATCTGGACAGCCTCCGGCCCCCGCGCCTACAGCGCCGCCGGGTCCTCGTCGACGTGGAGCGTCGAGAACCGGACGGCGATCACCGGCTCCATCGTCACTCTGCCCTCTTCGCTCTTGTTCACGACCAAGAACTGCTGGGCGTCCTCGATGCCGGCCGGCACCACCATCCGGCCGCCGGGCTTGAGTTGCGCGAGCAGCAGCGGCGGCACGAGGTCCGGCGCCGCCGAGACCAGGATCCGGTCGAACGGCCCGTGCTCGGCCCAGCCGCGCGAGCCGTCGCCGTGGCGGAGCTCGATATTGTCGTAGCCGAGCGTCCCCAGCCGGCTGCGCGCGCCCGAGGCGAGCTCCTCGACGATCTCGACGGAATAGACCTTCGCCGCCAGCTGGGCCAGCAGCGCCGCCTGGTAGCCGAGCCCGGTCCCGACCTCCAGCACCCTGTGGTCGGGCCGCACGTCCAGCAGGTCGGTCATCAGCGCGTTGATGTAGGGTTGCGAGATCGTCTTCCCGCAGCCGATCGGCAAGGGGGAATTCACGTAGGCGAAGCCGCGCAGCTCGACCGGCACGAACTCGTGGCGGGGCACGCGGCCGACCGCGTCCATCACCCTCTCGTCCAGCGCCTCCCGCCCGATCTCGGCCGCGGTCTCGCGGACATGGTGGGCGATTTCCGCCACCATTTCCGACCGCGCCCCGACGAAATGCCGATCGTCCATGGAATGCCGTCCGACCTTCCCGCTACGCCGATTGCCGGGTCCAGAATATCCGTTTGCAGCCTCTTGTCGGAAATATTCGCGCCGTTGCGGTAACGTATTCGCGAGCGCGGTGGTAAAGGAACGCGCAAACGCCCATCTGTTGGGCGCAACGAGAAGCGAGGCCCGTCATGGCGGCACGGACCAGATCCCCTTCATCCCGGTGTCTGACGTGGCTCGGCGCGGCGCTCACCGCCGCGGCCGTCCTCGCCCTCCTCTACGAGTTGAGCGCAGCCCTTCAGGCCGGCGAATGGCGTATCGTCCCCGCCGGCGAAATCTGGTTCACGCTTCACACCGCGAGCCTCAACCTCGTCCAGGCGATCGTGCAGCGTTACCTCCACCCGTTCCTGTGGGACCCCGTCATCGCGGGCTTCCTGCAGTGGCCGCTCTGGGCCAGCTTCGGCGGACCCGGTATCGCCCTGTTGACGATCTTCGGCTCCAGGAGAGCAAGATAATGCTGTTCAAGCGCAAGCGCGGCTGGGAGCTGCCGGAATCGGCCGCGACCGACGAGAAGACCTATATCGACCGGCGGCGGATCCTCGCCGGGCTCGGGATCGGCGGCGCCATCCTGGCGGCGCCGGCGGTGCTCCGGATGGGAGACGACGCCGAGCCCGAAATCGCGGCGCCGGCGGAGATCGACCCCTCGGCCGGGCTCTACCCGGTCCGGCGCAACCCGGCCTACACGGTCGAGCGCGCGCTGACGCCGGAGGCGGAGGCCGCCACCTACAACAATTTCTACGAGTTCGGCTCGCACAAGAACATCCACCGGGCGGCGCAGAAGCTGCCGATCCGGCCCTGGGAGGTGCGCATCGAGGGGATGGTGGAAAAGCCCTTCACCATCGCCTTCGACGACCTCCTGAAGAAGATGCCGCTGGAGGAGCGGGTCTACCGCCATCGCTGCGTCGAGGCATGGGCGATGACGGTGCCGTGGAGCGGCTTCCCGCTCAAGGCGCTGGTCGACCTCGCGCGGCCGCTGGGATCGGCGAAGTTCCTCGCGATGGAGACCTTCGAGAACCCCGAGGTCGCGCCGGGCCAGAACCAGCGCTGGTACCCGTGGCCCTATCTCGAGGGTCTGGCGATCGACGAGGCGGTCAACGAGCTCGCCTTCATCGCGACCGGGCTCTACGGCAAGCCGATGCCGAAGCAGAACGGCGCGCCGCTCCGCCTCGCGGTGCCGTGGAAGTACGGCTTCAAGTCGGTCAAGTCGCTGGTCCGGTTCCACTTCACGGAAGAGCGCCCGGTGAGCTTCTGGGAAGAGCTCCAGGGCCGGGAATACGGGTTCTGGGCCAACGTCAACCCGAAGGTGCCCCACCCCCGCTGGAGCCAGGCCACCGAGCGGCTGCTCGGCACCGGCAAGCGGGTGCCCACGCGGCTCTACAACGGCTACGGCGCGTTCGTGGCCGACCTCTACGCCGACCGCAAGAACGAACGCCTGTTCATGTAGCGCGCGCCGCGTCCCGGATCGCCTGCCATACGCGCTCGGGCGACGCGGGGAGCTCGATGTGGCGGACGCCGAGCGGCTTGAGCGCATCGACGATGGCGTTGGCGACGGCGCCGGGCGATACCGCGGTCCCACCCTCGCTGCCGGGCTTGACGCCGAGCGGATTGGTGGGCGCCGGCACTTCCTGCAGCGCGGTGGTGAAGTCGGGCACCATGTCGGCGCGCGGCATCGCGTAGTCCATGAAGCTCGCGCTCAACGCCTGTCCGGTCGCCTCGTCGTAGACGCAGCGCTCGCTGAGCGCCTGGCCGATCCCCTGGACGACGGCGCCGTGGGTCTGTCCGTCGATCAGCAGCGGGTTGATCGCACGCCCCACGTCGTCGACCGCGGTATAGCGGACGATCTCGACGACGCCGGTCTCCGGGTCGACCTCGACCTCGCAGACGTGGCAGCCGCTGCCGAAGGCCGGCTTGCGGCTCTCCACCTCGGCGTCGGCCGCGAGCGGGCCCCTGAGCCGTTCGGGAAGGTCGCCGCGCTCGCGCGCCGCGCGCGCGGCGTCGAACAGATCGATCGAGCGGTCCGTGCCAACGACGGTGTAGCGGCCCTCCGCGTACTCGATGTCGTCCACCGCCGCTTCCAGAACGTGAGAGGCGATCTCGCGGCCGCGCGCGACGATCTCCTCCGAGGCCTGGCTCAGGATCGTCGCGCCGAGCCGCATCGAGCGTCCCGAGTTGGACCCGCCGCCGACCTTGACGGCATCGGTGTCGCCGAGGGTGAAGCGGACGGTGTCGAACGCCACGGACAGCATTTCGGACACCATCTGGCCGAACGCGGTCTCGTGCCCCTGCCCCGAATCCTGGGTGCCGATGACCACCTCGACGCGCCCCTCGGGATGGACCTCGATCTCGGTGCGCTCGTGCGGCGCGCCGGTCGCGAGGTCGATGTAGTTGGCGATCCCGATGCCGCGCAGCCTGCCGCCCACGGCGGCGGCGCCCACCCTCTCCCGCCAGCCGGAGAGCGAGACGGCCCGTTCCATCGCGGCGGGAAAGTCGCCGCTGTCGAAGGTGAGGCCGAGCCCGTTGAAATAGGGGATCGACTCCGGCGGCACCATGTTGCGCCGGCGGATCTCGAGCCGGTCCATCCCGAGCCGGTCGGCGGCGATGTCGATCAGCCGCTCCATCGCGTAGGTGACCTCGGGCCGACCCGCGCTGCGATAGGGGTAGGTCGGCGGGGTGTTGGTGGCGACCGCGCGGGCCCGCGCGTGGCAGGCGCCGATGCGGTAGGTGAGCGGGAAGATCTCCACCCCCTTGATCATCGGGATGAAGGAGACCGCGTGCGCGCCGATATTGCTGATGTTGGAAATGCGCAAGCCCAGGAAACGCCCGTCCTCGTCGAGCGCGAGCGCGGCATCGACCGCGAGGTCGCGCGCCTGGAAATCGGTGAGGAACATCTCCGTCCGGTCGCCGGTCCACTTCACCGGCCGGCCGACCCGGCGCGCCGCCCACAGCACGATGGCGAATTCGGGGTAGAGCGCGTTGCGCGTGCCGTAGCTGCCGCCGACGTCGTTGGCGGTGACCCGGACCGAATCGGTCTCCACGCCGAGCACCGCGGCAAGGTCGATCTTGTAGCGCACCACCCCGCCGCCGCCGGCGTGCAGGGTATAGCGGCCGGTAGCCGCATCGTAGGCGCCGACCGCGGTGCGGGGCTCCATCGGAACGCCGGTGCAGCGCGACAGCGCGGTCCTCAGCGTGACCGCCGCGTGGGCGCGGGCGAAGGCGCGGTCGGTCGCTTCCGCGTCGCCGACCTCGCCGTCGACGCAGATATTGGAGCCGTGCTCCTCCCACGCCGCGGGCCCGCCCTCGGCGGCGCGCCGGGTCGCGGCGATCGGCGGCAGCTCGGCATAGCTGACGGCGACCCGCTCGGCGCCGTCGCGCGCCGCATCGACGGTCTCGCCGATGACCGCCGCGACCGCCTCGCCCACATGCCGCACACGCTCCAGCGGGATCACCTCGTGCGGCGGCGCGAAGGTGTCGGTCCCGTCGCTGTTGCCGATCCTGATGTCGGGCGGGCTCGACGGCACGGTGACGTGCGGAATGAGGCCGATCCCGTCGGCCGCCGCGTCCCGTCCGGTCAGCACCGCGACGACCCCCGGAACCGCGAGCGCGCCGGCCGTATCGATCTCCTCGATCCGCGCGTTCGCGTGCGGCGCGCGGACCATGATCGCGTAGGTCTGCCCCGGCCGGTCGACATCGTCGCTGAAGCGCCCGTGCCCGGTCACCAGCCGCAGATCCTCGACCCGCGGAATCGGCCGGCCGATCATTCCCGTCGGGGACCCCGTCACGGTTGCCACGCTAGATCAGGAAGTTGCCGTGCGGCAGGCCGAGCAGCGCGCGGCCGTGCTCGGCGCCGTTGGCGTCCCACGACACGCCGATATGACCGATCCCGGCATGCACGTCGCGGAAGAAGCGCTGCAACGGGTTCGCGCGGTAGTTCCCGGCCCCGCCCGAGGCTCGGTAGAGGAGGTCGACCACGTCGGCGCATTTGCGGCAGGCATAGGCGGCGTCGGCGCGCCAGCGGGTCTTTTCCACATCGGTCGGGATCCGGCCTTCCTCGGCGATCGCATGGGCCTCGCGCGGGCCTTCCCTCAACTGCAGCCGGATGGCGCGGATGACGCTGGCGGCCTCGGCGATCTTGATCTGCACCGCCGCGTGGTCGGCGATGCGCTGCCGGTTGAAAGTCGCGACCCGGGACCGCATCGATTCGGTGTAGCAGTCGAACGCGCCGCGCGCGGCCCCCAGCATCGCGCCGGCGATGATGTGGGAGAACAGCCCGAGCAGCGGCAGGCGGTAGAGCGAGGCCGGGTTGACCGTCGAGCCGGGCGTGGGTCCGCCGCGCATGTCGTGCGGGCTGAGCGCCATGTAGTCGGGGACGAAGACGTTCTCGCAGGTAACGTCGTGCGAGCCGCTGCCGACCAGGCCGGCGACGTCCCACGTGTCGATCACCTCGATGTCGTCGCAATCGACGACGAAGATGTGGGGTTTCGGGTCTCCCTCCCCGCCTTCCGGCGGCACCATGCCGCCCAGCATGATCCAGTGCGAAACGTCGATGCCGCTGGAGAACGGCCACCGTCCGCTCAACAGGTAACCGCCGTCCACCGGCACCGCCTTGCCCGGCGGGTAGACGGTCGCGGAGCCGATCCGCGCGTCCGGGTTGGGCCCCCACACCTCGTCCTGCGCACGCTCGGGCCACATCCCGAGCATCCAGTTGTGCGAGACCAGATTGACCCACACCCAGGCGGTGGAGGCGCAGGCGCGGCCGAGATGCTCGCCGATATCGACGAACAGGCCGAAATCGCCTTCCGAGCCGCCGTAGCGGAACGGCCTGTAGACGCCCCAAAGCCCGGACTCCTGCAAGTCCGCGACCGTGTCGGGATGAAGCTTCCGCAGACGCTCGGTCTCGTCCGCCCGCGCCGCGATGGAATCGACCAGCCCGCTGGCGCGGCCGATCAACTCTTCGCGGCCCGGAACCGTCGCCTGCAAGGATCCCTCCGCCATGACTCCTCCCGGTCGGACGCGGACCGATGATGGCCAATCGGGCCGGCGCACGGCAAGTGCGGGATGGCGCCGCCGCTCAGCTTCTCGCACGCGGGTCCGCCAGCGGCAGGCCGAACAGCGCCTTGCCGTAATTGGTCGCCTGCGGGTCCCACGCCGTGCCGACCTGGGACGAGGCCGCTCGGATGTCGCGCCAGATCCTCGCGACCGGGCTGTCGGGCTCCATCGCCCGCATTCCGGCGAGCGCGTAGAGCCGGTCGGCGGCGCGCAGGCAGAGCTGGATCGCAAACGAGTTGTTGCGCCGCCAGCGGGTCCTGGTTTCCAGGTCGGCGATCCTGCCGGCCTCGGTGACGGCCGCCGCGTCCGCGCAGTCCTTCAACAGCATCGACCAGGCGGCGTCGATCTCGGCGCCGGATTCGGCGACGCGCGCCTGCACGGTCGGCTGCTCCGCGAGCTTCACGCTGCCGCGCGCGCCGGTCCTGTCCCGGATGTCGTCGACGACGTGATCCATCATGCCGCGTGCCAGCCCGACCGCCGGCGCGGAGAACGCGCGCGCGCCGATGCCCCAGAACGGCAACCGGTAGATCGTCCCGGGGTTGATCCTGCTGCCCGGCGTCTCCAGCGCCCTGTCGTCCTGCACCCGATGAATGCGGTATTCGGGGATGAACACGTCGTCCACCCGGAGCGACCGGCTGCCGGTCCCGCGTAATCCCGTCATATCCCAGTCATCTATTACCTCGTAGTCGCTCTCCGGCACCGCCGCGAAGGCGACGAAGGGCGGCCCGTTCTCCGGCTTGAAGAACAGCTGGAGGTTGTTCCAGGAGGCGAAGTCGATGCCGCTCGAATAGCGCCACGCGCCGCTGACCGCGAAGCCCCCGTCGACCTCGCGCACCTCGGCGGCGCGGTCGGGAAAGGACGAAGCGGTCTGCGCGTTCGGGTCGTCCGCCCAGAGCTCCTCCTGCGCGCGCCGGTCCTTGCGCCCGTTGATCCAGGTCTGCATCAGGAGGTTGGTGAACACCCAGGTGCTGGAGCCGCAGCCGCGCCCGAGCTCGGCGGCGACGTCGATCATCGTTTCGAGATCGGCCTCGTAGCCGCCGTACCGGGCGGGCTGGAGTATCCGGTAGAACCCGGCCTCGACGAACGCCTCATGGGTCTCCCGCGGGACGGTCCGCGTCCGGTCGGGTATCGCCGCGCGTTCGCGCAGCACCGGGACCAGGTCCCGCGCGCGACCCACCAGCTCCTCGCGCAAGCCGTCCCGGTTGGACGATGCCCCCGCCACCGTCACGCGGCGCCTAGCGCCTGCCCCCGGAACCGCAGCGGCGGTCGGCCGCCGCGCGCGCGGCGGCGCGCTGATCCGGCGTCAGCTTCCCGTCCAGCCGCTGCGCATAGGCCGCCGCGTTGGGCTGGCCCGCGGTCTGCGCGCAGGCGAACCTGATACGCGCCTCGACAGGGTCGCGTTCCACGCCGCGCCCTTCCGCGTAGAGGACTCCGAGGTTGAACTGAGCCTGGCCGAGCCCCGCATCCGCCGCCTTCCGATACCAGTCGGCGGCACCCGTCTCGTCGGCCGTGCCCGCGAGGCCCTTTTCCAGGATAAAGGCGAGATTGAACGCGGCCTCGGGGATGCCGTTCTCCGCCGCACGCCCGTACCACACGGCGGCCTCGCCGATATCCCGCCCGACGCCGCTTCCTTCGTGAAGGGCGATCGCCAGCCGGTATTGGGCGAGCGCATGTCCGCCCTCGGCGGCGCGGCGAAACCATTCGACGGCCTTGCCCGGGTCGGCATCGGTGCCCACCCCGTTCTCGTACTTCGTGCCGAGAAGGAACTGCGCCTGCGGGGAACCCGCCCTGGCCGCCTTCCCGTACCAGCGCATCGCGTCGCCATAGGTGGTCGGTGTCTTCACCCGCTTCTGAGCGGACGCCGCGGAGGCGATGGCCAGGGCGATACAGAGCGCACCGATCGGTCCGAGAATACCCGGCAAGGCCGCTCTGCCGGCCAAGCTGTACCCGAAGTGGGACAAGGCGAAATCCGATCTCCGTTGCGCCGGGGTGTAGAACGCGGCCCGGTCCGGACTCACGCGGCGACGTCGACCACGACCCGTCCGCGGGTCTGGCCCTTGAGGATCCGGTCGGCGAGAGCCGGAAGCGCATCCAGCGCCACGGTCTGGCTCACGGCGTCGATCCGGTCCATCGGCAGCTCGGCCGCAAGCCGCCGCCAGGCTTTCACGCGGCGGTCGCGCGGATACATCACCGAATCGATGCCGAGCAGGTTCACGCCCCGCAGGAGGAAGGGGATGACGGTGGTGTTGAGCGCGTTGCCGCCCGCCAGCCCGCACGCCGCCACGGAGCCGCCGTATTTCAGCCCGGTGAGGATGGAGGCGAGGGTCGTTCCGCCGACCGCGTCGATGGCGCCCGCCCAGCGCTCGCTCGCCAGCGGGCGCTGGGGCTCCGTGGCGAGCTCGGCCCGGTCGATCACCGTCGCGGCGCCGAGCGCCTTCAGTTCGTCCGCCGTCTCCATCCGCCCGGTGGACGCCGCGACCTCGTATCCCAGCGCGGCGAGCAGGATGACGGCGACGCTGCCGACCCCGCCGTTGGCGCCGGTTACCAGCACCTCTCCCATACCCGGCGACAGCCCCGCATCCTCCAGCGCCATCGCCGCGATCATCGCGGTGAACCCCGCCGTGCCCAGCGCCATGGCGCGATAGGCATCGAGGCCGTCGGGGATCTTCACCACCCAATCGGCGGGCACGCGGGCGCGCTCGGCGAAGCCGCCCCAGCGCACCTCGCCCAGACGGTAGCCGGTAACGAGAACCTCGTCGCCGACGGCGATGTCCGGCGCCGACGACGCCGTCACCGTGCCGGCCAGATCGATCCCGGGGACATGGGGGTAGTTGCGGACCAGCCGGCCGATCCCCTTCAGGATCATCCCGTCCTTGTAGTTGAGGTCGGAGTACCTGACCGCGACGGTGACGTCGCCGTCGGGAAGGTCGCCCTCGTCCAACTCTCCGATGGCGGCCGCGACCCCGTCATCCTTCTCTTCGAGGACGAGAGCCCTGAACCGGTCTGCCATGAATCGACCCCTGAACGCTTTCGTGCGATGCGCGCGACCAATAGGCGCTTCCGCGGCACACCGTCAAGCGATTGTAACGATCGGCGACAAGGAGCCGCAGGGAATGGCGGCGACCGGCCCTCCGGCGCTTGCTTCCCCTTCCCGCATGTGCCACTTCACCGGCTCGGGACCACTTGGGTAGGCGACGATGGCGCGCTATGTCCGGCTCGACGATCGGGCCGTTCTGTCCGTTTCGGGAAGCGATGCGCACGGGTTCCTCCAGGGCCTGATCACCAACGACGTCGACAAGCTGCGCGACGGCGCGGCCATCCATGCCGCCCTGTTGACGCCCCAGGGCAAGTACCTGTTCGACTTTTTCGTGTTCCGGCGGGGAGAGGCGTTCTGCCTCGACTGCGAAGCCGACGCCCGACCGGCGCTGGCGAAGCGGCTTGCGATGTACAAGCTGCGCGCCGACGTGGCGGTCGACGCGGCCGTCGCCGACGCGGTCCACGCGGTGTTCGGCGACGATGCGCGGGAAGCCGCGCGCCGGATCGAGGGCGCGGACGTGTTCGTCGACTCGCGCCATCCTGTCCTCGGCATGCGCGTCGTGGGCCGATGCGGCGACAGCGCGCTGCAACGGGCCGGGATCGAGGCCGCCGAGCGCGCGGATTACGAGGCGCTCCGCATCGCGCAGGGGATACCGGACGGGCGGCGCGATCTGGTGCCCGAGAGATCGTTCCTGCTGGAGAACGGATTCGACGAGCTGAACGGGGTCGACTTCGAAAAGGGCTGCTATGTCGGCCAGGAGGTCACGGCGCGGATGAAGCACCGCAACCTGGTCCGCAAGCGGCTGGTGCCGGTTCGCATCGACGGCGCCGCGCCCGAAGCCGGGACCCCGGTCTTCAGCGGGAAAAGCGAAGTCGGAGAAATCAGGACCAGCACCGGCGGCCTCGCCCTCGCCCTCCTGCGGATCGAGGCGATCGAGGGCGGCGAGACGTTGCGGACCGAGACCGCCGCGATTCACCCGGAAAAGCCCGGCTGGGCGGATTTCTGAACGGCCGTCGCGCCGTATCGAGGGACGCGACTCAGGCGGTCCCCGGCCCGGCCTCCCCGATCGCCGCCTGGGCGGCGGCGAGGCGGGCGATGGGGACCCGGTAGGGCGAGCACGAGACGTAGTCGAGCCCGATCCGGTGACAGAACCGGACCGAGTCCGGATCGCCGCCATGCTCGCCGCAGATGCCGAGCTTGATATCCGGCCGCACCGCGCGCCCGCGTTCGGTGGCCAGCCTCACCAGCTCTCCGACCCCGTCCACGTCGATGCTGACGAACGGGTCGCGGTCGAGAACGCCGAGCTCGTCGTAGGCGCGGATGAAACCGGACGAATCGTCGCGCGACAGTCCGAACACGGTCTGGGTCAGGTCGTTGGTGCCGTAGGAGAAGAACTCCGCCGTCTCCGCGATCTCGTCCGCGCGGAGCGCCGCGCGCGGCAGCTCGATCATGCAGCCGGTCATGTAGTCCAGGCGCACGCCTTCGGTTTCGCCGACTTCCGCGGCGACGCGGTCGACCAGCGCCTTGAGGATGTCGAACTCCGCCTTCGTCGCGATCAGCGGGATCATGACCTCGGGCAGAACCGCCTTTCCGTCCTCCCCGATAACCCGGGCCGCCGCCTCGAAGATCGCGCGCGCCTGCATCTCGTAGATCTCGGGGTAGGTGATCCCCAGCCGGCAGCCGCGATGGCCCAGCATCGGGTTGACCTCCTCCAGCTCGTGCGCGCGCCGCCGCACCGCCTGGGCGCCGATCCCGGCGGACTCGGCGATTTCGGCGATCTCGTCCTCGCCGTGCGGCAGGAACTCGTGCAGCGGAGGATCGAGCAGGCGGATCGTGACGGGACGGCCGTCCATGATCCGGAACAGGGCGGCGAAATCGTCCCGCTGCATGGGGAGAAGCCTCGCGAGCGCCGACCTGCGGTCCTCTTCCGTGGCGGCGACGATCATCCGGCGCACCGCGACGATCCGCTCGGCATCGAAGAACATGTGCTCGGTCCGGCTGAGGCCGATCCCTTCCGCGCCGAAATGGATCGACGTCTCGGCGTCCGCTGGGGTTTCCGCGTTGGCGCGGACCCCGATGGTCCGGAACTCGTCGGCCCAGCCCATCAGCGTGCCGAAATCGCCCGAGAGCTCAGGCTCGATCGTCGGGACCGCGCCCAGCATGACCTCGCCCGTGCTCCCGTCGATGGTGATCGTGTCGCCCGCCTCGACGGTCACGCCCCCGGCGGTCATCGACTGCGTCCGGTAGTCGATCAGCAGCTCGCTCGCGCCGACCACGCAGGGCCGTCCCATGCCGCGGGCGACCACGGCGGCATGGCTGGTGGAGCCGCCCCGGCTGGTCAGGATGCCGAGCGCGGCGTGCATGCCGTGAATGTCCTCGGGGCTGGTCTCGGTCCGGACCAGGATCACCTTCTCGCCCGCCTTCGACCGCGTCTCGGCCTCGTCGGCGTTGAACGCCGCACGGCCCGACGCCGCGCCGGGCGACGCGGGCATGCCGCGGGCGAAGGGCTTGCGCGGCGCGTCCGGGTCGAGCGTCGGGTGGAGAAGCTGGTCGATCGACAACGGGTCGATGCGGGCGACGGCGTCCGCCTTGCCGATCAGCCCTTCTTCGACCATCTCGCAGGCAGCCCTGAGCGCGGCCTTCGCCGTCCGTTTCGCGGCGCGCGTCTGCAGCATCCAGAGCGTGCCGGACTGGACGGTGAACTCGATGTCCTGCATGTCGCGATAGTGGCTCTCGAGCGTCTCGCGCACCCGGCACAGGTCGTCGAAGACCGCCGGCATCGACTCTTCCATCGACGGCGCGTCCGACCCCGCCGCCTCGCGCGCCGCGAGGGTGAGATGGCGCGGCGTGCGGATCCCGGCGACCACGTCCTCGCCCTGCGCGTTGGGCAGGTACTCGCCGTAGAACGCGTTCTCCCCGGTCGAGGGGTCGCGCGTGAAGGCGACGCCGGTCGCGCAGTCCTCGCCCATGTTGCCGAACACCATCGCCTGGACGCTGACCGCCGTTCCCCAATGCGCAGGGATGTCGTGCAGCTTGCGGTAGGTGACCGCGCGCCGGTTCATCCAGCTCGCGAACACCGCGCCGATGGCGCCCCACAGCTGCTCCTTCTCGTCCTGGGGAAACGGCGCGCCGAGCTGCTCCTCGACCAGCGCCTTGTACCGGCCCGCAAGGCTTTCCCAGCCGTCGGCCGCGATATCGGTGTCGAGGACGGCGCCGCAGCCGAGCTTGTAGTTCTCCAGCAGTTCCTCGAAGTAATGGTGGTCGATCCCGAGCACCACCGAGCCGTACATCTGGATGAAGCGCCGGTAGCTGTCGAAGGCGAAGCGGCGGTCGGAGGATCGCGCCGCCAGCCCCTCCACCGTGCGGTCGTTGAGGCCGAGATTGAGCACGGTGTCCATCATCCCCGGCATCGAGGCCGGCGCGCCGGAGCGCACCGAGACCAGCAGCGGGTCGGCGGCGTCGCCGAACCCGGCGCCGACCGCCGCCTCGATCTCGGCGAGCGCGCTCTCGACCTCGCCGGCAAGCCCGTCGGGATAGCTGCCGCCCGACTCGTACCAGGCGTTGCAGACCCCGGTGGTGATGGTGAAGCCGGGCGGCACCGGCAGGCCGAGGCTGCACATCTCGGCAAGGTTGGCGCCCTTGCCGCCGAGCAGCTCGCGCATCCCCGCGTTCCCGTCGGCGGTTCCGCCGCCGAACCGGTATACGAGCTTTCCGCTCACCGGCGGGCTCGCCGCGCTGTACCGGCCATCCCGGCTACCCCTCGATCTGCGAGAAATCGGCGAGGCTGCCCATCGTCGTCCGGATCCCGGAGAGCAGCCGCAGCCGGTTGGCCCTCAGCCCGCCATCGTCGGCGTTGACCTTGACCCGGTCGAAGAACGCATCGACGGGGCCGCGCAGCCCGGCGAGCGTGGACATGGCTTCGTCGAACGCCTCGCTGTCGACCAGGGGGGCCGATCGCGCGCCGACCGCGCCGAGGCTTTCGTTCAGCGCCTTCTCCTCGGGCTCCCGCAGCATCGCGGGTTCGACGGGACCGGAATACGCGATCCCGTCCTTCTTCTCCTCGATGGCGACGATGTTGGCCGCGCGCTTGTGGGCGGTCAGCAGGTTCGCGCCGTCCTCCGTTGCCAGGAAGCCCCGCAGCGCCTCGACCCGGGCGCACAGGCGCACGAGGTCGTCCTCGCCGCCGAGCGCGAACACCGCCGCGATCAGGTCGTGGCGCACCCCTTTTGCGCGGAGATGCACTTTCAGCCGGTCGGCGAAGAAATCGAGCAGTTCGCGCTCCAGCATCTCGGGCGGGTCGGAGAAATCGGGCACGGTCTCCGCATAGCCCTGCCGGGCCTTGCAAAAGGCCTCGCCGAGCGGCAGGCGGACGCCGTTCTCCAGCACCAGGCGGATGACGCCGAGCGCGGCCCTTCGCAGCGCATAGGGATCGCCCGACCCGGTGGGGCGCTCGCCAGCCGCGAAGAATCCCGTCAGAGTGTCGATCCTGTCGGCGAGCGCGACGGCGACGCTGACGGGTTCGGACGGGCACGCCCCCGACGGCCCGGCCGGCAGGTAGTGCTCGGCCACCGCCCGGGCGACGTCTGCGTCCTCGCCGTCGTGGCGCGCGTAATGGCCGCCCATCGTCCCCTGCAGCTCCGGGAACTCGAACACCATTTCCGTTGTCAAGTCTGCCTTGGCGAGGCACCCGGCACGGCGCGCGGCGTCCACGTCGGCGCCAGGGACGAAGGTCGCGACCTCCCCGGCCAGGGTTTCTAGCCGCGCCGCCTTCTGCGACAGGGTGCCGAGCTTCGCATGAAAGACCATCGGTTCGAGCGCAGCGAGCCGGTCTTCGAGCCGCGTCTTCCGGTCCTGGTCCCAGAAGAACCGCGCATCGGACAGCCTGGCCCGCAATACGCGCTCGTTGCCGGCGACGATCTCGCCACCGCCGTCATCGGCTTCGAGATTGGCAACGACCACGAAGCGCGGCGGAAGCTTGCCATTCGCATCCGACAGCGAGATGTATTTCTGGTGGCTCCGCATCGCGGTGATCAACACCTCCTCCGGCACCGCCATGAATTCATCGTCGATGCGCCCCATGAGCGGCACCGGCCATTCGACCAGCCCGACGACCTCGTCGAGCAGGCCGGGGTCGTCAGGCACGAAGAGCCCCTCGGCGTCGGCGAGCTCGTCCGCACCGTTGGCGACGATCCGGCGCCGCTCCGCCGGGTCGAGGATTACGCGGGCCTGGCGCAACCCGTCTCGGTATTCGGCGAAGGACGACACGGAAAAGGGCTCGGGGGCATGGAATCGGTGGCCGGTCGTCACCCCGCCCGATTCGATCCTGTCCGGCAGGTCGAGCGCGACCGGCTTCCCGTCGAACACGCAGAGCACGCGCTCCAGCGTCCGCACCCAGCGGGTCTCCCCCTCCCCCCAGCGCATCGACTTCGGCCAGGCGAGATCGCCGATCAGGCGGCCCACGATGCCGGGCAGCAGGTCGGCGACCGCGCGGCCCCGGGTCTCGGTCGACAAGTACAGGTAGTCGTCGCGCTCCACGCACATCGCGATGGTGGCGTTGTTGGCGCGCAGGAACCCCTGAACCGCCTTTTCCGGCGCGCCCACCCGGGGGCCGCGCTTTTCCTCGCGGCGGTCGGGCTGGGCGAGCGGAAGCCCGTCGACGACGAGAGCGAGGCGCCGCGGCGTGACGTAGCTCGCGGCGGCGTCGAATTCGAGCCCTTCCGCCTTCAGCGCGCCGGCGGCGAGGCGGCGCAGGTCGTCCGCGGCGCGGGCCTGCATGCGCGCCGGGATCTCTTCGGAGAAGAGTTCGAGGAGGAGCTCGGCCACGGTCAGGCGCTCCCGCTCAACCAGGCCTCGCAGCAGCCCCTGGCGAGGGCGCGGACGCGGCCGATATAGGCGGCGCGTTCGGTCACGCTTATCGCGCCGCGCGCATCGAGCAGGTTGAAGACGTGGCTCGCCTTGATGCACTGGTCGTAGGCGGGAAGCGCCAGCGAGCGGTCGAGCAGCGCGTTGCACTCGGCTTCCGCGAAACCGAACTGGACGGTCAGGCGTTCGGTGTCGGCATGCTCGAAATTGTAGGCGCTGAACTCACGCTCGGCGCGGTGGAAGACGTCGCCGTAGCTCACGCCCGCGCCGTTGAAGTCGAGCTCGTAGACGTTCTCGACCCCCTGGACGTACATCGCCAGCCGTTCGAGCCCGTAGGTGAGCTCGACCGAGACGGGATTGCATTCGATCCCGCCGACCTGCTGGAAATAGGTGAACTGGGTGACCTCCATCCCGTCGCACCAGACCTCCCAGCCGAGCCCGGCGGCGCCCAGCGTCGGGCTTTCCCAGTCGTCCTCGACGAAGCGGATGTCGTGGCGCTTCGCGTCGATCCCCACCTCGGCCAGGCTTTCGAGGTAGAGCGCCTGGCTCTGGGCCGGGGAAGGCTTGAGGATCACCTGGTACTGGTAATAGTGCTGCAGCCGGTTGGGGTTCTCGCCGTAGCGCCCATCCGCCGGGCGGCGTGAAGGCTGGACATAGGCGGCCTTCCACGGGTCGGGCCCGAGCGCGCGAAGGGTCGTCGCGGGATGGAACGTGCCGGCGCCGACCTCCATGTCGTAGGGCTGCAGGATCGCGCATCCCTGGCGCGCCCAAAACGCGTGAAGTCTCAGGATAAGGTCCTGGAACGACATACCCGGCGCGCTCATCGGCATGGCTCTGAAGGGGGCGGCAGCGGCGCCGGCAACCTAGCCGCGCGCCCTGGGGGAATCAAGAATCGCCTGCCGTCGGGCCGGCCTCCTCGTCGAGCAGCCGCTCGATCCAGCGATGGGCCTGGGTGACGCCCTTGTCGACGCTCCAGCGGATCGGCCGGGCGGGCTCGGGCGCGGTGTCGATCATGCGCTGCTGCGGCTCGATCACCGCCACGTCCTCGTCGAACGTATCCTTGTTGGCCTGGAACGCCCATTGGGTGATCTCTTCGTCGTCGAGCTCGACATCGCGCACGAGCGACCAGAAATAATGCGTGGTCTTCGCGGTCTCCGGCGTGAGCGCGTTGAGCACCCGCATGCCGACCGTCCGGTTGCCCCCGCGCGCCGCGCCCGCCACGCGGAGCTCGATGACGATATTGCCGGGCGGCGTGTAGACGATCTCCTGGCGGTGGTCGACATTGCCGGTGAAACCGCCGATACGCGAGAAGAAGGGCGAGGGCGCGATGCCGCGCATGTCGCGCACCACGCGCAGCCGCTCGCCGTCGAAATCGGTCTCGATGGGGAATTCGAGCACCCCGTCGGTGGCGAGGGTCCGGCGGTGGACGTAGTGGGCGTGGGTGAGGTCGAGCAGGTTGTCGCGGATCAGCCCGTAATGCGCTTTGACATGGAGCGTCTCGCCCTTGCCGGCCCACGCGGGATCGGCCTTCCAGTGATAGTCCGGGATCGTCGCGGGATCGGCGCGTTCGGGATCGCCGGTCCAGACGAACGCCCAGCCCCAGCGCTCGACAACGGGGTAGAAGCGGGTGCGCGCGCCCTCGGGGATGCGGTCCCCGCCCGGCACCGCCACGCAGCGCCCGTGCGCGTCGAAGCGGAGCCCGTGATAGCCGCACCTTATGTCGTCGCCGATCACCTTGCCGAGCGACAGCGGCGCGTCGCGATGCGGGCATCGGTCGGCGAGCGCGGCCGGGCTCCCGTCGCTCCGCCGCCAGAAGACGATGGGCTCGCCGCAGATCCAGCGCTGCAGCGGATTCGCGCCGATCTCATGGTCCCAGGCGCAGACATACCACGCGTTTCTGAGCAGCTTGCCGTTGTCGCCGTCCATGTTCCCGCTCCCACAGGTGCGCCGCGCCGCCCTCGAACGCGGCGCGATCATAGGGCAAGCCGGCGTTCCCGCGAACGTTCGGGGGCCGATTTCGTGCGCCCGCCGGAGTGTCTAACATGGCGCCCGTTGACCGCCCCAGGGAGGCTTTACGCATGCGCATCCTGCAGACCGGCGTTACCCATTCCGACCCGGCCCGGGCGACACCCGGTTTCACCCTTTTCTCGCCGCTCTGGGGCAGCGAGACACTGATCCTCGACATGCGGGGCGAGGTGGTTCACCGGTGGGACCTGCCGGCCGGGCTCGGCGGGTACGGCCGGCTGCTGCCCAACGGCAACCTGTTCGTTTCCGTCAACACCCCGACGAAGCCCCGCTTCGCGGGCGGCGCGCAGGGCGGACGGCTGCTGGAGCTCGACTGGGACGGAAACGTCGTCAACGAGCTCGTGGACGATTTCCAGCACCACGATGCCTGGCGGCTGCCCAACGGCCACACGCTCTACACCTCCTGGGAGGATATGCCGGAAGAGCGCGCCGCGCTGGTGCGGGGCGGAATCCCGGGATCGGACGACCCGGAAGGCATGTATTCCGATGTCGTGCGCGAGGTCGACGCCGACGGCAACATAGTCTTCGAGTGGCACGCCCACGACATGGAGATCGAGAGATACGAGATGAACCCGCTCAGCCCGCGCCGGGTCTGGGCGTGGTGCAACACCACCTTCCCGCTCCCGAACGGCGACGTGCTCATCAGCCTGCGGCAGATCAGCACGTGCGCCATCATCGACCGGGAGACCGGCAAGTTCCGCTGGGAACGGACCGACCCGTCCTGGGGCGGCCAGCACGACCCCCAGATGCTTGCGAACGGCAACATCATCCTGTTCGCCAACGGCTGGGCCACCGGCGCGGCGCATCCTTTTTCCCGTATCGTCGAGTTCGACCCGGAAACCGGCGAGGACGCGTGGGTCTACCAGGAGTCGCCGACCCGCGACTTCTACTCCCACCACATCAGCGGTCAGGAGCGGCTGTGGTCGGGCAACACGCTGATCTGCGAGGGGCTGTGGGGACGCCTGTTCGAGGTCACGCCCGACGGCGAGCTGGTGTGGGAGTACATCTCCCCATTCGACTACAGGTCCTTCGACGGCAACGTCGTCAACTGGATCTTCCGCGCTTTCCGCTACGCCGAGGACTCGCCCGAGATCGGCGGCCGGCTGAAGCTTTGAGGACCGGCCCGGAGCGCGATAAGCTCCGCCGGAGACCCCGATAGACGAGGTGAAGCGATGAGCGATAGCGAGCAGAAACTCTCCGTGGTCCTGCCGGAGGACGGCGCGTTCGAGGATGCCGGGCTGCGCGCCCAGTTCGCCTACCGCGATCTCGGGATCGGGGATGCGACGGACGGCCGCTACCACGCCCACATCATCAAGGCGAAGACCGCGGACGGACCCAAGATCGGGCTCCACCGGCACGGCAAGATCGACTTCCAGCTGGTCTACATCCTCAAGGGCTGGATGCGGTTCTGGTACGAGGGCCGCGGCGAGACGGTGGCGCCCGCCGGCACCTGCATCCTGCAGCCGCCCGGAATCCAGCACGACGTGCTCGAATGGTCGGACGACCTGGAGTTGCTGGAGGTCACCTCGCCCAAGGACTTCACCACCGAGGCGCTGGAGGACGTGGCGGCCGAATAGGGCGGCGCGCTACGCCGTCGCGCGGATGCTCTCGCGGTCGGCGACCTCGTCCCGCCAACGCGCCAGGTTCGGACGGCCTTCCACCGCCTCGATCTCGATGAACTTCGCGAAATCGACGGTGCACCACGCGGTGATGTCGGCGACGGTGAAGCGCTCGCCCGCGAGATAGGGCGCCTCGCCCAGCCGCGCTTCCAGCTTGTCGAAATAGAGCGCGGCGCGCTGTTTGCCGCGTTCGATCAGCTCCGGGATCTGCGCAAGCTCCCCGGAGATGCCCGGCAGGGCGCGGCCGGCGAAGCTGCGCTTGGCGTTGCGGAACGATTCGGCGACGGCGAGCAAACCCTCGAACTCCGACATCCGCTCCCACATCTCCACCCGCGCCATCTCCAGCGGATCGGCGCCCATCAGCGGCGGGTCCGGGTGCTGCGCCTCGAAATAGCGGCAGATCGCCATCGCCTCGGAGATCAGGGTGCCGTCGTCGAGCTCCAGCACGGGGACCCGGCGGTGCGGCGCCTTCTCGAGAAAGGTCGGGTCGAGAATCGGCTTGCCGGGCACGCCGACCTCCTCCATCGGCCCCTCCAGCCCCTTCTCGATCAGGTAGATGCAGACCCTGCGCGGGTTGGGCGCGATTTTCCAGACATAGAGCTTCATCGAATCCAACCTTACCATTGACGAAGCGAACCGTATCCGAGACCTCCAACATCGTCATGCCCGGACTTGTTCCACTGCTGTCCGGTTTAGATTTGCGGCGCGGGCTGTGCGCCGATGGGCGGGGACAAGGTCGGGCGGTGCGCGCGTTCTCCGACACCTGGCCCCACCCCGTCATGCCCGGACTTGTTCCGGGCATCCACGTCCCTCCGCCGCCTCGCCCGCTCCCGGCTCGCACCGCGATGCCGCAAGACGTGGATGCCCGGAACGAGTCCGGGCATGACGGCGGGGGAAACCAGGGCGAGACCGGGGACGGCGACGGGAGATGGCGGCGTGCCGAAATCCGAGCCTCCACCCGCGCGATCCGCCGGAAACCCGCTCGTACTCGAGCCTTTCGCTCCGCTCGCAAAAATTAAACCGGACAGCGATGGAACAAGTCCGGGCATGACGTGGTGGGGACGCGGGGGTGCGTTTCCATCGGAACCGGACAAATTTATCCCAATTCCGGACCCGCCAGCGCGTATACCAGATCGGCGTCGTCCAGCGGGTCGGACCGGTGGCGCAGCATACGGATATAGGGGCGCTGATAGGCGAAGCCGGACGCCCCGATCCATTCGATCAGCGTTCGGTGACGGCGAGGGCAGTCGATCACCGCCTGGCCGTCGAGCCCGGCGAGCGTCCGCGCGGCGAGCGCGATGGCGGTGTCGGGATCGTCGGCCACGAGCGGGCCGATCTGGGTCGCCTGGCGGCCGTCGCGGGCCAGCACGTAGCCGGCGAGCGCATCGCCCTTCCGGGCGACGAAGGCGCGTTCCGGCCGGCGTTCCACGAGCGAGGCGAGGAGCGCCGCCCGGTCGCCGCCGAAGACGCGCGAATCGCGGGCCGCGATCTTCGCGAGGTCGTCCGCGCCGGCCGGGACGATATCCGCCTCCGCCCGGGGTGCCCCGGCCGGCGCGACGGACGGCGCCCAGTGGCGCTCGATCCGGTAGATGTCCTCGAAACCCAGATGCCGGTAGACCTCGCGCCCGTCGGGCGTCGCGTCGAGCCCGGCGACGGTGCCGGCGCGCTCCAGATCGGCGAGCACGCGGTTCATCAGATCGGTCGCGATGCCGCGCCGCCGCCGATCCGGGCTCACCAGCACCATGCAGACCCAGGCGAAGTCGCCGTAGCCGAGCGCCATCGCGGAGCCCACCAGCTTGCCCGCCGCATCCGTCCGCCCGTAGCCGAACCCGTTGGCCAGCATGTAGCGCCAGTCGGCCAGGTTCTGGTTCCAGCCGATTTCCTCGGACAGCGCCGCCCCGCGCGCCGCGTCGGCGGCGCCGAGAGGCGCGAGGTCGAGTCCCTCAAAACGATCCGTCGCGGCTGTCATAGTCCGTCGGCTTGTCGAGGCTTTCCATGCCGCGCCCGACCCAGTCGGCGACCCAGTCGACCATGCGCGCGAGCGGCACCCGGGGATAGCCGAACAGCGCGTGGCAGGCCGAGGTATCGACCAGCCAGCCCCGGTCGGCCTCCTCGCCGACGATATCCGGCGTCTTCCCCATCCGCTCCCCGAAGGCGCGGGCCAGGGCGCGCACGCTGACGGTCTCGGGCCCGCTCACGTTGAGCGGCGCGGTCGGCGTCGTGCAATGGCGCAGGCAGCGGAGCGCGACCGAATTGGCGTCGCCCTGCCAGATCACGTTGACGTGGCCCGCGGTCACGTCGATCGCCTCGCCGCTCAGCACCTTGCGCGCGACGTCCCACAGCACGCCGTAGCGCATGTCGATCGCGTAGTTGAGGCGGATCAGCCGGCCGGGCGTCCCGTATTTCGCCGAGAAATATTCGAAGGCGCGTTCGCGGCCGACGCAGGACTGCGCGTATTCCCCCATCGCGCCGGGCGGCGTGGCCTCGGTCGCGCCGCCGCGGGCGATCTCGACCCAGGGATAGACGTTGCCGGTGGAGAAGGCGACGATCCGCGAGTCGCGGAAGGTCTCCGCCACCGTGGCGGGGACATGCGCGTTCATCGCCCAGGTGAGCGGCAGGTTCCCCGTCGTCCCGAACTTGCGCCCCGCCATGAAGAGCACGTTGGGAAGCCGCGGCAGCGCCTCCACCGCATCGCGGTCGAGGAGGTCGGCGCGGATCGTCTCGATGTCCCAGCCCTGGAGCTTCGCCTCGAGGCCGGGTTCGGAGAACCGGGCGACGCCGACAATCCGCTTTCCGGGCGCGGCGCGCCTGGCAAGACGCGCGAGCGTCGGCCCCATCTTGCCGCCGACGCCGAGGATCAGGATGTCGCCGTCGATCGCCGCGAGGTCGGCGACCAGTGCCGGATCGGGCCGGGTCATGAACTCTTCGAGCGCATCCACGTCGTCGAAGCGCTCGGGCAGGGGATCGGGCGGCTCCGTCATGCGCGCCTCAGAAATCGAACAGCGCGGCCGGATTCTCGACCAGCATCCGGTGCCGCGTCTCCGGATCGGGGACCATGACCGGCACCAGGTCGACGAGGTCGCCGTCGTCGCACATCTCGCCCGGCTTCCAGCGCTGGGTGTGGGGCCAGTCGGTGCGGGGCCAGTCGGTGCCCCAGATCAGCCGCTCCGGCGCGGCCGCGACGGTGGCGTGGACGAACGGCATCACGTCGTCATAGGGGTGGTCGGTCTTCGTCAGCCGTTCCGCGCAGCACACCTTGGCCCAGACGTGAGGCATGCGGATCAGGTCCAGATAGGCCTTGAACCCGGGCTGATCGAGTCCCTGCGAAACGTCGACCCGGCCGAAATGGTCGATCACCACGGGGATCGGGATCTTCGCGATCCAGTCCGCCGCCGCGATCAGCTGTTCCGGCATGGCGTGGAGGGTCACCGACCAGCCATGCGGCGCGATCGCCGCGATCACGCGGTCGAACATGGCGAGATCCATCCCGCCGCCGGCCCCGGTGAAGAGGGTCACGCGCACGCCGCGCGCGCCCTGCTCGTGGAAGAGCCTGTAATGCGCCGCGGAGAACCGGTCGTCCGCCTTCAGCACCGCGCGGAACCGGCCGTCGGACCGGGCGACGGCATCGAGCGTCACGCCGTTGTCGAAACCGTGCCCCATCGGCTGGGTCACCACGCCGCGGTCGATCCCGAGCAGTTCGGCGAGGTTCACGTAGTGCTCGAACGGCGCGGTCGCCGGCACGTAGGCCTTGGTGTCGGCGAAGGGGAACCGGTCGGGCGGGCCCATGACGTGGAAATGCGAGTCGCAGGTTCCTTCCGGCAACCTGAAATCCGGCGTGCGTGGGTTGGGCACGGGCGGATAGGCGATTCGAAGGCGTTCGGTCATCGGCGGGTGCCCACGGTTCTGCGCCGAAAAGCCTAGCCCGTGGCAGGGGCGGCGTCCATTTGGGTTGCGCGTCGTCCCGCTTGACCCCTCCCCGCGCCTCCGGCTTGATCGGCCGTCATGGGGCTGACGCGAGACGACATACCGGCGGCGGTGCAGGCCCTTGTCCGGCGCGGCACCGTCATCCCGGCCCATCCTCTGGCGCTCGACCGCGATCGCGGACTCGATGCGCGGCGCCAGCGCGCGCTCACCCGCTACTATCTCGATGCCGGCGCGGGCGGGCTCGCCGTGGGCGTTCACGCGACCCAGTTCGCCATCCGCGAGGCCGGGCTCTACGAGACCGTTCTGGAGCTTGCGGCCAAGACGGCCGACGAGTGGACCGACCGGCCGGTCGCGATGATCGCCGGGCTCGCGGGGCGCACCGGGCAGGCGGCAAGCGAGGCGAAGACTGCGGTCGGGCTCGGCTACCACGCGGGGCTTTTGAGCCTCGGCGCGTTGAAGGACGATACCGAGGACGAGCTGGTCGCGCATTGTCGCCGGGTCGCGCAGGAAATCCCGCTGGTCGGCTTCTATCTCCAGCCGGCGGTCGGCGGCCGGCCCCTGTCCGCTTCGTTCTGGCGGCGCTTCGCCCAAATCGACAACGCGATCGCGGTCAAGGCGGCACCGTTCGACCGCTACCGCACTCTCGACGTGGTGCGCGGCATCGTGGAGGCGGAAGCGGAGGACCGGATCGCGGTCTATACCGGCAACGACGACCACATCGTGCTCGACCTCGCGGTGCCGGTCGCGGTCCGGCGGCGCGGCGCGGAGGTCCGCGTCCGCATCCGCGGCGGGCTGCTCGGCCATTGGAGCGTCTGGACGAAGCGCGCCGTGGAGCTCCTGGAACGGGTCCGCGCGGCGACCGAGGCGGGCACCGTCGACGAAGACCTCCTCGCGCTCGATTCCCGCGTCACCGACTGCAACGGCGCGGTCTTCGACGTCGTCAACGGGTTCAGGGGCTGCATCGCCGGGTGTCACGAGATCCTCCGGCGTCAGGGCCTGCTGGAAGGCATCTGGTGCCTCGATCCCGCCGAGACGCTGAGCCCCGGCCAGGCGGAGGAAATCGACCGCGTCTGCGCCGCCCATCCCGATCTCGCCGACGACGATTTCGTCGCCGCGAACCTGGAGCGCTGGCTGGCGTAGCGCCGGATCGCTCAAACCCGCGCGCTCTCCCGCGTCGACGGGTGGAACAGCTCGGCCGGGTCCAACTCGCGGACCGCGAGGCCCTGGGCGTGGGAATAGCGCACGACCGCCTCCAGCTCGCGCAAATTGTCCTGGAACCCGTAGGGCCAGATGTCGCGGCCCAGCAGCGCCCGGGTTCTCTCGACCTCGGCGGCGATCCAGGGCACGGAGACGTGCGGCGCGGTCACGTCGTCGAGCGCCGCGACCGCGATGTTCTTGGCCGCGCGAAACGCCTTGTAGAGGCTCGCCGGGAGCCAGGGATGGGCCTCGGCGAGACTCTCCCGCATCGCGACCAGGTGCATGATCGGGTAGAGCCCGGTTTTCCGGTAATACGCCTCCTCGGCCGCGCGGTAGTCGGGAAAGAGCCGCCGCACCGGGCCGCCGCCCGCCCCGAAACAGGACGGCGCCCGCGCGCTGACCAGCGCGGGAAGCTCACCGGCCGCAAGCATCGCGGACAGGCTGCGCTCCGGCGGCAGGGGTCTGACCTCGATTCCCGGCGGCAGATCCAGCGGATAAGCGCCGTAGCGCCCCGGCTGCTCCAGCCCGCCGGTGCGCCAGACGATGTCGGACGGCCTCACGCCGTATTCCTCGGCCAGCATGCCGCGCACCCAGAGCGCGGCGGTCATCGCGTAGACCGGAACGCCGACCTCCCTTCCCTTCAGGTCCCCGGGGCTCTCGATACCCGAATCCGCGCGGACGTAGACCGCCGAATGGCGGAACATCCGCGAGGTGAAGACGGGCAGCCCGATATAGGGGATCGCGCCGCGCGAGCGGGCGAGCACGAAGGAGGACAGCGACACCTCGGCCACGTCGAACTCGGCGTTGGTGAACGTCCGGTAGGACGTCTCCTCGATCGGAATCGGGAAATACGCGACCTCGCATCCCTCGACCGCGACCCGCCCGTCGACGATCGGGCGCACGCGGTCGTAATCGCCCGTCGCGATCGTTACCGGAAGCTTCGCCATCCTGACGTCAGAAGCCGACCCTGTCGCCGCCCTTGAGGTCGAGCCGGGCGCGCGCCTCCTCCGGGGTCGCCACCTCGAGCGACAGCTCTTCCACGATCCGACGGATCTTGGCGACCTGCTGGGCGTTCGATTCGGCGAGCTTGCCGCGCGCGAGGTAGAGGCTGTCCTCGAGGCCGACGCGCACGTTGCCGCCCATCATCGCGCCCATCGTGCACAGGCTCATCTGGTGCCGCCCGGCGCCCAGGATCGACCACTCGTAATCCTCGCCGAACAGCCGATCGGCGGTCTGCTTCATGAAGACCAGGTTCTCCTTGTCGGTGCCGATCCCGCCGAGGATGCCGAAGATGGTCTGCACGAAGAGCGGCGGGCGGACCAGCCCGCGGTCGAGGAAATAGGCGAGGTTGTAGAGGTGGCCGACATCGTAGCACTCGAACTCGAAACGGGTGCCGTGCGCTTCTCCGAGGTCCTTGAGGATACGCTCTATATCCTTGAACGTATTGCGGAATATGAAGTCGTCCGTGCCGCGCAGATAGGGCTCCTCCCAGTCGTATTTCCACTCCTTGATGCGGTCGGCCGCCTGGAAGATGCCGAAATTGATCGAGCCCATGTTGAGCGAGGCGACCTCCGGCTTGGCCACCAGCGCCGCCGCCATGCGCTCCTCCACCGTCATGCCGAGCCCGCCGCCCGTGGTGATGTTGATGACCGCATCGCTGTTCTGCTTGATCCGCGGCAGGAACTCCATGAACACCGCCGGGTCCGGGGTGGGCCTGCCGTCGCTCGGGTCGCGGGCGTGAAGATGCAGGATCGAGGCGCCCGCCTCGGCCGCGCCGATCGCCTGCTCGGCCACCTGGTCCGGGGTGAGCGGCAGGTGATCCGACATCGAGGGGGTGTGGATCGCGCCGGTAACCGCGCAGGTGATGATGACCTTGCCGTCCTTCGCCATGTCGGTGGCTCCTATTCGTCGAAGATGGCGACCGCGCGGGTCCAGCCCGCCGATGCGCCCTTGATCTTGACCGGGAAGCAGGAAACGGTGAACCCGGTCGCCGGAAGCCGCTCGAGATTGCCGAGCTTCTCGATCTGGCAGTAGCCGATCTCGCGCCCGGCCTTGTGGCCTTCCCAGATGATGGCGGGATCGCCGGTCTCGTCCCAGCGCGCCCTGGTGTGCACGAAGGGCGCGTCCCAGCTCCACCCGTCCGTGCCGCAGACCCGGACGCCGCGCTCGGTCAGGTACATCGTCGCGTCGCGCCCCATGCCGCAGCCGCGCGAGACATAGTCGTCCTCGCCGTAGCGGCGGCCCGCCGAGGTGTTGACCAGCACGATGTCGAGCGGCTTGAGCCCGTGCCCGATGCGGTCGAGCTCGGCTTCGATGTCGTCGGGGCGCACCACGTAGCCGTCGTCGAGACCGCGGAAGTCCAGCTTCACGCCGGGCTGGAAGCACCATTCGAGCGGCACCTCGTCGATCGCGATCGCGCGCTTTCCGCCGTCCATCGTCGAGTGGTAGTGCCAGGGCGCGTCGACATGGGTGCCGTTATGGGTGGTGAGCTTGATCCACTCGATCGCCCAGCCCTCGCGGTCCGGCAGCTGGTCGGGCTCGAGCCCCGGGAAAAACGCGCAGAGACTGTCCGCGGTCTCCGCATGGGTCTCGTATTCGATCTCGGGCTCGAAGCCGGGCGGGTCGGACCGGATGCCCGATTCGAGCGGAACCGAGATGTCGACGAAACGGCGCGCCATGGCTTCCCTCCCCGGGTTGGCCCAACGGCAGGAGATTAGAGCCTGTCCGTATCGGATAGAAGCGCCTTTACCCCGGCTCCTCACCGTCATGGTCGGCGAAGGCCGACCATCCACGAGTTTTTATGGCGCTGGAAACAAAACAAAACGTGGATGGTCGGCCTTCGCCGACCATGACGGAAGAGAACAGAAGAGGCGGTTCCAACCAAAACGGATCCGCTCCAGGCCCTTCGCGCCGCCGGCGACAGTGGCGCGCGGCAACGCGACCGGAGCGGATCCGATCGGATCGCGGTGCGACGATTTGTGCACCGCGCGGCGGCGGACACGGCGTAAGATGCCGCTTCAGTTCTGCTCCGGAGGCTGGCCGTGCGCCGCTCGAAGCAAGAGCCGAAGCCCCGCATAGAGTCGCGCCTCGGCGGCTGGGCGATCGATCTGCGGTGGCCGATCGTCGCCGTCACCCTGGTTATGGCCGGGATCGCGGCGAGCGGCACTGCGTTTCTGGAGTTCTCGGCCGACGACCGGATCTACTTCTCCAAAGACAATCCTCAACTCCTCGCAAGCGAGGCGATGGAGAGCACTTACGGCGAGACCAGCAACGTATTCTTCGCGGTCGCGCCCGAGGACCGCGACGCCACTTCCGCCCCCGCGCTGGAGGCCGCCCTCTGGCTAACCGAACGAGCCTGGCAAATTCCGTACGCCACCCGCGTCGACTCGCTCACCAACTTCCAACACAGCTCGGCCGACGGTGACGACATTCTGATCCGCGATCTCGTGGACGGCACCGCTCCTGACGATGCCTACCGGCGGTCCCGGATTCGCGCGATCGCACTGGCCGAGCCGCTGCTCGCGGGGCGCCTGATCGCGCGCGACGGCGGGGTCAGCGGCGTCAACGTCACCGTCGCGCTGCCGGGCGAGGACGAAATGCGCGAAGGGTCGCGGGTCGCCGAGTTCTCCTACGGGCTCGCCGACCGGGTCCGCGAGCGTTTCCCGGGTATCGACGTGCGCGTGACCGGCCTGGTGATCTTCAACCAGGCGTTCATGCAGGTTTCGCTGCGCGATCTCCAGATCCTGGTCCCGGCGAGCTTCGCGGCAATGACGTTGATGCTGTTGTTCCTGACGGGAGGACTCGGCGGGACATTCGCGATCATGCTCGTTGTCGCGCTGTCGGTGATGGCCGCGGTGGGTCTCGGCGGTTGGGTAGGGCTGCCGATGACGGCGCCTTCAGCCATTGCGCCGGTCGTCGTGCTCACGGTCGCGATCGCCAGCTGCGTCCACATCTTCTCGAGCCTCGTCCACCACATGCAGAGCGATGCGTCCCGCGCGCCGGCAGACCGGGGTGCGGGTGCGCCGGTTCCGTCTCCTGGCGACCACGAACTCAAGCGCATCGCGATCGTCGAGGCGATGCGGATTAATCTTCAGCCCGTCTTCCTCGCCTGCCTGACCACGGCGCTCGGCTTCCTGAGCATGAACTTCTCCGAAGTCCCGCCGCTCCGCCATCTGGGTACCTTCGTCGCGTTCGGGGTCGGCGCGGCGTTCGCGCTGTCCGTGACCTTCCTGCCGGCGCTGCTTTCGCTGCTGCCGATCCGGGTGCGCGCGGCCGGAGACCGCCGCGATGCCGCGATGGCCGCGCTCGGCGAGTTCGTGATCCGCCGGCGCCACGCGCTGGGGTGGGGGTTCGGCGTGATCGTAATCGCCCTCGTCGCCTCGATCCCCCGCAACGAGCTGAACGACGTCTTCCTCCACTATTTCGACGAGAGCATCGAGTTTCGCCGCGACGCGGAGTTCACCGTCGAGAACCTCACCGGTCTCTACACCATGGAATACGCGCTCGCCTCGGATGAGTCGGGAGGCATCGTCGACCCCGGCTACCTCGCCGACGTCGCGGCGTTCGCCGAGTGGTACCGGGCACAGCCCGAAACGATCCACGTCAACGTCATCACCGATACCTTCCGGCGGCTCAACATGAGCATGCATGGCGACGACCCGGCCGAATATCGGCTGCCGGCGAGCCACGACCTGGCCGCGCAGTATCTGCTCCTCTACGAGATATCGCTCCCCGCCGGTCTCGATCTCAACAACCAGATCGACGTCGACAAGTCGGCCACCCGGATGACGGTGGCGACGCGGACGCTGTCCTCGAACGAGGTGATCGCGCTCGATCGGCGCGCATTGCAGTGGCTGGCCGACCGCGCGCCGAACATCGTCGGTGCCGAGAGCGCCGGCGGCACCCTGATGTTCGCCTATCTCGGGCGGCGCAACATCGTCGCGATGCTGCTCGGGACCACGATCGCCCTGGTCGGGATTTCCCTCGTCCTGATACTCGCGCTGCGGTCGTTGCGTCTCGGGCTCGCGAGCCTGGTCCCGAACCTGGTTCCGGGCGCGCTGGGCTTCGGAATCTGGGGCCTGACGGTGGGCGAGGTGGGGGTCTCGCTCTCGATGGTGTCGGCCATGACGCTGGGTATCGTGGTCGACGACACGGTGCACTTCCTGAGCAAGTACCGGCGCGCCCGGCGCGAGCTCGGATGCGCGTCGCCCGATGCGGTGCGGGTCGCGTTCCGCACCGTGGGCCGGGCCCTGCTCACGACCTCCCTGGTTCTGGTGGCGGGCTTCGTGGTGGTCAGCCTCTCCAGCTTCGAACTCAACGCCGGGATGGGCAAGCTCACCGCGCTGGTCATCGCCCTGGCCCTGTTCGCCGATTTTTTCCTGCTGCCCCCGCTGCTTATGAAGATCGACAAGGGCCCGGGCGAGAGCGCGTCCGCCGGACCTTGACCCGCCCCGCCGCGATGGGGAAGTTGCGCCGCCGGTAGAGGGGCGGGAATGAAAGCGGCTGAGTTCGACTATATCCGGGCCGACAGCGTGGCGGCGGCGTGCGCGGCGCTCGCGGCCGCCGGGCCCGGCGAGGAGCGCAAGATCATCGCCGGCGGGCAGACGCTGGTGCCGCTGATGGCGATGCGTCTCGCGCGCCCTGCCCTGCTGGTCGACATCGACGGGATACCGGGTCTCGACGGCATCGAAGCGCGTGACAGTTATGTCGCCATAGGCGCGATGACCCGACAGCGCGCGGCCGAGCTCTCCCCGGCGGTCCGCGACGCCGTCCCCCTGCTCGCCAGGGCGCTGCGTTTCGTGGGCCACGTGCAGACCCGCAACAGGGGAACCGTCGGCGGCAGCCTGGTTCACGGCGATCCCTCGGCGGAGATACCGCTCGCCGCCGTCGCGCTGGACGCCGAGCTGGAGGCGGAAGCGACCGGCGGAAAGCGCACATACGCCGCCGCCTCCTTCTTCGAGGGACCGATGGTCACCGCCATCGCCCCGGACGAATGCCTGGTCGAGGCCCGGTTCCCGGTGTGGAACGGAGGGCGGATCGGCGCCGGCTTCCAGGAGGTCGCCTCGCGCCGGGGCGATTTCGCCATCGTCGCCGCGGCGGCGCAGGTGGCGCTCGACGGCGGCGGGACCTGCACCCGAATCGCGGCCGCGCTCGGCGGCGTCGCGCCCGGACCGGTCAGGATCGCGGCGCTGGAAGACGCGCTCGCGGGAACCCGGCTCGAAGACGGCGCGATCGACGCGGCGCTCGCGTCGGTGGGCGGCGCCATCGAGCCCGACGACGATCTGCACGCGACCGCCGCCTATCGCGGGCGCGTGGCGGAGGTCCTGCTGGGGCGCGCGATCCGCGAAGCGCGGGACGAGGCCCGGGCATGACCGCCAGGGACATCTCGCTCACCGTCAACGGAGAGATCCGCCGCGCGAACGTCATGCCGCGCATGACGCTGGTCGACCTGCTGCGCGACGTGCTGGGGCTGACCGGCACCCATATCGGCTGCGAGCACGGGGTCTGCGGCGCCTGCTCGATCCTGCTCGACGGCGTGCCGGTCCGGTCCTGCCTGATCTTCGCCGTCCAGGCGGACGGCCATGAAGTGACCACGGTGGAAGGGCTCGCCGACGGGGACGGCGAGATCGGCGACCTCCAGGACGCGTTCTGGGAGTGCCACGCCATGCAGTGCGGCTACTGCACGCCGGGGATGCTGATTGCCGGCCACGCGCTGCTCGCCGAGAACCCCGCGCCGGATACCGGGGAGATCCGCGAGGCGATCTCGGGCAATCTCTGCCGCTGCACCGGCTACACCCAGATCGTCGAGGCGATCGCGCTCTGCGCGGCGCGGCGCCGGGAGGGCGAAGGGTGAGCGGGCACGGCGCCAATTACCGCTACGTCTCGCGCAAACGCCGCACCAAGGAGGACAGGCGCTTCATCGCCGGCAAGGGCCGCTTCGCGGCGGACATCGCGGTGCCCGGCATGAAGCACGTCGCCCTGGTGGCGAGCCCCCACCCGCGCGCCAATATCCTGTCCATCGACGCGACCCGCGCGCTGGAGAGCCCGGGCGTGCACGCGGTGCTGACGGGGGACGAGCTCGCGGCGGAGACCGCGCCGCTGTTCAACGGGCTCGACATCCCCGAGGTGAAGTGGTTCCCGCTGGCGGTCGGGATGAGCCGCTATGCCGGCGAATGGGTGGCCGCCGTGGTCGCCGACTCGCGCTATCTCGCCGAGGACGCGGCCGAACTGGTCGAGGTCGACTACGAACCGCTGCCGGCGGCGGTCGAGATCGAGTCCCTGCTGGAGCCCGACTCGCCGCTCGTCCATCCCGGGCACGGCAGCAACGTGCTGGTGCGCAAGACTTTCGAATGGGGGCCGGTCGAGGCGGATTTCGCGAAGTCGGAGCGGACGCTCACCTACCGCGCGCGCTGGGGCCGTTCGTCGACGGTCCCCATCGAGACCTTCGGCGTGGTGTCGCGATGGGACCCGATCCGCGAGATTCTCGACGTCTGGGCGTCGATCCAGATGCCCAACTACCAGGAGCAGATCGCCAATTCGCTCGGGATCCCGACCAATTCGATCCGCGTCCACAACGACGTCGACGTGGGCGGCAGCTACGGCGTCAAGCGCGGCATCAAGCACACGGTGATAACCGCCTATCTCGCACGCAAGCTGGGCATGCCGGTGCGGCTGATCGAGGACCGGCTCGACAACATGTCGGGCGGCGACGCGCACGGGCCGGACCGGCTGTTCGACGTGACGCTCGCCTTCGACGGCGACGGCACGATCCGCTCGATGAAGCTCCGCGCGATCGACGACGTCGGCGCCTATCCCGGGCGCGGCCCGCTCCAGCTCGGCAAGCCGATCACCGCGCTGGTCGGCCCCTACCGGCTCTCCAGCGTCGCCTACGAGGCGATCTCGGTGACCTCGAACAAGACCGGCCAGGTGCCGGTCAGGGGGTTCGGCCAGTCGCCGACCAACTTCATGATCGAGACCGGCATCGACCTCGTCGCCCGGCGTCTCGGCATCGACCGGATCGAACTCCGCCGCCGCAACCTGATCCGGAGCGACGAGTTCCCCTGGCGCATCCCGACCGGCACCGAGTACGACTCGGGCGACTACCACGCGGTGCTGGCGAAGGCGCTCGCGCTCGCCGACTACGACGCCCTGGTCGCGCGGCGCGACGCGGCGCGCGCGGCGGGCAGGCTGGCCGGGATCGGCATCGCCGCCTGCCTGGAGCCCGGCGGCGGCAACAACATTTTCGAGCAGTTGCTGAACGAGAAGCTGGAAATCACCACCTTCGTCGAATCCTGCCTGATGCGCGTCGACATGCACGGCCACGTGACCGCGGTGATGTCGACCACCACCTCGGGCCAGGGGCACGAGACGCTGATCGCCACCATCGCCGGCGAGGAGCTGGAGCGCGACCCCGACACGATCCGCGTGACCCATGCCGATTCGCTGGAGGCGCTGCCGACGCGAAGCCCGGTGGCGAGCCGGATGGCGATCGTGCTCGGCGGCGCGACCTCGGAAGCCGCGCGCAAGATTCGCGCCAAGATGGTCCGGATCGCCGCCCACAATCTCGGCGTCGGCGAGGACCGGGTGGAGTACCAGGCGGGCACGTTCTTCGTCCGGGGCGAGCCCGCGCGCAAGCTGGAATGGAACGAGATCGCCTCGATCGCGCACCGCCAGTTCCACCGCCTGCCGCCCGGCGCCGAGCCGTGCCTGCAGGAATTCTCGGTGCTGCAGGTGCCGGGCGCCTCGGGCCAGTTGCCGAACGAGAAGAAGGAGATCCAGCTCTACCCGTGCTTCTCCTTCCAGGCGCACATCCCCTATGTCGAGATCGATCCGGGCACCGGCAAGGTCGAGGTGCTCGACTACGCCATCGGCCACGACTGCGGCACGGTCATCAACCCCGACATCGTGCGCGGCATGATTGTCGGCGGGCTTGCGCACGGCGTCGGCGCGGCGCTCTACGAGAAATTCGCCTATGACGGGGACGGGCAGTTCCTCTCCGGCTCCTTCGTCGACTACCTCCTGCCTTCGTCGCACGAGATCCCCATCGTCAGGGACGTCGAGCACTGCACGCCCTCGCCCAGGACCTCGCTCGGCCAGAAGGGCTCCGGCGAGGGCGGCTATCTCGGCGCGCCGGCGGCGGTGGCGAGCGCCGTGAACGACGCGCTGGCGCCGCTCGGCATAAGTCTCTCCGAGCTTCCCATGCGGCTCTGCGATATCGAGGCGGCCATTCACGAGAAACGAACGGAGCGGAACGGATGATCATCGACACCCACTCGCACCACGTCCCGGAAGCGATGCTGGACGATCTGGTCAGCGGCGCGGCTTCCTTTCCCTCGGTCGAGCTCCTGGCCGAGGACGGCAGGTACCGCCTCGCCTTCGCGGGCGGGACGCCGACGCGGCCGGTCATGCCCGGCCTCAGGGCGGTGGAGCCCCGGCTCGCCTGGATGGAAGAGCAGTCGGTCGACCGCCAGGTCTGCGCGGGCTGGCTCGATTCCTTCGGCTACGGCATCCCGTCCGACGAGGGACTCGCCTGGAGCCGCTTCGTCAACGCGCACCTGAAGCGCGCGGCGGGCGACAATGCGGGCTTCCTGCCGCTCGCGACCGTGCCGCTGCAGGACGGCGAGACCGCCGCCCGGGCGTTGGAGGAAGCAATGTCGGAGGGGTTCTCGGGCGCCATGATCGGCACCCAGCCCAAGGGCGGCGCTGGCAAGCTCGACGACCCCGACCTCGATCCGTTCTGGCAGGCCGCCTCCGACCTCGGCGCGACGCTCTACATCCACCCGATGTTCGGCAGCGACGACGACCGGCTGCACGATTTCGGCATGATGAACGCGGTCGGCCGGGTCACCGACGAGACCATCGCGGTCGCGCGGCTGCTCTATGCCGGGCACATGTTCCGTTTCCCCGGCATGAACCTCGTGCTCTCGCTCGGCGGCGCGGCGCTCCCCTATATCCTGGGGCGGATCTGCAAGAACCACGCCGAGGACGATCGGCTCGCCTTCGACCCGCGCGAGGGGCTCAAGCGGATGTATTTCGACTCGATCGTCTACGACCCGCCGGCGCTCCGCTACCTGATCGATCTGGTCGGCGCGGACCGGGTGGTGCTGGGCTCCGACTACCCGTTCTCCATCGGCGACCTGGAGCCGTCGCGCGTGGTGCGCGAATCGAATCTCGGCGAGGCGGCGACCGAGGCCATCCTCGGCGGCACCGCCGCGCGGCTGTTCGGGGTGGGAAGCGCGTAGCCGGTACGGAGGAGACCGAGACCCTGCCGGCCCTCCTGCGCCGGATCAACGCCGGATCCGCGGCATCGGCGGCTCCGGAATGAAGACCTGGCGCGGCGGGCATCGTCTACGACCCGCGCCCATGTCCGGTTCGACGGGAAGGCGTCGAATGCCGGCCCTTCCTTACCTTCCCCCCTCCCGCTCGCGGGAGAGGCCGGGGGAGGGCGTGCGCTGCTACCGCGTGAAGACCAGCAGGAGGGCGAGGAAGCCGAGGACGATGGCGGCGGTCGACAGCGCGCCGCGGAGCCAGCGCGCCGATGTCTCGCGGCGTTCGACCAGGGCGCGGAGCTCGGCCACCTCCTCGCGCGTCGCCATCGTCTCCTCGATCCGGGCGACGCGCTCCTGGAGGTCGGGCGTGCGCGGCACGGGCCCTCCTAGAACAGCCGCACGAAGCTCAGCTCACCGAAGATACGGTCGTAGCCGTGGAGCTGGGCGTTCGAGGTCCGCTCCTCGGTCACAACCGAGGCCTGCGGGCTGAACCCCAGCACGGTGACCGCGCGGTTGTGGACGTTGAGCCTCAATATCCGGGTGAGGTCCCGCCGCTCCCCGCCGCCTGTTGTCTCCCGGTCTAACCGGGTAGGAGACTGGCGATTTTTGTCGGT
>JAPPIT010000212.1 GCA_028820505.1 Defluviicoccus sp.
GCGACCGGTGGCGCGGAGTCCGTGGTCTGTTGGCCGTTCCACGGCAAGGGCGGCCCCATGGGCAAGGCGCCGCTCGACCTCGGGTGGGGCTTCGAGGGTGTGGTGACGGTGGTGGCCGCCCACCCCCGGCACGACGTGGTCGCCGCCGGATACGAGGACGGTGCCGCCATCCTCGTGCAGATCGACCGCGCCGATCCGGTTCTGGTCAAACGGCCCGGCATGGGCGCCGTGACCGCGCTCGCCTGGTCGGCGGATGGGCAGCATCTCGCCCTCGGTACCGAGGGCGGCTTCGTCGGTCGAATCGGCCTTTCCGACTGGCAGGCTCCATCGTGAGCGCGAACGGAGAGGTTCTTCCGTGAAACGGGGGGCGAAACGCGCGCAATCCCCCTGCATCGACGTCTGCCGTCCCGACCCGAAGACGGGGTGGTGCCTGGGCTGCGGCAGGACCGACGCCGAGATCGGAGAATGGCGCAAGCTGACACCGTTCCGCCGAAGTCGGATCGAGCGGGAACTCGCGCGGCGCCTGGCAAAGCTCGAACAACGCAAGCCACCGGAAAACTGATCGGTTAGAGCGATATCCGACCTGACCGGGTCGCGACCCGCCTCTTCCTCGTCATGCCCGGACTTGTGGGGGAAGCGGCGTGACAGGCTTGGGGCCGGCCCTCGGCGAGAAGTCCGCCTCGCGCCGGCGACCGTAACGCAGTGTTACAAATCTCCGGCGGCCGTGAAATACGCGGGCAACGAAGCGCCCTTATGTTGGCCGTGCGAGGCGCGGACAGTGGGGTTTTGCCATGGCGGAAACGAGGCTCGGCTATTCCGGGGCGCAGATCGCGCTGCACTGGACCGTCGCGGTGCTGGTGGTGGCGCAGATCGTCCTGCATGACGGCATGGTCGCCGCATACGCGGCCGGCCGGGGCGCCGGCGCGGCGACGGAGTCGGATCTGTTCCTCGCCGACCTTCACGTCGCGTTCGGAATCGCGGTCTTCGCGCTCGCCCTGATGCGGGTGGCGCTCCGCGTGCGGCGCGGCGCGCCGCCGCCGCCGCAAGACGAGCACCCGGCGCTGCGCATGGCCGCCCGGGCCACCCATTTCGCCCTCTACGCGCTGATCCTCCTGATGCCGGCGACCGGCGGCCTCGCCTGGTTCGGCGGCATCGAGGCGATGGCCGAGCTGCACGGCGCCGGCAAGGCGGCGATCCTCGTCCTGGTGGGCCTGCACGTCCTCGGCGCGCTCTATCAGCACTTTTATCTCAGGACCGACGTGCTGCGCCGGATGCTGCGGCCCGAACGGTGAGATAATAAAGTCCGGAAACCGACCGGAGGACCGCATGCCCGCCCGTTCACGCGCCGCCGCCGGGCTCGCCAGCGCCGCCGCGGGATTCGTTCTCTCGGCCTGCGCGCTGCTCGCGCCGCTGCCCGAGCGCAAGGACGTCGCCGGGCGCCTCGCGGCGTTCCCCACGCGCGGCCTGCCGCTCGAAGGGCGGGTGACGGTCTACTGGAGCGAGCGGCAGATCCCCTTCGTCGAGGCGGAGACGGACGCCGACGCGGCGTTCGCGCTCGGCCTCGCGCACGCGCATCTGCGGCTGGGACAGATGGCGACGGCGCGGATGCTGGCGCGCGGGCGGCTGTCGGAGATGATCGGACCGCTCGGCGTCGACATCGACCGGGGTCTCCGCACCCTCTCATACGCCCGCGCCGCGGCAGAGATCGAACGCGGCATGGACGAGGCGGCGCTCGCCTGGGTCCGCCGTTTCGTCGACGGGGTCAACCACTACCAGGACACCGCCGCCGCGCTGCCGCACGACTTCCGCGTCCTCGGCCTCGAGCCCGAGTCCTGGACGGTCGCCGACACGATCGCCATCGGACGCCTCGGCGGGACGGACGTGAACTGGCTGGTCTGGGCCGGTCTCTTGAAGCTGCGCGCGCGGGACGACTGGCCCGAGCTCTGGGCGCGGATGGTAAAGCGGGGCAGGACGTCGTTCGCCAGCTTCGACGGCGGCGCGCGAATCGCCGCCATGCAACGATTGCTGGCCGGGACCTCCAAATCGGGCAGCAACAGCGTCGCCGTGGCGGGGCGGCGCAGCGCGACCGGCGGCGCGCTGATGGCCAACGATCCCCATCTCGGCATCTTCATTCCCAATGTCTGGCTGATCGCGGGCGTCAAGTCGCCCTCCTACCACGCGGTGGGGCTGATGGCGCCGGGGCTGCCCATCTTCGCCATCGGCCGCAACCCGCACATCGCCTGGGGCGGCACCAACATGCGCGCCGCCTCCAGCGATCTCGTCGATGTCGGCGACCTGCCGGACTCGGAGATCGTCGAGCGGCGCGAGCGAATCGGCGTGCGCTGGTGGTTCGACAGCGAGGCGACCGTGCGCGAGACGCGATGGGGGCCGATCGTGACCGACACGCCGCTGCTCGCCGATTTCGACCTGCCGCCGCTCGCGCTGAAATGGACCGGCCACGGGGCGAGCGACGAGATCGGCGCCATGCTGGCGGTGAGCCGGGCGCGCGACTTCGCCGGGTTCCGCGCCGCGTTCGACCGCTTCGCCGTGCCGGGGCAGAACATGCTCTATGCGGACGCCAGCGGGAATATCGGCCAGACGATGGCGGTACGGCTGCCGGCGCGAAGCGGCGCGCCGGCCGACATCGTCGTCGACAGGGACGCGCACGACGCCGCCTGGGGCGCGATGCGGAGCGGCGCGGATCTGCCCTTCGGCCTCAACCCGGAACGGGGCTTCCTGGTCTCCGCCAACAACCGGCCGGCGGAGACCGACGTGCCGGTGAGCTTCTTCTTCTCGCCCGACGACCGGGTGCGCCGCCTGACCGCGCTGATCGGGAGCAGGGAGACGGTGGATGTCGAGGCCCTGAAGGCGCTGCAGCGGGACGTCTACATGGCGTCCTCGGTCGCGCTGCGCGATCTGTTCGTCGCCCGGCTGGACGCGCTCGGGATGACGGCGGCGGCCGACGCAAGGGAGGCGGATGCGATCGGCCGCCTGCGCGGCTGGGACGGGCACTATCGGCGCGACTCGCCGGGCGCGGTCGCCTTCGAGCGGTTCCGCGCCGGTTTCGTCACCCGCTTCTACACGCTCCGCTACGGCGAGGCGCACGGCAGGTCGTTCGCCTCGATGCGCCGGGGCACGGCGCTGATCGAGGAGGACATCGCCGCCGCCGACGAAGGCACGCTGCGCGACACGCTCGCCGCCGGGCTGCGCACGGCCGCCGAGGGCCTGGACGAATTCGCCGGCTGGGGCGACATGCACCGGCTCAGGCTCGCCCATCCGCTCTCCCGCCTCCCGCTGATCGGCGGGCGCTACCGTTTCGCCGAAGCGGGGGTGGGCGGCAGCTCGGAGACCGTGATGAAGACCGCGCACGACACCACCGCCGGGCGCCATACCGCGAGCTACGGCTCCAACGCGCGCCACGTCTCCGACATGTCCGACCCGGACGCGAACTGGTTCGTCCTGCTGGGCGGGCAGGACGGAAGGTTCAACTCGTCGACGGCGCTCGATCAGTGGGAGCTGTGGCGCCGGGGCGAGTACGTCCGCGTGCCGCTGACGCTGCCGGAGGTCCGCAGGACCTTCCCGCACGCGCTGGCGCTGGAGAACTGACCCGGCGGCGGGCCATGCACGACGCGACCTGGCTTCTGAGGCTCTACGCAAGAAGGCGGCTCCGGCGGCTCGCGCGGATGGATCCGCAAGCGGTCCAGCGCCGCGTGCTGTCGTCGCTGGTCCGTCGCGCGCGCGGCACGAAATTCGGGCGGGACCACGACTTCGCCGCCGTCCGGTCGCTCGACGACTACCGTTCGCGGGTTCCGCTCAGGGATTACGACGCGTTCTGGGACGCATACTGGCGCGTGCCGTTCCCCCACCTGTACGGCTGCACCTGGCCGGGCCCCATCCCGTGGTTCGCCGTGTCGTCGGGGACCGCGACCGGCACCACGAAATACATTCCCGTCAGCCGGGAGATGCGCCGGTCGAACGTGCGCGCGGGCGCCGATCTGCTGGTCCGCCATGTCGCCGCCCGGCCGGACAGCCGGCTGCTCGCCGGGCGCGTCTTCATGCTCGGCGGGTCGACCGGGCTGGTGCGCCGCGCGCCGGGTGTCCTGAGCGGCGATCTGAGCGGCATCGCGGCGGCGGAGATGCCGGCCTGGGCGAGGCTGCGCTATTTCCCGCCGCGCGAGCTGGAGGCCATCGCCGACTGGGAGGCGAAGATCGAACGCTTCGTCGAACGCTCCCTGGAGACGGAGATTACGGCGGTGGCGGGCACGCCGAGCTGGCTGCTGATCTTCTTCGAGCAGCTCGCCGAGATCGCCGGAGGGAAGCGCATCGCCGACATCTGGCCCGGGCTCGAGCTGCTGTCGCACGGCGGCGTCGCGTGGGCACCCTACCGCGACCGCTTCGCCGCCCTGCTCGAAGGCGGCCGGGCCGAGACCCGCGAGGTCTATCCGGCGAGCGAGGGGTTCTTCGCCGTCGCCGACCGCGCCGACGGCGAGGGGCTGAGGCTGCTGCTCGATACCGGGATCTTCTACGAGTTCGTGCCCCTCGACCGGCTGGACAGCGCGAACCCGGACTGCCGCTGGATCGGCGACGCGGAGCCCGGCGTCAACTACGCGCTCGCGGTGACCACCTGCGCGGGGCTGTGGCGCTACCTCGTCGGCGACACGGTGACGCTGGTCGAGCGCGACCCGCCGCGCGTCCTGGTCACCGGGCGGACGAGCTACATGCTGTCCGCCTTCGGCGAGCACGTGATCGGGGCCGAGGTCGAACAGGCCGTGGCGGAGGCCGCGCGGGCGATCGGCGCCACGGTCACCGACTTCGCCGCCGGAAGCCTGTTCCCCGCGGAGGGCGGCGCGCGCGGCGGGCATCTCTACATCGTCGAGCCGGGCGCCGAAGCCGGCGGGTCCGGCCCCGACGCCGGCCGCCGGGCGCGCTTCGCCGAACGGCTCGACGCGGCGCTCTGCCGCCTCAACGACGACTACGCCGCCCACCGCGCGGGCGGCTACGGCATGGACGCGGCGAAGGTGCGGTTCCTCCCCCCGGGCGCCTTCGCGGCCTGGATGAAGAGCCGCGGCAGGCTCGGCGGCCAGAACAAGGTGCCCCGCATCGTCAACGACCCGGAGCTCTTCGCCGCCCTGCGGGCGTTCGCCGACGGGTACGGGAAGACGGCGGAGTGAGGGCGGCGCATGTATGGATTGGCCCATCCGTCACGGTCGGCGGCGCACGGCGCGGCTCTTCTTCGCATGGGCCAGTTCGAGGAAGCCGGCCTTGATCCGCGCGAACAGTCCCGGCGGGATGAAACCGTAGCTGAAAGTGTCCGGCCGACCGGGCAGCGGAGACAGCCCGGCATTGGGCCATTCATCGACATTGTGTTCCGACATGATCGCCCAGCTCGGCGTCTCGTCGAGGCCCAGGGCCTGTCTGACGCGCGCCGGGATTTCGATGCCCACCGTATCGCCTGCGGGCGGTGTATGGGTGATGGGCAGGAGCACCACGTAGCGCGGGCGCACCGCCGGGTCGGTGGCGGCTACCAGACAGGCCGGGCGGGTCTTGCCCTGATCGCGGCCGGCGGCGGCCTCATGCGTCCAGAGATAGTCGTAGCGGACGACCAGGCCCGGCTTCGGATCGGGAAGCGCCACCGTTTCGCGGTTACGTCAGCAGATCGTCGAGCGGTTCGTGCTCTGCATCCATCTCGGCGCGCTCCACGGCGTCGATCACCACGTCGGCGGCGGCGTCCGTGCGATGGCTGCGCTGTGCCGCGGCCCGAAGCCAGTCATATTGCTCCGCGGACATGAGCACGAACTCGCGGCGCCCATGCCGGGTTATCTCCACCGGCTCGCGCCGCGCTTCGTGCTGGAACCGGCCGAACTTGCGCTGGAACTCGAGGGCGCTCACTGTGGACATGGCAGCCTCCCCAGGGCGGCAGGGTCTCGCCTCAATATACGTATAATGCGTAGAAACGAAAGGGTCGGCCGTGCTGGCTGCTTGCGCGGCGGCGGTTCCGTCCGGGCGGGCGACCCTCTAGACTCGCTCCGGCAACCGGAGGGCCGAGGAGACGCCCGGGACGATGACGCTGACCGACGGGGTGCCCGAGCTCCGGGACCATATCCGCCAGATCCCGGATTTTCCGAAGCCGGGGATCCTGTTCTACGACATCTCGACGCTGTTGCAGCACGCCGGAGCGTGGCGCAGGACGGTCGACGCGCTGGCCGAGGCGGTCGCGCGCCATGCGCCGGACCGGCTGATCGGGATCGAGTCGCGGGGCTTCCTCGTGGCCGCGCCGCTCGCGCTGAGGCTCGGGCTCGGCTTCACCATGGTGCGCAAGAAGGACAAGCTGCCCGGCGCCACCATCGGCCATGAATACGCGCTCGAATACGGCACCGACACGGTCGAGATCCAGGCCGATGCGATTACCCCGGGCCAGCGCGTCGTGGTGCTCGACGATCTGCTGGCGACCGGGGGTACGATGAACGCCGCGATCGAGCTCTTGCGCGAGGTCGGCGCGGATGTGCGGGGGGCGGCCTGCATCGTCGAGCTCGCCTTCCTCGACGGGCGCGCCCGGCTCGACGTGCCGGTCGACACGCTGGTCGCCTACGACTCCTGAACCACCCGGTTGGCGAGCGTGCCGATGCGCTCTATCTCGACCTCGATCGTGTCGCCCGGCCTCATGTAGAGCCTGGGCGTGCGCCCGTGGCCGACGCCGTGCGGGGTGCCGGTCGAGATGACGTCGCCCGGGGCGAGCGGGGTGAAGCCGGAGACGTAGGCGATCAGCCGCGGGATGCGGAAGATGAAGTCCGCCGTGTTGCCGTCCTGCACCGTCTCGCCGTTGAGCCGGGTGCGGACGGCGAGCGCGTGGGGGTCGGGGATCTCGTCGGCGGTGACGAGATACGGGCCGAACCCGCTCGTTCGCGGGAAGTTCTTGCCGGCCGAGACGTTCTCCTCCTGCCAGTCGCGGATCGAGCCGTCGTTGAGGATGGTGTAGCCCGCGACGTGGCCGAGCGCGTCTTCCTCGGCGATATAGCGCCCGGCGCGACCGATGACGACGGCGAGCTCGCCCTCGAAATCGAAGGCCTCCGACACGCGCGGCCGGACGATGTCGCGGCCGTGCCCGACCGTCGCGTCGTGGTACTTCAGGAACAGGCTCGGCACCGTCGGCACCTTCCGGTTCATCTCGCGCACATGCACCATGTAGTTGAGACCGATGCAGATCAGCTTGGCCGGGGGGCCGAGTACCGGCAGGAATGCGATCTCGGACAGCGGCACCCTGGGCGCTTCGTCGACCGCCGCCGCGGCCTCGCCCGGCGCGCCGGCGCGCAGGGCGTCGACGATGCCGGCATACCCGGTCGCCGCGCCGAGATCGGCGACCGCCTCGCCCGCGAGCGCGCCCCAGCCCGCGGTGCCGCCGCGCTCGAAGGTCAGCAGCTTCACGAACCGCTCCGCCGCGCGGCGGGCGGGCTCGCGGCGAAGCGCGAGTCCTTGAGGCAGTGCCGCCCCTCGGCGTCCTGCCACAGGATTTCGTCGGCGTGCAGCCTGCCGAGCGCGCGGGCGACCGCCTGGAACCCGTCCTCGGCGTAGCGCTCGGCGAGCTCGGCGAAATAGGCCGGCGCGTCGGCGATGTCGGCGCGGATGCGACCGGCGAGGCCGTCGATATCCGCTTCCGGTGCCGCCGCCGTCCCTGCCCCGTTGGCCGGGCCGAGATAGTCTTCCAGCCGGACGCTGTCGGCATAGGCATAGGCGATGCGGTGGAAGCGGGCGCGCGGGACGTCGTCGGAAATGGTCGCGTCGATCCCCATCTTGGCCGTCGTCGGCACCTTGCCGGGCTCGATCCGGAGGCTGGGATCGAGCGGCTTCGAGCGCGCGTTGGAGATTATCAGCACGTCGCGGTCGGCCTGCACCCGGGTCGCCACCGCCCATTCGACGTCGACCGGATCGAACACGTCGATATCGTCCTCGACCACGGTGACGTGCTTCATGTCGGCGACCGAGAGCGCGGCGGTGATCGCGTTCTTGCCGTCGCCCGGGTGCGGCCGGATCGCGATCACCGCGTGCCAGTGGCAGCACCCGCCGGGCGTGATGTTGACCGCCGTGACCTGCACGCCCGCCTCGTGGCAGACCCGGCGGACGGCGGCCTCGTAGATCGGCCCCGACGGCCAGATATTCTCCCACGGCATGTGGAGCGCGTAGTAGACGGCGTCCCGACGCATCGCGATCGCGTTGACGCGGACCAGCGGGTTCCAGTGGAGCCCGCCCATCAGCCGGGTGAACTCGCCGAACCGCCCCTCCGGCCGGGTCCAGCCGGTCGGCAGGATCTCCGCCTCCAGCACGATCTCGGCGTCGGCGATGCACTCGATGTCGACCGTCTTGCAGGGGGTGAGCGCGAGCCCCTCGCCCCGCATCCCGCCGGCGATGGCGACCTCGCTGGTGCCGATGGGCGCCTTGTAGGTGGCGGCGATGACCTCGATCGGGTGGGTGCCGATATTGATCGAGATCGGCAGCGGCTCGCCCCGCGCGAACGCCTTCTCGGCGAAGCGGCGGAGATTGTTGGGGGTGACGATGTCGATGCCGGTGAGCGCGGGCTCCTTGACGAGGTAGCGGTAAACGCCCGCGTTCAGCCCGTGCTCGCCGTCCGGGTCGCGGGCGAGCGTGACGCCCGCGGTGATCATCGGCCCGCCGTCGAGCACCGAGAACAGCGGGATCGGCAGGCGGTAGAGGTCGACGTCGCCGCCTTCCAGCAGGGTCTCGCGGGCCGGCCCGGCATTGACCGAGCGCGGCTCGACGGGCCGGTCGAGCCCGGCGCGGACCTTCGCCTCGATCTCGCCGAAGGAGCACCCCATGGCGACGGCGAGGCGGTCGCGGTGGTTGATCACGCCCGAGACCACCGGCATGTCGTAGCCCGCGACGTCGGTGAAGAGCAGTGCCTTGTCCGACTGGTCGACCAGCGCCGCGATATGGCGGATATCGACCGGCCGCGCGATCTCGACCAGCTGGTCCGCCGCGCGCAATTCGCCCAGCAGCTCGCGAAAATTCTCCGCCATCCGTCCGCCCCGTTCCGGTTGCGGCCGGACGGTAGCACCGGGGCGAGGGCGATGCCAACGCGGCCCTTCGATACGCGGCTTCGCCGCTACTCAGGGTGAGGGTTTCCTTCTCCATCCTCATCCCGAGTAGGCCCGAAGGGCCGTATCGAGGGACGCCCCCTACCCCCGCGGCGTCTCGGGCCTCGTGGCGACGAAGAGGGCCGCGCCGCAGATCGTCGCGACCAGCGCCGCCGTCGCGATCCAGTGGAAGCCCGCGAAGAACACCAGCACGACCACCGCGAGCGTCATGAACAGAAGCGCCGCCACCTTGGCGCGGCGGCGGATCACCCCGTGATTCTGCCAGTCGACGACCGGCGGGCCGAAGCGGGGATGGGCGAGCAGCCAGCGGTGGAACCGCTCGGAGCTTCGCGCGAACGCCCACACCGCGACCAGCAGGAACACCACCGTCGGCATCCCCGGCACCACCACCCCCACCGCGCCGAGCCCGACGCAGACCCAGCCGAGCGCGAGATAGGCGTAGCGGACGAGGGGCGGGCGCATGGCGGGACTATAGCGGAAGGGAGGGCGGGGCAGCCCCTCTCCATAGAACCCGAAATCGAGGCCGGTTAAGCGTCGACGAACAGACGGTCGTCCGTTCCGTTGAACGCAATCCAGCCGCCCACCCGGACCGCGCCGTAGATCAAGTAGCATTTGAACCGGCGGACCTTCGCTCGCTTCATGGCGGCGAGGAACACGTCGTCCGCGAACCGCCTCATCCGGGCGGTCCGCTCGCGCCCTTCGAACTGCCAGGCGACGTAGAGCCAGTCGTGAACGATGCTGGCCTCGAGATGCGGGCCGACGCGGCTCACCGCCCAACGTGCCGGCCGCGGCACCGATGCGAGGTCGGTCAGGAAACCGGCGGGAATGGAAATCCGGAGACGCGAAACCCGGCCGGTGCCTTCCGCCTTCACCGTCACCCAGGCCAGATAGCGCTGCGCGAGCGCGTACTCGGCATCCTCCCCCCGGCGGCCCCGCACCGCCTCGATCCGCCGGGTGAGGTGCAGGTCGCTCCGGTAGTCGAAGCACACGACCTCGACGGGCTCGTCGGGATAGGCGCCGGTCATGCGCCCGGCCCTTCCGGCTCCGCCAGAACCCATGGCGTGGCGTGGACCGTTGTCGCTGTCGGCGGATGGCGTCGCAGCCAAGTATTCGCCGATATCTGTTTATGGAGTATAGTCATAACAGATAAGATATATCGATATAAATCTGGAATTTTGACCTTAACTTTCTTTTATTCTAAAATATAATTTACAGTAATGCAAATCTTTGTTATGTGTATTCCAGAAATATGTTCGACTCTTCGTTGAATAAGCTCAACTTTTGGTCCCAGGGCATGTTCGAGTCGAAATGCCGGTTACCGATGCGTCAGAGGCTCCGGAGGTCGCCGGCATCCGCGACGTTCGCATGGATCGAGCACCCGTCGCGGAGGCGGGCGACCGATGCAGTCAGCGAGCAAAGGGGAAAGTGGCCTCGCTTAGTCCGCTGGGAAGAATTGATCCCAATTCCCAGGACTCTCGATGGTCTGCGGCTCTGCCAATGCTCCTTTCATGTATGGCCCAGGATTGCTTCCACGGGATGGAAAGTGTGCTTCTCCTTTCCTGTGCCACATCCATTCCGCCAAGATCGAGATTCTGTAATCGATCACCCGAAGTACGATGAAGCCATGATTCCTCCACAAAATCTCGCGTCCGACCCAACCATCAAGCGCAAGCCGGTGGGTAAGATCCTCTACTTTCCTTTGCAATCCGCTAAAGACGCACTTGTTCAGGTCGCGAACCACCTTTGGAATAGAGCCCGTGCCACTCCCTAGTGATGATGTACTGACGATTTGGAACCGGATCATGAAGTACCAGATAGACTTCGGGTTTCCGCTGGAGTTGCCGGCATATCTGAATCTGCCGTCTTGGCACCAAGCGAAACACGTCCTCGACCTCGGCAGCGGCGACGGATACTACGCAACCAAGCTGGCGACCTATTTTCCCGACAAGTGTTATACTTGCGTCGACATCGACCAAAGGGCAATCGACGCCGGGAGGAAGCAATTCGGGGGATTGCAGAACAATAACATCGAATACTCCAGGGCCGATGTGCTGAATTACCATGGCAATTTTCCGATTGCCATAGCACGATTATTGGTTCAACACCTTGACACACCGCAGGATTTACTCCGCGCTGCTCCCAACTTCCTGCAACCGGACGGCGTGCTGATTGTTATAGATTCGGACGACCGGTCCCGGTTGTTTTGGCCGACCGAAAAATGCCACCGGATCGAAAGGTTTTTCTGCTCCTTTTCTGAATTCCAGCCTGGGCGCGAATATAGTGCGAAAATGGTCGATATCGCGCCGTCATACGGTTTTGAAAGCAAAGTTCATCACCTGCTTCTCATACCTTCATCCCTTCCGAGCTATAAGAATTTATTTTACAGATCTTACCAATTGTTTTTTCAAATTGTGCGAGAGCATTACCGTATGGAATTCGACTACAAGTCTCTTTTCGACGAACTGGACGAATGGCTGGCTGATCGATCGGCGTATGCGCACATAGGAGTAAAAATTTGTATTTTCGCGTATGGAAGTTCACGTTGAGCACAGACACGGGTCGAGAAACGCGGCTGGGGAGGTCACAATGGTAGAATTCTATGAAAAGCTGTACCCTTTGCTTCAAGATAATTTCTTGTGGATTCTTATTGTGGGTACGCTTGCGGTAGTTGCAATCCTGCTGGTCTTAATTTGGCGTGGTGGCCAAATTAAAGTGGGGAAATTGGTCATAAAGGGCGGCAAAGGGGGCAAAGAAAAGACCAGACCGAACGAAGTCGCTTCTGACACTTCTCTATCAGAAGATCAACCGGCCACGCCGATTCCCCAGCCGGGATTGTACGGTGATTTGGATTCCTTTCATGCCATCACCACGGTACTTGCCCTAATGACACAGAACGGTCGTCTTATCGACGCGACATTAAAGGAGGCGAGCGTATTCGCAGAGTTGTTCTACGGTAAGGATACGGGGAGTGCGCAGATTCATTTGGTTTCGAAGTCGAGCAAGGAACTCATGGAGATGCTCATGCCTTATATGGATTCGCAAGACTTCGAAGACATGAAAGAAGACCAGGACAAACTGTTCAAAGCTTATAATGATGGAAAACCGGCCCATGCGGAAGTGCCTGTGATTTTTAATGAGACTCATCCATATTACCCCAACGGCGCCTACCTTCCGGTTATTGTCAGTCGTGGCGAGCTGAAGGAAAGAGAAGACGGTCAAGCAGAGCGTCTCATGCAAATAGCGTATTTTGACGTGAAGCACTTCGAAAAGCCGGTGCAAATATATCACGAAAACAGAGAAAGGAAGAATTTGTAACAATTGGCAAAAGATCGATGCGGAAATATAGCATTGTCGAGGATTTGTGCACCTCGCGGATTTCGAAGCGGACAAGACCGAAATTGAGATAGTGAGTGGGAGCGCGACCGAGCACGCTCCTACGATACGCGCGCGTTCCAGCCATAGGTTTTCTTTCTACCACATAGCCGGATAAGTTGTTATTCCTTTGGCAGCCCCGAAGCTAGGGTTTGCCGGCAGTCAGTCACAGTGCACGGCACGAAGAGAGGACTCTCATGGCCCTATACCAGAACGAAAAGGACATCGTCGGCGAGGGGTTCCTGGAGGACACCTATCTGCTGTGGTGCGAGCGCGAGGGGCCGCCGATCGCCGAGGAGTTCTGCATCGACCTGTTCGACGTGGCGACCGCGCCGTGGCCGCGCATGGGGTGCAACGCCGCCTTCGTGCACCTCAAGGGGCGCGGCGACTTCATGTCGGTGTTCCTGCTGGAGCTCCTGCCGGGCCAGGCGACCGCGCCGCAGCAGCACATGTTCGAGGAGGTGATCTACGTGCTGTCCGGGCGCGGCTCGACCACCATCGAGACCGCCGACGGGCGCACCCACAGCTTCGAATGGGGGCCGAAGAGCGTGTTCGCGCTGCCGCTCAACTCGAAATACCGGCATTTCAACGGCTCGGGCACGGAATCGGCCAAGCTCGCCTCGTCCACCTCGGCGCCGCTGATGATGAACTGCTTCCACAACGAGGAATTCATCTTCGACAACGACTTCCGCTTCCCCGAGCGCGAGGGCAAGGAGAGCCATTTCTCGGGCGAGGGCGACTTCGTGGCGAAGCGGCCGGGCAAGCACATGTGGGAGACCAACTTCGTCCCCGACGTGAGCAAGTTCGAGCTCCGCGAATGGCCCGAGCGCGGCGAGGGCTCGTCCAACATCATGTTCATCCTGGCCGAGGGCACGATGCACGCCCATTGCTCGGAGATGCCGGTCGGCACCTACAAGAAGGCGCACCGCCACGGGCCGGACTTCCACGTCTACTGGGTCACCGGCGAGGGCTATTCGCTGTGCTGGTTCGAGGGCGACGAGGAGATGATGTACTACCCGTGGAAGCACGGGGTGGTGTTCGCGCCCGCCGACATGATGTTCCACCAGCATTTCAACGCCTCGGCCGGGCCGGCGCGCTACTTCCCGGTCGCCTACGGCTCGCTGCGCTACCCGCTCACCGAATCCAAGCGCCGGCTGTTCGCGGGCGGCGACGTCGACGTGAAGAAAGGCGGCGACCAGATCGAGTGGGCCGACCAGGACCCGAAGGTCCACCGCATGTTCCTCGAAGCGCTCGCCCGCAACGGCGTCCGGTCGCGCATGGGCAATCTGATCGACGAGACCCCCTATCTCGCCGCCGAATAGAAGATGCACGAGCTCGACTACGCGCATTTCCACCCGGCCTCGGAGCGCGAGGCCGAATTCATCAGGGATACGATCTGGAAGGCCGACAATGTCGAGCTGACCACGGTCGGCGTCGACGTGGGCTCGTCGACCTCGCACCTGATGTTCGCCCGCGTCCACCTGCAGCGCCTGTCCGAGGCGCTGTCGAGCCGTTTCGTGGTCGTCGACCGCGACGTGCTGTGGCGCTCGCCGATCCTGCTTACCCCCTACCGGCCGGACTACACGATCGACGCCGACGCGCTGAAATCGTTCTTCGACGGCGCGTTCCGCGAGGCCGGGCTGACGCCGGACGACATCGATTCGGGCGCGGTGATCCTCACCGGCGAGGCGCTCAAGCGGGTCAACGCGCGCGCCATCGCCGACCTGTTCGCCGAGGAGACCGGCAAGTTCGTCTGCGCGTCGGCCGGGCACAATCTCGAATCGGTGATGGCGGCGCACGGCTCGGGCGCGGTCAGGCTGTCGAAGGCCGAGGACAAGACTTTCCTCAACGTCGACATCGGCGGCGGCACCACCAAGTTCGCGCTGTGCCGGGGGGGCGAGATCGTCTCGACGGCGGCGGTCGCGGTCGGCGGGCGGCTCATCGCCCTTGACGGCGACGGCGCGCTGGTCCGCATCGAGGGGCCTGCATTGCAGATCGCGGAGGATGCCGGCATTTCGCTCGTCCCCGGCGCTGCGCTGGAGGCCGGCGACCGGCGGGCGCTGGTGCGGCGCATGGCCGACGTGCTGGTCGGCGCGATCCGCCAGGAAGAGCCGGACGCGCTCGCCCGCGACCTCCTGGTCACGGCGCCGCTCGACGCCGCGCCCCGGCCCGACGTGATCTCGTTCTCGGGCGGGGTCTCGGAATATATCTACGAGCGCGAGGGCGACCCGCACGGCGACCTCGGCAAATCGCTCGCCCACCATATCCACCACGCGCTGACCGAGGAGCGCATCCCCTACCCGGTCTACGACCCCGGCCAGGGCATCCGCGCCACCGTGGTCGGCGCCTCGCAGTTCTCGGTCCAGGTCTCGGGCAACACCATCATGGTGTCCGACGAGGCCGCGCTGCCGCTCCGCAACGTGCCGGTGGTCCGCATCCGCGCCGACCTCTCGGGCGACATCGAGCCGGCGAGGATCGAGAGCGAGATCGGCGCCGCGCTCGCCCGCAACGACATCGATCCGGCCGAGACTAACGTGGCGCTCGCCTTCCGCTGGGAGGGGCTGCCGCTGCACCGAAGGCTCCACGACCTCGCCACCGGGCTCTGCGACGGGCTCCGCGGCGTGCTGGCCGAGAAGCGGCCGATCGTCCTGATGATGGAGGGCGATACCGGGCGCACGCTGGGCCACATCCTCAAGGACGAGTTCGACGTCGGCGTCGACATCGTCTCGGTCGACGGGGTGCAGCTCAAGGATCTCGACTATGTCGATATCGGCACGATGATCCACCCGACCGAGGTGGTGCCGCTGATCATCAAGTCGCTCCTGTTCTCGACGCCCGATGCGAGCGCCGAGGCGTCCGCCGCGTCGCACGTCGAGGCGTGACGGCGCGAATTCACCGTTTCAGCAGTCCGAGAGAGGCCGACAATGAGCAAATGGATCGCCCGCGCCCTTGCGCTCGCCGCCGCCGCGGCGCCCGGAACCGCGCTCGCCCATCACGGCGGGCCCGAGGACATCGCCGTCGGGATCGGCGCCGCGGCGCTCGCGATAGCCGTCGCGGCCGTATTCCTGGGCGTCCGGGCGTATCGGAGGCGGGCGGGCGCGTAGGGCGCACCCGTTTTCGCCAGGGCCATCTTCCCGTCCGACACCGTCATGACGTGAGGGGGTCCCTCCGATGACGGCGGCCGCACCGGCGCTTCGCCGCGAGGTCGAGGCGGTCGGCCTGATCAGCGCGGCGCATTTTCTCAGCCATTTCTACCAGCTCGCCCTGCCGCCGCTGTTCATCCTGATCCACGAGGATATCGGGATCGGGTATCTCGCCCTCGGCTCGGCGGTCGCGGCCTACAACATAGCCACCGCAGTCCTGCAGACGCCGATCGGCTTGCTGGTCGACCGGATCGGCGCGCGGGGCGTGCTGATCGCGGGCCTCGCGGTCAATGCGGGGGCGATCGCCGCCGTCGGGTTCGCGGAGACCTATTGGGAGATCATGGCGGCGATGATCGTCGCCGGCGCCGGGAACGCGGTCTTCCATCCGGCGGATTTCGCGCTGCTGTCGTCTTCCGTCGACGACCGGCGCATGGGCCGCGCCTTCAGCGTCCACTCGCTCGCCGGCTCGCTCGGCTTCGCCGCCGCGCCGGTCAGCCTGCTCTTTCTGGCGGCGGTCTGGGACTGGCGCGCGGCCCTGATCGCGACCGGCGTGGCGGGCGTGGCGCTGGCCTGCCTGCTCCCCGCCTTCTCGTCCTCGATCCGCGACGACCGGCCGCGCGGGAAGAAGGGCGGCGGCGCCGACTGGACGGTCCTGTTCGACCGGACCATCCTCAGCTTCTTCGGCTTCTACGCGCTGTCCGCCGCGGCGGGGGCCGGGATCAGCGGCTTCTCGGTCGTCGCCTTCATCGCGATCTACGGCGCGAGCCCGGAGCTCGCGGGCGGGGTGCTCACCGCGTTCTACCTCCTGACCGGGCTCGGCGTCGCTCTCGGCGGCTATATCGCCGACCGGTGGAACCGCCCCGACGCCGTGCTCGGGATCTGCTACGCGGCGGCGGCCTGCGCGCTGGCCGCGGTGGCGACGGGGGCGATGGCGTTCTGGCTGGTCGCCGCCGCGTTCGGCCTCGCGGGCGTGTTCCGGGGCCTCGTGAACCCGAGCCGCGACGTGCTGCTGAAGCGGCTGACGCCGGCCGGCGCCATCGGGACCGTGTTCGGCTTCGTCACCGCCGGGTTCAATGTCGGGCTGGGGACGGCGCCGGTGCTCTACGGCTGGATGATGGATCTCGGACGCCCGGAGGCGGTGTTCTGGATCGCCGCCGGGTTCACCGTGCTCACCATCGGCATGGTCTTCGCCGCGCGCCGTCCGCTCCCGGGCGCCGCCGATTGACAGCGCGCGGGCGCGGCCCGCCATAATGGCCGAACCGCGGGAGACGCAGACATGGCCGACCTCGAGCTCTCGATCGCGCTGGAGCGCTACGACCGCCACGTGCCGTTCTTCATGGGTCTGGTCGAGCCGCCGGAGGGGCTGACGCTCAAGCCGCTCGAAGTGGGCATGGCGCCGCCCAGGCGCGACGGCGTCGACCGCCACCGCCGCTTCCTGGAGGACGGCGAGTTCGACATCGCCGAGACCTCGCTCTCCTCGCATATCATCGCGACCGCCCGGGGCGCGCCCTTCGTCGGCATCCCGGTGTTCCCGCGCCGACTGTTCTCGCAGAACCACATCTTCGTCAACGCCGGAGCCGGCATCGAGACGCCGAAGGACCTGATCGGCAAGCGGGTGATCCTGCGCACCTTCCAGACCACGATGTCGGTGCTGGCGCTGGGCGACCTCAAGTTCGAATACGGCGTCCCGTGGGACAAAGTGCGCTGGATCGTCGCCGACGACGAGGTCATGCCGCTCGGCGACGAGAAGGGGATCGAGGTCGAGCGCATCGGGCTCGAAGACGATGTCGGGCGCATGCTGGTCGACGGCGAGGCCGACGCGATGGTCCACCCGCACCCGCCGCCCGCGGTGCTGGAGGCGGGCGACAGGGTGAAGACGCTGTTCCCCGACCGGCGCGCGGAATCGATGGCCTATTTCCGCAAGCACGGCTACTACCCGATCATGCACCTGATGGCGGTGCGCAAGCCGCTGATCGAGGCGCATCCCTGGCTTGCGCGCACGGTCATGGCGCTCTGGGAGGACGCCAAGGCCCAAGCCCGGGAGTTCTACGAGGATCCGGGCTGGTCGACGCTCGCCTTCGCGCGCAACGAGTTCGAGGACCAGCTCGCCGCGCTCGGCGCCGATCCCTGGCCGTCCGGCATCGCCGCCAACCGCAGGAACCTCGAGCGCTTCATCTCGTACTCCCACGACCAGCGCCTGATCGACGCCCCGGTGCCGGTCGACAGCCTGTTCCACGAAACGACCTGGGACAGTTAGCGCGCATATGCGAAGCGTCCGGTTAGAGGCTCACAAAAGCGCCTGGCGGATGCAGTGCGTTATGGCCTCATGGTCTCCCGCGTTGGATCGTCGCGAGGCGTCCGTCCAGGCTTCGCGGTTCAGCCGCGTGAAGTCCAACCCGTGCCCGGCCCGTTCCGCGAGCCGCTTCAGATACTGGAATTGTGTCCGCCCATTGCCTTCGCGAAACGGGTGGACATGGTTGATATCTCCCAGGATCGGTCCCACCCCGTCCGCAAAGGCCTCCGGACTCGTACCCTGGAAGTACCCCGCGGCGACGACGCGGCGATGTACGTCCGCCATGCCGACTTCGATAAAACGCCTCGGCTGGAACCGGCTGTCGCCCTTGGCGATCTCCACGGTGCGGATTTCGCCGGCCCAGTCGTAAATGTCCTGGAACAGGTGGCGATGAATGGCCTTGAGGTGGGCGAGATCGAAGTCGCCGCGCGGAACCGCCTCAAGAAGCCGTTGGGCAACGAACTGCCGCTCCGCCGCTTCCAGCGTAGCGGTATCCCTGATGTCCAGCTTGTTGCGAAGGACCGTGAAGTCGGGTGGATAGCAATAGTCGCGGTCGCTCATTCCGCCGCGGCGACACGCCCGCGGCTTTTGAACCGTCTCGCGATGTGTGCGCGGCGTTTCCCGGGAGACCACCCCTCGCGCTCGAACATCTCGAACATGGCGAACTCGTCGGGTGACAACGGGTTTCCCTCGATCGCCTGCAGATGCGCGGCTTCGGCCAGCCGCCCGCTCACGGCGCCACCCTGGCGGCCGGATTCGCGATTTGCCTTCTTCATGCCCGGAACCTATCACGCGTGGTTCTTGCACGCGACCGGATCGGGTGCGCTATGCTGCGGCACCGCCCAAGGAGACGCCCCATGGCCGAGATTCCCGTTCCCTACAGCCATGACGGCCGCGAGTTCGAAGGGATGCTGGTCTACGACGACTCGGCGGCCGGACCGCGCCCGGCGATCCTGATGCAGCCGGACTGGCTCGGCGTCTCGCGGCACGGGATCGAGATCGCGAGGGATTTCGGCGGCGGCGACTATGTCGTGATGATGGCCGACATGTTCGGCGCCGGGTACGGCGAGCGCGAGAAGAGCTTCGACGAGCTGATGAAGATATCGCGCGAGGTGCGCGCCGATCTGCCGCATATCCTCGGCTGCGGCGCGGCGGCGGACCGGGCGATGACGGCGGAGGCGGAATCGCGCGGGCTGATCGATACGGGAAAGCGCGGCCTCATCGGCTATTGCATCGGCGGCGGCTTCGCGCTGGAGCAGTCGCGCGCCGGCGCCGACTACGCGGGCACGGCGGTCTTCCACGTCACCCTGCCCCAGCCGGTCGACGAAAACGCCACGCCGGACTTCAAGGGGCCGGTGCTGATCTTTCACGGATCGGCCGACCCGGTGACGCCGCGCGAGATGATCGACACGCTGGAGGCCGAGCTCACGGAAGCCGAAATCGACTGGCAGACGATGATGTACGGCCACGCCAGCCACTCGTTCTGCGACATCGGCATGTTCAACGAGCTGCAGCGCTACGACGCGAAGCTGACGCGGCAATCCTACGAGATGACCCGCTACTTCTTTTCCGGGATCCTCTGACCGGAGGCGCTACTCCGCCGCCGCGAGGCGGCCCTCGGCGTCGGCGAAAGCCGGGGCGACCTCCTCCATGAAGCGCTGCATCTCGTCCTTGACCCGCCGGTGCGGCTTGAGGCCGACATTGAAGTAGAGGATCACCTCGGCGAAGCCCGCCTCCTCGACCTTCTTCAGCGTCTCGCCGATCGCGTCCGCGTCGCCGACCAGGATCGACTTGTCGGTCAGCCCCTCCGGCGTCATCGCCTTCATGTTCTTCACCATGTCGACGAAGTAGTGGTAGGTCGGCGGCGCCTTCTCGATGTCCTGCGGCAGGGCGTGGATGCAGCACTCCTGGAAGTAGCGGACCTGGCTGGTGCGCGCCGCGAGATCCTCTTCCGGGCTGTCGGCGAAATGCGCGAAATAGCTGCAGATCAGCCGCCCCGGCGGGTTGCCGTGCTTTGCGCAGGCCTCGTTGTAGATCTCGGCCATCTCGCCGAGGCCGCCGAACTGCATCGCCGCGGCGAACGGCGCGACGACCACGTTGTGGCCGAGCCTGCCGGCGAGCTCGATCGACGGCCGCGAGAAGCAGGCAACGTAGATCGGCGGCGGCTTCTGCACCGGTTTCGGCGTGATCGAGACGTTCTCGAAATCGTAGAACCGGCCCTTGTGGGTGACCGGCTCGGTCTCGGTCCAAAGCCGGTGAAGGACCTCCAGCCCCTCGGCGAACGCCTCGGTGTTGTTCTCGTAGGGCGCGTCGAGGGGGATGTATTCGCGCTTGTCGTAGCCCCGGCCGGTGGCGAAATCGACCCGCCCGTCGCTCAGCAGGTCGAGCGTCGCCCACTGCTCGGCGACCCGGATCGGATGGTGCAACGGCAGCACGTTGACCGCCGGGGCGAGGCGGATGCGCTCGGTCACGGCGGCGACGTAGCCGAGGACGATGTCGGGGCAGGAGAGCACGCCGAGGGTGGAGAAATGGTGCTCGCCGATCCAGGCCGAATGCATGCCCACGGCCTCGGCGTGGATCGCCTCCGCCGCGATGTCGCGGATATAGTCGTTGGCGGTGCGCTCGTTGCCGACATAGTGGTTGTCGCTCAGCGTGAAGTAACCGAACTTCATGACCGTCCCCCCGGCGGCTCAGCCGCCCTTTCTGATCGTGATACGATAGACCTCCCCGTCCCGGGCCGCGTCGACGAAGGCGTGCGACGCCGCCTCGCAGAAGGCGCGAAAATCCTCCACCGCGGCCGGATCGGTCGCCAGCACCAGCAGCTCCGAACCGGGATCGAGCGCCTTGATGGCCTTGCGGGCGCGCAGCACCGGCAGCGGGCATTTGAGCCCCGTCGCGTCGAGGCGCTCGGTCATTCCGTCTCCCCTCCGGGCCCGCCCGCGGATTGGCGATTGGCTGGGGCGCCAGGAATCGAACCTGGGATCACGGGATCAAAACCCGTTGCCTTACCGCTTGGCTACGCCCCAGCGACCGGTCGCGGCAAGATAGGTTCAATCGTTTCGACCCGCAATAACGCCCGCCCCGGGAGACGCAAGGAGACGGGTGGCGCATATCCACCAGCCGGGGCGGTCGGCCGCGATCCGCCCGGCCGCCTCGCTCGCGGCCTTATCCGACGGGAACAGCCCGAAGCAGGTCGGCCCGCTGCCGGAGAGGCGGGCGATGAGGCAGGACGGCGCCGACCGGATCGCGTCGAGAACGGCGTCGATCTCCGGACAGAGGCGCCGCGCGGGCGGCGCGAGATCGTTGCGCGTCTCCGAGAGCGCCGCAGCGAGCGCGGCCGCATCGGCCGGGGCCGTGTCGAACGACGCCGGCGCGGAAAACGGACCCTCGCGGGCGGCGAACACCGCGGCGGTGGCGAGCGGGACCGCGGGGTTGACCAGCACCGTCGGCGCCTCGGGCAGCGCCGGCGCGGGCGCGATCCGTTCGCCGATGCCGCGCACGATGCCCGGCCGCCCGGAGAGGCAGACAGGCACGTCGGCCCCGAGAGCGAGCGCGAGCGCGCCCAGCCTGTCCGCCGGGACCGACACGCGCCACAGCGCGCACAACGCCCGCAGCGCGGCCGCGGCATCGGCCGACCCGCCGCCGATCCCGGCAGCCACGGGAAGCGCCTTGTGCAACCGGATCCGGGCGTCGGGCCGGATGCCCGCTTCGTCGGCCAGCGCCCGGGCGGCCGCGACCGCCAGGTTTTCCCCGCCGGCGTCGAGCGCGGTGGCGAACGGCCCCTCGACCTCGAGCGTGAGCCCTTCGCCGCCCCGGACGTCGATACGGTCGTGGACCCCGGCAAAGGCGACGAGGCTTTCGAGCTCGTGGTAGCCGTCCGGGCGGCGGCCCGTCACGTGGAGGAAGAGATTGATCTTGGCCGGCGCCTCGACGCTGACATCCGGCGCGGCGGCCGTCATGGCGCGGTCAGCGCGCGCCGCCGCCGGCCTTCGGCGCGGAAAGGCCTCGCGCGATCTTGCCCTCGATGATCGTCACCTGATCGGGCTCGGGGTCGAGGTTGAGGGCGCGGCGCCACTGGAAGGCCGCTTCGTTGCGGCGCCCGACCCGCCAATAGGCGTCGCCCAAATGATCGTTGACCGTGGGATCCAGCGGCTCCAGCTCCGCCGCGCGCTCCAGCTTCTCCACCGCGCCGGCATAGTCGCCCATCCGGTAGAGCGCCCAGCCCAAACTGTCCACGATGGCCCCGCTCTGGGGCTCGAGCTCGACCGCCCGCTCGATCATCCTGCGGGCATCGTCGAGCTTGATCCCCTGGTCGACCCACGAATAGCCGAGATAGTTGAGAAGATAGGGTTCGTCCGGCGACAGCTCGAGCGCGGCGATCAGGTCCTTCTCCGCGCGGGGCCAGTTCTTGGACCTCTCAAGCGCGATCCCGCGCGAGAAAAGCAGTCTCCAGTGCCGCGTCTCGATCGTGCCGATCCTGCCGATCGCGGCGTCGTAGGCTTCCACCGATTCGGAGAATCTCTTCTTGCTGCGGAACAGATCGCCCAGCGTCGTCAGCGCGTCCGTCCGCTCCGCGCGCTCGGTCGCCATCCGGCGCAAGATCCGGATCGCTTCGTCCTCCCGGCCGAGCCGGGAAAGACCGCCGGCGCGCCGAAGCCTGGCCGACCAGGACAGCGGCGACGCGCCGTCGACCCGCCCGTAGGCCCTTACCGCGCTCTCGTCGCGGCCGACGGATTCGAAAATTTGTCCGACGAGAACGCGGGCGGACGGAAAATCGGGCCGAAGGTCGAGCGCGAGCTGTCCGTAGATCAGGCCCAGCTCGGTCGATCTCGCCCTCGTCGACAGGCTGGCGGCGTCGAAGAACACCTCGGCCGCGCCTTCGACGGCGTCCGTCACGACCCGTTTCGCCGGCTTGCCGGCAAGCAGGTCCGCGAGCTCGCTCTCGATCAGCGGAGACCGGTTCGGTTCGGCAAGGAAGGCACGGAAACGGCGTTCCGCTTCGGCGGCCTCGCCGTTCCGCCGGAAGAACGAGCCGATCGCCTGGACGAAACGGGCGGTGGGCTGCCGCATCTCGTCGGCCGCCGCGAGATACGCGCGCTTCGCCTCCTCGGGCCGGTCCGCGAGATCCAGGATCAGCGCGGTGTGAAGGCTGCGGAAGGCCGCCGTATTGCGGTTGCCGTCGGGCTCGCCGAGCGCGGCGAGAGCCGCATCGTAGTCTCCCGATCCGACTTCGGCCCACGCCGAAAGCAACGGCCCGTAGAACGGGTTGGGACCCCGGGGCAGGATGGCCGACAGCCGTTCCCTGGCGGAATCGAACCCGGCGGCCTTGAGATCGCCCACCGCCAGGGACAGCGTGGCAAGCGGCGCATCCTCTTCGATCGCCAGCAGCTGGCGGGCGAGCGCGCGTGCCGCGTCGGCCCGCCCGCTTGCCAGCTTCGCGATAAGGGCGCGCCGCAGCAGGCCCGGGTCGGGCGGCGGCGCCCTGAGGGCTTCGCTCATATACCGCGCCGCGGCGTCGAAATCGCGCTGCCTGAAGGCGTGCTGCCCGGCCAGGTAGCTGCCCAACTCGAGCGCGGAGCCGGCGGTCGGCGCATTCGTCGCCGAACCCGCGGGAGACGCCAGCGCGACCGCCAGAACGAAGCACGTCGCCGCCGGGAGGAATCGTTGCATTCGCGAGCGCGCCATGTCCGTCTCGGATAGCTGGTCAGGAGTATACACGCGAAGATTCGGGCCGGGAGTCCCGCAGGCCCCGATTTCCCGCATCGACGTCCGGTTCAGGCTTGCGGGCCTTCTCCGGCGCTCCTCACCCCTCCGCCGCCTCGCTCCCTCTTGGTGCCTGTCCGTTTCAGACAGAAGCGCGTTTACCCCGACCCCTCCGCCGACCATGACGGAAGAGAACGGACGAAGCGGTTCCAACCAAAACAGATCCGCTCTCGCTTGCACCGCGATGCCGCAAGACGTGGATGCCCGGAACAAGTCCGGGCATGACGGCATGGGGGCAGGCGCCGCGTCGACCGTGACGGGCGACGGAGCGGCGTTCCCGCCGCCTACATGTTGGGGTAATTCGGCCCGCCGCCGCCCTCGGGAACCGCCCAGTCGATGTTCTGGCGGGGATCCTTTATGTCGCAGGTCTTGCAGTGCACGCAGTTCTGCGCGTTGATCTGCAGCCTCGGGCCGGAGCCGCCTTCGGCGACGATCTCGTAGACCCCGGCCGGGCAATAGCGCTGCTCGGGGGCGTCGTAAAGCGCCAGGTTGACGTCGATGGGAACCGAATCGTCCTTCAGCCGCAGGTGGACCGGCTGGTCCTCCTCGTGATTGGTGTTCGAGATGAAGACCGAGGAGAGCCGGTCGAAGGTGACCTCGCCGTCCGGCTTCGGGTAGTCGATCCGCGGCGCGTCGGCCGCCTTTCTGAGCGAATCGTGGTCGGCGCGATGGCCGAACGTCCACGGCGCCCGGCCGCGCAGCAGGAACGTGTCGACCGCGGCGTAGGCGAGGCCGGCCCAGAGCCCCCAGCGGAAGGCGGGGCGGAGATTTCGTACCGACCTCAGCTCCGGCCAGACCCATGTCTCCTTCAGGGCTTCCGGGTACGCGTCCAGCTGCGCGCCGGGGTCGCCGCCGCCGAGCGCCTCGAAGATCGCCTCGGCCGCGACCATCCCGCTCTTCATCGCGGTATGGGTGCCCTTGATCTTGGGCACGTTCAGGAAGCCGGCCTCGCAGCCGACGAAAACGCCGCCCGGGAAGGCGAGCCTCGGGATCGACTGGAACCCGCCCTCGTTGACGGCGCGGGCCCCGTAGGCGATCCGGCGCCCGCCGGCGAATGTGGGGCGAATCGCCGGGTGCGTCTTGAAGCGCTGGAACTCCTCGAACGGCGACAGATGCGGGTTCGCGTAGTCGAGCCCGATCACGAACCCCACCGCGACCTGGTTGTCCTCGAGATGGTAGAGGAACGAGCCGCCGTAAGTGTCGGTCCGGAGAGGCCAGCCGAACGAATGCACGACGCGGCCGGGACGGTGGTTGGCGGGATCGACCTCCCACAACTCCTTGATTCCGATCCCGTAGGTCTGGGCATGGCTGTCCCGGCCGAGATCGAAACGCTCCGTCAGCGTCTTGCCCAGCGAACCGCGGCAACCCTCGGCGAACACCGTCTGGCTCGCATGCAGCTCGACTCCGGGCTCATGGTTGGGACCGGGCGCGCCGTCGCGGCCCAGCCCCATGTCTCCGGTGGCGACGCCCCTGACCCGCCCGGACCCGTCGTACAGCACCTCCGCGGCGGCGAACCCGGGATAGATCTCGACGCCAAGCGCCTCGGCCTCCCCGGCGAGCCAGCGGCAGAGATTGCCGAGGCTGACGATGTAGTTGCCGCGGTTGCGGGTCTGCGGCGGCGTCGGGAGCCGGATGGCGCGCCCCTCGGTCAGCAGCAGGAACCGTTCCTCCCCGACGGGGGTGTTGAGCGGCGCCCCTCTCTCCAGCGCGTCGGGAAAGAGCTCGAACAGCGCGCGGGGCTCGATCACGGCGCCCGAAAGAATGTGCGCGCCGACCTCGGAGCCCTTCTCGATCACGCAGACGCCGATATCGCGGTCTTCCGCCGCCGCCAACTGCTTCAGGCGAATCGCCGTGGAGAGCCCGGAAGGACCGGCGCCCACCACGACGACATCGAAAGCCATCGATTCCCGTTCCAAGGCCTGCCCCGTCCCGCCGCGAACCCGGCGTGTATAGCACACCCCGCCGACATCCTGTTCGAAGCGATCGCCGGGGCCACGTTCGAGCCCTCGTTCGGTGACGCCCGTCGCTACGTCAATCGACCCGAATCGGCACCTCGACGATCTCGCCAGGCCGAACCGCCGTGCGGAGGCGAACCAGGGGCCAGGCCGTTTCGGATAGAAGCGCCCTTACCCCGACCCCCCACCGTCATGGTCGGCGCCGACTCGCGTCAGACGAGCGCCCGTCGAGCAATGGGGATTATGCAGGAGCGTGCCGAGAGAGCGTCGGCGTCTCGGCCATGTCACTCTCCCGCGGCGTGTCGTTCGCGGTCGACCAGGAACTTGGTCAAGATGTCGAGCGAGCCAGCAAGCCGAGCCGTTTCCTTCTCGACCGCCGTGAGGCGTGTCGACAGTCGACCCGTCACGGTCAAGATCAGTCCTGCCAGAGCGACCCCCACGGCGACGATCGCATAGATCTCGGGGCTCAGCGTCATTCTCCCGTGCCGCAACCGTCCCAAGTATATCGGCATAGTCGTGCAATTTTTACGACATTTCCCTTCGACTCCCGCCCCCTTCGACTACATGACTCGATTCGATCCGGGCGGCACCGCGCGCCCCGAAGTCCGGAACCTGCCGTTAGTGTGCCTGTTCAGAAGTGTCTATCCATCTGGACGATGCCCCCACCGCGTCATGCCCGGACTTGTTCCGGGCATCCACGTCGCTCCGCCGCCTCGCCCGTGCCCGGCTCGCACCGCGATGCCGCAAGACGTGGATGCCCGGAACAAGTCCGGGCATGACGGCGTATGGGAATGGCTCGACCCGAGAAACCACGCATAGTGCGCCTCTGCCCGCCAATCGATACATGATGGCCGACATCGGTTTACAGCGCACCCCGCCGCCTGTTTCCCTGCGGCCGCCTGTGCTAGGGTCGGGCATGGCCGTTGGCGGGACGATCACATCGGTGCTCGCGTGGCAGATCGAGGCCGGTGCGGACGAGGCGGTCGCCGATGCGCCGCTCGACCGGTTCGCGGTCGCGTCCGGACGCGCGCCTCCAAGCCCGGAGCCCTCGCCGGAGGCGGCATCGGCCTCCGTTGCGGCGAACGACCTCGACTCCCTGAAAGCGGACTTCGAAGCCTTCGACGGTTGCCCTCTCAAGGAGACCGCCACCAATTTCGTCTTCGCGGACGGCTCCGCGGGCGCGCGGCTCATGTTCGTCGGCGAGGCGCCGGGCGCCGAGGAAGACCGGCAGGGCGTGCCCTTCGTCGGCCCCGCGGGGCGGCTCCTCGACCGTATGCTGGCGGCGATCGGCCTCGACCGGAGCGACGCCTATATCACCAACATCCTTCCCTGGCGCCCGCCGGGAAACCGCAACCCCACCGATTCCGAGATCGCGCTTTGCCTGCCCTTTATCGAAAGGCACATCGCGCTGGTCGGACCCGAGGTGCTGGTCGCGGTCGGCGGAACGGCGGCGAAAGCCCTGCTCGGCACCCGCGAGGGGATCATGCGGCTGAGGGGCCGCTGGTTCAACTATAGCGTTCCGGGTTCGGACGCCCGGATTCCGCTTCGGGCGGTTCTCCATCCGGCCTATCTGCTCCGCCAGCCGGCCCAGAAGAGAGATGCGTGGACCGACCTGATCGCCATCAAGAAGCAACTCGCCGACCCCGGTACGCCAGGATGACGGGACACCAAGGTCGTCCGAGCCGCGTCTTGCGGATCGCTCTCGCGGGCTTCCTCGCGGCGAGCGCCTGTCTTCTGGCGGCTCCCGTGCAGGCGGAAGAGCGCGGCGGGGACGCCGGCCGCATCGCTCTCCCGCGGGTCATCGGCGAACGGGACGCGGCCCAGTACCGGCGGATCTTCGAGTTGCAGGAGAAGGGCAGCTGGCGCGCCGCCGACCGGGCAATCGGGAAGCTCGGCAGCCGGCTCCTCATGGGTCACGTGCAGGCCCAGCGCTACCTGCATCCGACGAAGTACCGTTCGCGCTACAACGAGCTGGAGCGCTGGCTCCGATCCTATGCCGACCATCCGGAGGCGCGGCGGATCTACCGTCTCGCGATGCGCCGCAAGGGGAAATCCAGCCGACGGCCGCAGCAGCCGACCGCTCCGAAGCCGAGGATCAACGGCACGGTCAGCGTCTCTCCGACTTACGGCTACGACTCTCCCCGCCGCCGCAGCGCCGCGGCGGAACGCGCCGTGGCGAAGCGCATCCGCTCCATCCGCTACCACGCGCGCGCCGGCCGGCTGAAGCGCGCGCGGCAGATCCTGGGCTGGCGTTCCACCCGGCGGATGCTCGACCCCACCGAGACGGCCATCGCGCGCTCCCACCTCGCGCGGGGATATTTCTTCCACGGCTCGCCGGAGACCGCGCACAGGCTGTCCGCCGGATCGGTGAAGCGGGCCGGACGCTACATGCCGATGGCGTACTGGATCGCCGGGCTTTCGGCCTACCGGGTCGGGGAGCACGCGGAGGCGGCGGGTCATTTCGAGGCCATGGCGGACGATCCTTCGCTGACCCCGTGGTGGGCCTCGGGCGCGGCGTTCTGGGCGGGGCGCGCCAGCCTCGTCTCGCAACGGCCCGACCGGGTCCGCTACTGGATGAACCGGGCGGCGCAGTACCCCCTGACCTTCTACGGCCAGCTCGGGGCGCGGGTCCTCGGCCTGGAACGCGACCTCGACTGGCGCATGCCGGAGCTCACGGGAGAGCATGTGAAGATCCTCGTGCGCCATCCCGCGGCCCGCCGCGCCATAGCCCTGCTGCAGGTCAACCAGCACGGCCGCGCCGAGAGCGAGCTGAAGGCGCTGACCTCGATCGACGACAGCGCGCTCGGCGAATCGCTGATGGCGCTCGCCGACACAGCCGGGCTGGCGTCGCTCTCGGTGCGAACGGTTTCGATGGTCGACGAGAAGACCGGCGCGGCGGCGCACGGCGCGCGCTTCCCGGTGCCGCGCTGGGAGCCGCGCGGCGGTTTCACGGTCGACCGGGCGCTGATCTACGCGTTCATGCGCCAGGAATCGCTCTTCAACCTGCGCGCCAAGAGCCATGCGGGCGCGCGCGGCCTGATGCAGCTGATGCCGGGAACCGCGGGGTTCATGGTGGGCAAGCGGTTCCGGGGGGCCCGGCGCAACCAGCTCTACGACCCGGCGCTCAACATCTCGATCGCCCAGCGCTACATCCGCTACTTGATCGACCACGACACGGTGAAGGGCAGCGTTCTCAAGCTGGCCACCGCCTACAACGGAGGGCCGGGGAATCTCAACAAGTGGTGGCGCCGGGCGTCGCGGCGAAAGGCGACCGATCCGCTGATCTTCATCGAGACGATCCCCGCGCGCGAGACCCGCAACTATGTCGAGCGCGTGCTCGCCAATCTGTGGATCTACCGCAGCCGTCTGGGCCAGGATTCGCCGACGCTGGACCGCCTCGCCGCCGGCCAGGTGCCGATATACGAACCCCTCGACGGCGACCCGAACGTGGTGGCGCGGAATGAGCGGAATTGACGAGACGATCCCCTTCGCGGCGATCAACATCGCGGTGATGACGGTATCCGACACGCGGACCGAGGACACCGACCGGTCCGGCGCGACGCTCGTCGAACGGCTGGAGAAGGCGGGCCACCGTCTGGCCGACAAGCGGATCGTCCCGGACGAGCGGACGGCCATCGAGGCGCAGCTGAGGCGGTGGATCGCCGACCCGGAGGTGGACGCGGTGATCGCCACCGGCGGGACGGGCGTCACCGGCCGCGACGTCACGCCGGAGGCCTTCGAAGCCGTGTTCGAGAAGGAAATCCCCGGTTTCGGCGAGCTGTTTCGGATGATCAGCTTCGACAAGATCGGAAGCTCGACCATCCAGTCCCGCGCGATGGCGGGCGTGGCGGGGGGCACCTACCTGTTCGCGGTGCCGGGCTCGACCGGCGCCTGCCGCGACGCCTGGGACGGGATCCTGGTCTACCAGCTCGACATCCGGCACAAGCCCTGCAACTTCGTCGAGCTGATGCCGAGGCTCAACGAGCACCGCGCCGGGCGTTCCGCCTGACCCGCCAGCTTGCGTAGGCTTCGGCGTCGTCGACGTCCTCCAGCGTTTCGAGAAGCGCGACCTTCCGCCGAGGCGGCACGTTGGCGCGCGTGTCCGCAAGCGCGTGCGGGCTCGACCAGCGGACGCCGTCGAACAGGCCGCGCGTCGCCGCGCCGGGGCGCCGCCCGACCAGCCAGTAGCCGCCGTCGGCCGCCGGTCCGAAGACCAGGTCGGCATTTCGGAGCGCGACGAAGGCGGATTCGACATGCCGCGCGCCGAGCTCGGGAATGTCGCTTCCGACGATGGCGACGGGCACCGTGGGATCGCCCGCCAGGATCCGCCCCATCCTCGCGCCGAGGTCGCCGCCCCCCTGCCCCGTTCGCGCGAACCCGGCGGGCCACGGGGAAACGCCGCGGGCCGCCGTGTCGGGCGTCACCGCGAGGACGGTTTCCCAGCGCGGGTCGCGCCCCACCCGGCGCAACAGACTTTCCGTCGCCGCGCGGTAGAAGCGCAGCGCCTCGACCGCGCCCACGCCTGCCGCCAGGCGCCGCTTGACCGCGCCGAGCGCCGGCGCGCGGACGAACACGTAGAGCCTGGGACTTCGTTTCATCGATAGAGCCGCGCGATCGCGCCGGGCGGGACGCCGAGGAAATAGAGCCCGAGGCAGATCAGGTTGCGGCCGGAGCGGCGCAGATAGCCCGACCGCCTGTAGCGGACCGCGGACGTCACCGCGGCGACGTCGAGCATGTCGAGGCGGCGGCGTCCGATGCGCCGGACGATGTCGACGTCCTCCATCAGCGGAAGCGGCCTGAACCCGCCGAGCGAGTCGTGGAACGCGCGGGAAATCAGCAGCCCCTGATCGCCGTAGGGAAGGCCCAGCGCGGCGGTGCGCCAGGCGACGACCGCCTCCAGCCTGCGCGCCGCCGGCGCGGCGTCGTCGAGCGCGAAGCGGAACGTCGCCGCGCGCTCCAGGTTCCCCGGGTCGCCGCAATAGCCGGACACCGCGTCCGCCCAGCCTTCCCCCGGCACCGTGTCGGCGTGGAGAAAAAGCAGCCAGCTTCCGCTCGCCCGCCGGGCGCCCTCGGCGAGCTGGACCCCGCGGCCCGGAGGGGACACGACCACCCTCGCGCCATGCGCCCCGGCGACCGCCGCCGTGCCGTCAGACGATCCGCCGTCGACCACCAGGACCTCGCGGTTTCGGTCCGGCCCCGGTGCGGCGAGCGCCCGGAGCGTTCGCGGAAGCGCGGCGGCGGCGTTCAGCGCCGGAACGACGATGCTGAGATCCGGTTGCACGCCGGGTTTCTGAAGCCTCTCCGAAACAATGTCCATAGACGACGAATGTTCTTGTTATGTTCCTACCGGCAAGCTAGACTCCCGCGATGGATACTCCCCTCCCGGATATCCCGCGCAAGGGGCGCGGCGCGGTCAGCAACCGCGCGGGCCGCTTCGAGCCCCATGCGTCGGAGGCGATCGACGACGGCTGGTCGGCGGAGGAGTTGCCGCCGCTCAGGACGACGGTGACGCGCGATGCGTCGAAGACCGTCATCGCGCGCAACAATTCGCCGGACGTGCCCTTCGACCGCTCGATCAACCCCTATCGCGGCTGCGAGCACGGCTGCGTCTACTGTTTCGCGCGCCCGACCCATGCGTTTCTCGGCCTCTCGCCGGGGCTCGATTTCGAATCCCGGCTGTTCTACAAGCCCGACGCCGCCCGCCTGCTGGAAGACGCGCTCCACGATCCGAAATACGAATGCCGGACGATGGCGATGGGGACGAACACCGATCCCTACCAGCCGATCGAGCGCGAATTCGGCATCACGCGGTCGATCCTCGAAATGCTGTCCGAATGCGACCACCCGGTGGGAGTCGTCACCAAGTCGACATTGGTGGTCAGGGATATAGACATTCTGGCGCCGATGGCGATGCGGTCGCTCGCCCAGGTCTGCATATCGGTGACGACTCTCGACAGGGAGCTCGCGCGCCTCCTGGAGCCGCGCGCGCCCACCCCGGCCCGTCGCATCGAGACGATAAGGCGGCTCGCCGAGGCCGGCATTCCGACCGGGGTGATGGCGGCGCCGACGATCCCCGGCCTCACCGATCACGAGATGGAGGAAATCCTCGAAAGGGCGTGGGAAGCGGGCGCACGGTCCGCCAGCTACGTCCTGCTCCGCCTGCCGCTCGAGATCGCCGACCTGTTCCAGGAATGGCTCGAGACCCACCGTCCGGATCGAGCGTCGCGGGTGCTCAACCTGATGCGCCAGGCGCATGGCGGCAAGATCTACGCATCGACGTTCGGCAAGCGGATGCGCGGCCAGGGACCCTATGCCGCGATGCTCGGCAAACGGTTCGAGGCCGCCTGCAAGCGCCTGGGCTTCTCCGACCGCCGGTTCGAGCTCGACACGACGCGGTTCAAGCGCCCGCTGAGGCGGGGCGATCAACTCGCGCTTTTCTGACGAAGGGTCACGCCGCCCCTTCCTTCAGCCGCGCGAGCGGCCGGTCGGGGATCGGGAGATGCATCGCCGCCGCGACGAACCCGGCGACGATGGCGAAGGTCCATACCGGGTCGTAGGAGCCCGTCATGTCGAACGAGAGCCCGCCGAGCCAGACGCCGAGGAAGCTGCCCAGCTGGTGGCTCAGGAAGGCGATCGCGGCCAGCGTCGCCATGTAGCGCGGCCCGAAGATATGGGCGATCAGCCCGGTGGTGAGCGGCACCGTCGAGAGCCACAACAGCCCCATCACGGCGGCGAAGACGAGCACGCTGGTCTCGGTCAGCGGTATCGCGAGGAAGACCATCATCGCGATGCTCCGCGCGGTGTAGATCGTGCTCAGCAGGTACTTCATCCGGTAGCGGTCGCCGAGCCGGCCGGCGCCGATGGTGCCGAACAGGTTGAACAGCCCGATGGTGGCGATCGCCGCCGCGCCGAGCGCCGGCGCGAGCCCGCCGTCGGAGATATAGGCCGGCAGATGGTTCGCGATGAACTGCACCTGGAGCCCGCAGACGAAATAGGCGCTCACCAGCATCACGTAACCGCGGTGCCCGGCGGCCTCGCGCAGCGCCTGGCCGAGGCTCTGCCGGGTCCGCTGGACGAGCCGCGTCGAGGTTCCGGCGCGGAGCGAAAGCGCGAGCGGAACCGCGATCGAGAGCGCGATGGCCATGGCGATCAGCGCGCCGCGCCAGTCGAAGATCTCGATCATCGCCTGGCTGTAGGGAACGAACACGGACTGTCCCAGCGTCCCGCCCGCGGTGGTGATGCCGAGCCAGGTCATCCGGCGCTCTTCCGGCGCGATGCGCCCGACCAGCGCGTTCAGGAGCCCCAGCCCGCAGCCGCCCATCCCGAGCCCGATCAGGAAGCCGATGCCGACCATGAAATCGGCCTGGGACGTCGCCTGCGACGAAATCAGCAGCCCGGCCACGGCGATCAGCGCGCCGGTCGCGATCACCCGGATCGGACCCCAGCGGTCGGCGATCATCGCGGCCAGCGGCGTGGCGAGCCCGACGACGAGGTTCTGGGTCGCGATGGCGACGGAGATCGGCTCGCGGCCCCAGCCCAGATCGACGCTGATCGGCGGGATGAACAGGCCGAAGGACTGCCGGACGCCCGACGTCACCAGCAGGATGCAGGTGGCCCCCAGCAGGACATAGACGGGCGTTCGCCAGAAGGCGGCGATCATCCGGGCCCCGCTATCCGCGACGCCGGGCCGGAGGCCCGGGGCGGATACGCTCTCTACCGTCATGGTCGGCGGAGGCCGACCATCCACGTTTTATTTTTGTTTTCAACGGCTTAAAAACTCGTGGATGGTCGGCCTCCGCCGACCATGACGAAGAAGGGCCAGGGGCAGCAATGCTTCCATCCGAGCCGGACGGGCTTTAGGCGAAGACATCGGGGAAACGCGCCCGCACCTCGGCGGCCAGCTCGGGCGAGGTCTGGGCGACGCGGGGGAAGGTCTCCAGCCGCTCGTAGGGGATGCAGGCGTCGATGACGACGCGCGAGTTGTAGAGCTTCTCGTCTGTCACCATGGTGTCCAGCCGGGACGACCAGTTGCGGTCGAGGATCGTGAAGTCGGTCTTGGGGTCGGTCCGCGTCCCCATCGCCCAGATCACGTCCTGCATGTCGGTGGGGTCGATGTCGTCGTCGACCACGACGACATAGCGCCCGACATAGCCGGTGGGGTTGACCTGCGAGGCCACCAGCCCGGCCTGGTTGGCGTGGCCGAAATAGCGCTGCCTGATCGCCACCACGACGAAGGTCCGCCCGGCGCCCGCCTGGTGTACCCAGACCCCCTTCACGTCCGGGATGCCGGCGCCCTCGAGCGAATCCAGCAGGCCGGCGGAGCGGATGAAGCAGCGTTCGAACAGATGGGAATGGGGCGGCTTCTGGCTGGCGGCGCAGGTGAGGATCGGGTCGTTCCGGTAATAGACCCGCTTGATCCTGATGACCGGCTCCTCCCTCGCGTCGCCCGCGTAGTAGCCGGTCCACTCGCCGAACGGGCCCTCCATCGCGGTCTCGTCGGGCGAAACCTCGCCTTCGAGCACGATTTCCGAATTGGCCGGGAACGGCAGCCCGGTCAGCGCGCCCTCGATGCAGTCGATCGGCCGGCCGACCAGCCCGCCGGCCCAGTCGAGCTCCGGCACGTTGTCGGAGAGCGTGTAGCGCGCGGCGATATAGGTGGCGGGATCGATGCCGACGACGATCGCCATCGGGCAGGGCTTGCCCGCCTTGAGGTACTTGTCGCGCTGGATCCGGCCCTGCTTGCCGTTGGAGATGTAGGAGGTGGCGATGTCGGGGCCGTTCACCTGGACGCGGTAGGTGCCGACATTGATCCGCCCGGTGTCGGGATCACGGGTGACGACGCCGCAGGCGGTGCCGATATAACGCCCGCCATCGTGCTCGTGATGGATCGGCACCGGAAATTTGAGAATGTCGACATCGCCGTCGCTGTCAACATTTTCCATCACCGGCCCGTCATCGACGATGCGGGGCGGGATCGGCTCGTGGCTCTTGATGCGGCGGCGGTAGGTGTCGAGCATGGTCCGCCGGTCGCCCGACTGTTCCGGGTCGATGCCGAGGCCGAGCGCGAGCCTCAAGGGCGAGCCCAGCATGCCGTAGAGGCAGCGCATCCCCTTGGCGTATCCCGGCACCTCGTCGAACAGGAGAAGCGGCGACTTGTCGACCTTCTCCCGGTAGAGCACCTCGGTCACCGCGCCGAGCTCGCGGTCCCAGTGGGCGCCGGCGACATGCCTGACCTCGCCGCCGTCGTCGACCGCGGCGAGAAACGCCCTCAAATCGGTCTGGATCTCGTCGTTGCGCTGCATCGGCAACTCCCCGAACGGAGACCGCCGCGGGCAAGCGCCGCGGCGGTCCGATAGCGACGGTGCCTGTCTGTCCCCGCGTCAGTCGCAGAGATAGCCCCACTTCTCGCGCGACTCCCGGGCGAGCTCGGGCGAGGGCGCGTTGACCGGCGGGAAGTCGTCCTTCCAGTGGAACGGCCGGCAGGCATCGATGATCGCCCGGCTGTTGGTGAGGTTCCCCTTCTCCTTCTCCCAGGGCGGGATGCGGGGGTCGAGATGGGTCGACCAGGCGTTGGGGATGATGTCGATCGACTCCGCCGGATCGGAGCGGGTGAGCATCGCCCAGATCAGCTCCTCCAGGTTGGACACGTCGATGTCCTCGTCGGTCACGATCACGTACTTGCCGGCATAGGCGCCGACATGGCACTGGCAGGCGATATGGCCGGCCTGGCGGGCGTGGCCGGGGTAGCGCTGCTTGATCGAGACCGCGACCAGCATGCGCGCCGTGCCGACCTCGTGCAGCCAGGCCCCCTCGACGTCCGGCACGCCGGCCTTCTTGATGTTCTCCTTCAGAAGCGCCGAGCGGGTGACCGCGCGGTAGCGGGCGAGCTCGTCCGGCGGCCGCTGGGGCGGACAGCCGAGCAGGATCGGGTTGTTGCGGTAATAGATCGCCTTGATGTCCATCACCGGCTCCTCGCGCATCCGGGAGCCGTAATAGCCGGTCCACTCGCCGAACGGGCCTTCCTCCTTGCGCGCCTCGGGGTGGACGAAGCCTTCGAGCACGAGCTCCGCGTTGGCCGGGAACGGCAGGCCGGTATGCCGGCCCTTGATCATCTTCATCGCCTCGCCGCGGAACCCGCCCACGACGTCGAACTCGCAGACGCCGGGCGGCACCTCGCTGCAGCCCATCAGGAAGGTCATCGGGTCGCCGCCGCAGACGATCACCGCCGGCATCGGCTCGCCGCGCTGCTGGTACTTGTCGCGATGGATGCGGCCGTGCTTGCCGGGCGAGATGTAAAAGCCGACCGAATTCTTGTCGTGGATCATCACCCGGTAGGTGCCGATATTGATCCAGCCGGTGTCGGGATCGGCGGTGACGTTGTAGCTGCCGGTGCCGATATAGCGCCCGCCGTCCTCGTCGTGCCACATCGGGGTGGGGAAGACCCCGACGTCGACATCGTCGCCTTCCATGACGTTCTCGGTGACCGGGCCCGAGTCGACGAACTCGTGCGGGACGGTCCGCAAATCCTCCATGTAGTTCTGGCGGAACGCGTCGGTCAGCTCCATCTTGGAGAGGTCGGAGGAGAAGCCCAGCGTCATGGCCATGCGCTTGGAGGCGAAGAAATTGGTCAGCACGCGCGAGCCTTCCAGGGTCCCCGGCACGTCCTCGAACACGATGCAGGGCGCCGTGTCGTTATGCAGGACGACCTCGGACGCCATGCCGATGTCGCGTTCCCAGTTGGCGCCCTGGACGTGCCTGACCTCGCCCAGCTTCTCGGCCTCCTCGAGCCATTCGCGCAAATCGGTGTAGGGGATGCGCAGCTCGTTCTCGAGCCGCGCCGCCGCGCCGTCCTCGGCCACCTTGCCGATCGCGTTGCCCATATCGTCGGCCATACCGTCTCTCCCGGTCGATGTTCCGTCGTTACCCAGAACGTATCCGCATTACGGGGCCGTCACCAATACAATTGCAACATTAGACAGATAAACCCCCGCGATGCGACCGTTGATCGCGAACTCTCGACGGAGGACCGCCCATGCTGCCGACCGAACGTATCGACTACGACCCAATCGTCGGGAGAAAGCCGCTCGAACTGCCGGGCGGCGCCCGCATGGCGGTCTGGGTGATCGTCAATGTCGAGGAATGGGATCCGCAGGCGCCGATGCCGAGGACCGTGCTCACCCCGCCGGCGGGCGGCTCGCCGAGCCCCGACATCCCCAACTGGGCGTGGCACGAATACGGCAACCGGGTCGGGTTCTGGCGCTTCGTCGAGGCGTTCGACGAGTTGTCGATCCCCGCCGCGCTCTGCATCAACGGCATCGCGGTGACGGGCTATCCGCAGATCGCGGAAGCGGCGCGGGACCGCGGCTGGGAGTTCATCGGCCACGGCTTCACCCAGCGCAACATGCAGAAGGTCGAGGACGAGCGCCTGGACATCCGGCGCACGACCGAGGCGATCGAGGCCTTCGCCGGGAAGCGGCCGCGCGGCTGGCTCGGCCCCGGTCTGACCGAGACCTGGGAGACCCCCGACATCCTGGTCGAGGAGGGTTACGAATACGTCGCCGACTGGGTGCTGGACGACGAGCCGGTGGCGCTCAGGACGCGCGCGGGGCCCATCGTCAACATCCCCTACACCCAGGAATGCAACGACGTGGCGATGATGCTGATCCAGCACCACCCCGCGCGCGAGTACCGCGACCGGGCACTGGACCAGTTCGAGCAGATCTACCGCGATTCGGAACGCTCGGCGCGGGTGATGGCGCTCTCCGTCCACCCCTACATCATGGGCGTGCCGCACCGCTTCCGCTATTTCCGGGAACTCCTGCAGACGATCTCCGGATACAGCGACGTGGCGTTCATGACCGGCGAAGCGATCCTGGACTGGTACCGGGAGCAGCGGCCGGACGGCGGATAGCCCGTCAGGCAGCGTAAGCAACCGGATAGTTGGAACCGCTTCATCCGTTCTCTTCCGTCATGGTCGGCGGAGGCCGACCATGACGGTGAGGGCGGGGTAAAGGCGCTTCTATCCGGAACGGACAGGCTTTAGTAGACATCGATCGCGAAAGGAGCCGCCCGATGGCAGGCGCGAAGACGCTCGACGAGGCCCTGGACGCCATGGCGGCGCGCATCCGCGCCGGCGTGGCCGCCGATCTCCCGGGCTTTCCGCATTACGGCGACACCGACACGGGCAACTGGACGACGACGCCGGACGGGTTCTGGACCGGCGGATACTGGAACGCGATGCTCTGGCTCGGCGGCGCCGCGTTCGACGATCCGGACCTCGTCGCCGAGGCACGGCGCTGGACCGAGCGGCTGCGGCCCAGGATCGGCTCGGAGTCGGTCTTTCGCGGGTTCCTGTTCTATTACGGCGCGGCGCTCGGCGACATTCTGCACGGCGACGGGCCCGCCGGGGCGCTCGCGCTCGCGGCGGCGGAACGGCTGGCGGCGGATTTCGACCCGAGGCTCGGCCTGATCCCGCTCGGCGCCGAGGCCGAGGAGGCGCACACGGTGGGCGCCGGGGAGGCCAATATCGACGGTCTCGCGGCGGTGCCGCTGCTCCTGTTCGCGGCCGGAAAGACGGGCGACGACAGCCTGCGCGACCGCGCGCTCCACCACACGCTCCGGAGCGCCGCGCTCTGCGTCCGCGACGACGGCTCGGTGGTGCAGTCGGTGAGCCTCGACCCCGAGACCGGGGAGGCGGTGCGCTCCTACACCCACAAGGGGGTCTCCGACAGCTCGACCTGGACCCGGGCGCAGGCCTGGGCGATGCAGTTCCTCACCCATGCCGCGCGGCACATGCCGGAGGAGACCGCGCTGGCGGAATATGCGGCCCGGACGACCGACTGGTGGATCGACAACGTGCCCGCCGACCGCGTCGCCTACTGGGACTTCGACGCGCCGATCGACCATGACACGCGCAAGGACACATCGGGCACCGCGATCGCGGCGACGGCGATGCTGAAGCTCTCGGCCGCCGTCGACGACGCGGACGCGGCGGCGCGCTACCGTGCCTGCGCCGGGGAAACGCTGCGCACGCTCGCCGCCTGCCACCTGACGCCGGTCGCGCCGAGGGACCGGCGGCCGCCCGGAATCCTGACCAACGGCTGCTTCGACCAGCGCGAGGGGGTGGCGCTGTCGAACGAGCTGATCTGGGGCAGCTACTACCTGCTGGAAGGGCTTGCCATGCTCACCGGACGGCTGGAGATCGGCCGGCTGTAGCTTGTGCCGACGGCCGCGCGCCCTCTATGACTGTCGGCCCCGAACAGGCGGAAGGACCAAGGCATGAAGCTCGCAACGCTCAAGGGCGGCCGGGACGGGCGGCTCGCGGTGGTCAGCGACGACCTGACACGCGCGGCGGATGCCGGCGGCGTGGCGGCCACCATGCAGGCGGCGATGGACGACTGGGCGAATGCCGCGCCTTCCCTCGAATCGCTCGCCGCCGCTCTCGACGCGGGCGAGGCGGAGAGCTTTCCCTTCGAGCCCTCGGAATGCGCGGCCATCCTGCCGCGCGCCTATCAATGGGTGGACGGCAGCGCCTATCTCAGCCATGTCGAGCTGGTGCGCACGGCGCGCGGCGCGGAAATGCCGAAGAACCTCTACGACGACCCGCTGATGTATCAGGGCGCCTCGGACTCGATGATCGGGCCGCGGGACGACATCGAGCTTGCCGACGAGGCGTGGGGAATCGACATGGAGGCCGAGGTCTTCGTCATTCTCGATGACGTGCCGATGGGCGTGACTCGGCAGGCGGCAGCGAGCCACGTCAAGCTGGTCGGCATCCTGAATGACGTGAGCCTGCGCAACCTCATCCCGGCCGAGCTCGGCAAGGGGTTCGGCTTCCTTCAGGGCAAGCCGACGACGGCATTCTCGCCGGTCGTGGCGACGCCGGAATCGCTCGGCGCCGCCTGGGACGGCACCAAAATGACGCTCGACATGGAGGTTTCGCTCAACGGCGCGCCGCTCGGCCGTCCGAATGCCGGCACCGACCTCTATTTCGACGTGCCCACCCTGATTGCCCATGCCGCCAAGAGCCGCCGTCTGGCGGCGGGAACGATCCTCGGCACCGGCACGATCTCCAACCACGACCGGAGCGTGGGCTCGGCCTGCCTCGCCGAGGTCCGGGTCATCGAGACCATCGAGCACGGCGCGCCCAGGACGCCCTTCATGCGCTTCGGCGACCGCGTGCGGATCGACATGCGAAATGCCGACGGCAATTCGGTGTTCGGCGCGATCGACCAGCGGGTCGTCAAATACGACGGCCCGGCGTAAGGCAGGGCGTCAGCGGATCGCGACGAGCGGCTCGATCTCCGACACGTCGAGCTCGGCGCGAGCGCGGTCGAGATCGTAAAGCCGCTGCAACGCCAGCCAGGACTCCGCCGTCATTCCCAAGGCCCGCCCGATGCGCAGGGCAGTGTCCGCCGTGACGGCGCGGCGGCAATGGACGATTTCGTCGATGCGCCGCGGCGTCACGCCGATCGCTTTCGCCAACCGGTACTGGCTGATCCCGAGCTCATCCAGAATCTCCGCCAGATGCTCCCCGGGATGGATCGCTTCCATATCGGCCATGATCGGTGTCCTCGAACCTGTCCGCTTCGGATCGAACCGCAAGCGGCCGTGGATCGCTCCATTCGTCATGGTCGGCGGAGGCCGACCATCCACGAGTTTTTTTCTGTATCAACGGGAAAACAAAAAAGCAAAACGTGGATGGTCGGCCTCCGCCGACCATGACGTGGAAGATAATCGGGGGAGCGATTCCAACAAACGCGGAAACGCAGCGCCCCCCCATCACGCGTTCGCGCCGAGCGCGGCGCGCATCTCCTCGACATAGGCGGCGAAGCCGGCTTCGAGCGTGTATTCGGGCTCCCAGCCGAGAACGTCGCGGGCGTGGCCGATGTCCATGCGGTCGGTGCGCGAGACCGGCGGCGTTCCCGGGACGATCTCGATCTCCAGGTTGGGGAGCGACGCCCGCACGGCGGCGACGAGCTCGTCGAACGAGGTGACCGCGCCGATGCCGATATTGAAGACGCTGTAGCGCGGCAGGTCGCGCGTCGCGCACAGATCGAGCGCGCGGCCGATATCCTTGGAGTAGATGTATTCGAAGGACATCGTCTGCTCTTCGGGGATCCGCGCCGGGACGCCCCTGATGCCGCTCTCGACCAGCGTGTGGCACTTCTCGCCGCCGCCCGATCCGCCCCAGAAATGGCCCATGCCGAAGACGTTGGCGGGCCGCACGATGGCGACCTCGAAGCCGTAGCGGTTCGAATAGGCCTCCATGATCAGCTCCTGCGCCGCCTTGGTGTTGCTGTAGGCGGTGCCGCTGCCGAGCGGGAAATCCTCCTTCATCGTGCCGTCAGGGGCGGTGCGGCGCCAGTCGTAGGAGCCGAAGGTCGAGATGCTGAGCAGCCGCTTCGCGCCGGCGAGCCGCACCGCCTCGCAGATCGTAATCGCGCCGTTGATGTTGATGTCCATGCCGAGATGAAGCGGATCTTCCGCGCGCTTTCCGATCAGCCCCGTGGTGTGGAGCACGGTGTCGGCGCCGTGCTCCTCGATGGCCGCCAGCACGCCGGGGAGATGCCGCGCGTCCTCGGCGATCAGCGTGTAGTTGCCCGCTCCCAGGCGGCTGTCGAGATAGTCCCCGCGCGGGATCGGGTCGAGGAACACCGCCTTCTCGCCGCGGGCGAGCGCGCGGATCGCGTAGCTGGTGCCGACCAGCCCGGCACCGGTAATCACCGTCGTCATGGAACCTCCCTTCCAGATTGCGGGGCAGGCGCCCCGATTTCGCGCCAGCCGAACGGGCCGGCGCGGCGATATCGCCAGGGGTACTGCGCGACCATCCGGGCCGCCCGCGTCGAACGGTAGGCGACAAGGGAGAGCGCGAGGATCACCGCGGTGTCGGTCAGATACCCGGCGATCGACAACAGCGCGCCGTCGAACAGCGCATAGACCAGGAAACGGTCGGCGCAGCCCATCAGCGCGCTGTAGAGGAACACCTGCCAGACCGGCCGCCAGAGGCGGGCGAGCGCCTGTCCGGCAAGGAAGCCGGCGCCTCCCATGAGCACCACCGTGACGCACAGGAAGACGGCGACCGGCACCCCGTTCATGCCGCCGGCTCCGCCGCCCGCCCGCCCTCGAGATAGGCGGCGCGGACCTCGGGATCGTCCAGCAGCGCGGCGCCGGTCCCGGTCAGGGTGATCTCGCCGTTGACCATCACGTAACCGCGGTCGGCGAGCCGCAGCGCGTGATAGGCGTTCTGCTCGACCAGGAGGACGGTCATCCCGTCGCGCTCGTTGATCTCCCGGATGACCCCGAATATCTGCTTGACGATCATCGGCGCCAGCCCGAGCGAGGGCTCGTCGAGCAGCAGGAGCCGCGGCCGGCCCATCAGGGCGCGGGCGATGGCGAGCATCTGCTGCTCGCCGCCCGAGAGCGTTCCGCCGCGCTGGTCCCGGCGTTCCTCGAGGATCGGGAACAGCGAGAACGCGCGCTCCGTGTCCTCCTCGAACTTCCCGGGGTCCGCCGTCACCGCGCCCACCTGCAGGTTCTCCAGCACGGTCATGCGCGGAAAGATGCGCCTCCCCTCGGGCGCGTGCGCGATGCCGAGACGGACGATCTCATGCGTCGGCAGCCGCGTGATCTCCCGCCCGTCGAACCGGATCCCGCCGCCATGCGCGCGCGGGTTGCCGCAGATCGTCATCAGGAGCGTCGACTTGCCCGCGCCGTTCGCGCCGATCAGCGAGACGATGCCGCCTTCGGGCACGTCGACGGTCACCCCGCGCAGCGCGTGGATGTTGCCGTAGGACGCGTGCACCGCCTCGACCGCGAGCATGGGCTCAGCCATCTTCGGCCTCTTCCTCTCCGAGATAGGCGCGGATCACGGCGGGATCGTTGCGCACGAAGTCGGGCGGACCCTCGGAGATCTTCGCGCCGTGATCGAGGACCACGATGTGGTCGGATATGCCCATCACCACGCTCATGTCGTGCTCGATCAGCAGGATGCCGATGCGGTGCACCGCCTTGATAAAGGTCAGCAGCGCGTTGAGCTCGGCGGATTCGCGCGGGTTCAGCCCGGCGGCGGGCTCGTCGAGGCACAGCAGCACGGGCTCAGTGCACATCGCCCGCGCGATCTCGAGCCGGCGCTGCCCGCCATAGGGCAGCGTGCCGGCGTCGACATCCGCCCGGTCGGTCAGCCCGACCCGGTCGAGCCAGTAGGTCGCGCGGTCGACCGCGGCGCGTTCGGCGACGCGGAAGCGCCCCGCGCCGACGAGCCCGAGCAGCGTATAACCGGAGGCGCGCATCAGCCGGTTGTGCTGGGCGACCATCAGGTTCTCCAGCACCGACATCTGGGGGAAGATGCGGATGTTCTGGAACGTTCGCGCGACCTTCGCCTCGCTGGCCACCCGGAAGTCGTCGAGCCGCTCCAGCAGGTGCTCCCGCCCGTCGGCGCGAAGCGCGAGCCGCCCGGTATCGGGCTTGTAGAAGCCGGTCAGGCAGTTGAACACGGTGGTCTTGCCGGCGCCGTTGGGTCCGATCAGGGCGGTTATCCGCCCCTCTTCGGCGGCGAAGCCCACGTCGTCGACCGCGACCAGCCCGCCGAAGCGCATCGTCAGGTGCTCGACCGTCAGCAGGCTCACGGGCGCGCCCTCCTCCGCGAGAGGCGAATCATCGGATCCCGGCTGGCCAGCAGCCCGCGCGGACGCCAGACGGTGATCAGCACCATGCAGGCGCCGAAGGCGAGCATCCGGTACTCGTGCAGCTCGCGGAAGAACTCCGGCAGGCCGATCAGCACCAGCGCGGCCAGCACCACGCCGATCTGGCTCCCCATGCCGCCGAGCACCACGATCGCGAGGATGATCGCGGACTCGATGAAGGTGAAGCTCTCCGGGCTGATGAAGCCCTGGCGGGTGGCGAAGAACGAGCCCGCGAAGCCGCCGAACATGGCGCCGATGGCAAAGGCGGTGAGCTTGGTGTTGGTCGGGTTGATGCCGAGCGACCGGCAGGCGATCTCGTCCTCCCTCAGCGCCTCCCAGGCGCGGCCGATGGGCAGCCTGCGGATGCGCAGCGTGAACGCGTTGGTGATCAGCGCCAGCGCGAGCACCAGGAAGTAGAGGAAATAGGTCCGGTGGATCGAGGCGTAATCGATCCCGAGGAACTGGTGGAAGGACTCGACGCCCTCGGGCGGGGCGCGCTTGAAGGGCAGCCCGAAGAAGGTCGGCCTGGGCACGCCCGAAATCCCGTCCGGCCCGCCGGTGAAGTTGTACCAGTTGAGCAGGATGATGCGGATCATCTCTCCGAAGCCGAGGGTGACGATCGCGAGATAGTCGCCGCGCAGCCTGAGCACCGGGAAGCCCAGGATGATTCCGAAGAAGGCCGCGAACACGCCGGCGAGCGGCAGGCAGGACCAGAAATCGAGGCCGAACTCGCGCGCGATGAGCGCGTAGCTGTAGGCGCCCACCGCGTAGAAGGCGACGTAGCCGAGGTCGAGCAGGCCGGCCAGCCCGACCACGATGTTGAGGCCCCAGCCCAGCATCACGTAGGTCAGGACCAGGATGGCGATGTCCATCAGCCGGCGGTCGGCGAACGGCAGGAACGGCAGCACGATCGCCAGCGCGATCAGGGCGGGGCCGAGCCAGCCGAGCGCCTGCCGCAGCAGCCCGGCGGTATCGATCCGGGCGACGGCCGGGATCTCGTCCCGCCGCGCCCGCAGCAGGCCGATGGCGCCGATGCAGGCGACCGCCAGCCCGCCCGCGATCGCAACGACGCCGAGAAACGCGCTCGGAAGCGCGAACCGCCAGCCCAGCGCGGCGACCGCCAGCGCGCCGACGATGACGGGCAGGTGGTGCCCGCCCCGCAGGGACGCGATGGCGAGCCGGCCGGCGAACACGAACGCCACCCCGAGGGCGAGCTCGACGATGCGGGGCGTCACGACGAACGCCGAACCCTCGGAGACCGTCCTCGCGCCGACCAGCGGCAGGGCGAGAAGCAGCGCGATCCCGGCGGCGATCCCGGCTTCCTTCAGCGCCGTCGGCAGGAAGGCCGCGCCGCGCTCCGCCAGGGTGCCGGCGGTCACGCGTCAGACCTTTTCGATCTCGGGCCGTCCCAGCAACCCGGTCGGACGGAAGATCAGCACCAGGACGAGGATGGAGAAGGCGGCGACGTCCTTGTACTCGGTGGTGAAGTAGCCCGACCAGAACGCCTCGATCAGGCCGATCAGCAGACCGCCCAGCATGGCGCCGGGGATCGAGCCGATCCCACCCAGCACAGCGGCGGTGAACGCCTTGATCCCGGCGAGGAAGCCGATGAAGAAATCGATCACGCCGTAATAGAACACCGCCATCGTGCCGGCCACTGCGGCGAGCGAGGCGCCGATGACGAAGGTGACGGAGATCGTGCGATCGACGTTGATCCCGACCAGCGCCGCCATCTCGCGGTCCTGCTCGCAGGCGCGCTGGGCGCGGCCGAGCGCAGTCCTGGCGATCACCAGCGAGAACGACGCCATCAGCGCGACCGTCACGACCACGATGACGATCTGGATATAGCTGAGCGAGACCGCGAACCCGTCGCGCTCGGCGAGCTCGATGCCGCCCTGTATGACCGGCTGGATCGCCTTGGTGCGCGCGCCCTGGGTGAGCTGGACGTAGTTCTGCAGCGCGATCGACATGCCGATCGCCGAGATCAGCGCGGCCAGCCGCGTCGAGCCGCGCAGCGGCCGGTAGGCGAGCCGCTCCAGGGTCCAGCCATAGACCGCGGTGAGCATCATCGAGACGATGAGGACCGTGAGCAGCGCCAGCACGAGATACCCACCGCCGTCCGGCCCGAGGATCAGGAAGGCGATCATCGCGATGAAGGCGCCGATCATGTAGACCTCGCCGTGGGCGAAATTGATCATCCCGATGATGCCGTAAACCAGCGTATAGCCGATCGCGATCAGCCCGTAGACGGCGCCCAGCGTGACGCCGTTGATCAGCTGCTGAAGGAAATATTCCATACCCGCTCGACCGCCGCCCTCGACCTTAGAGCCTATCCGTTTCAGATGAAACCGCCGGGGTGCGGCGTCCCTCGATGCGGCGCTGGCGCGGACCGGCGATGGGAATGCCCCCACCGTCCCCTTCCGTCATGCCCGGACTTGTTCCGGGCATCCACGTCTTGCGGCATCGCGGTATCAGCGGGCACGGGCGAGGCGGCGGAGGGGCGTGGATGCCCGGAACAAGTCCGGGCATGACGGAAGGGGTGTCGTCGGCCTCCCGCTCGTCAACATAGCTTTATAAGCGCCGTATCGAAGGATGCAGCCCGGCCGCGCCGGCGCCTCCAACCGAAACGGACAATCGCATAGGATCGCGCCGGCCCAGCGGAGGGAGAGCGATGTCGGAGCATGACGGAATCTTTTCGGTCAGCCGCCATATCCGGTTCGGCGACTCGGACCCGGCGGGCATCGTTTTCTACGTGTCCTTCTTCCGCATGTTCAACGACCTGTTCGAGAGCTGGGTGGTCGAACGCCTCGGGATCGACTTCGCCCGCGAGTTCTTCGACGAGGGGAGGATGTTCCCTCTGGTCCATTGCGACGTCGACTTCAGGAAATCCCGCCGGATGGGCGACAATCTCGACCTCGCGCTGATCCTCACCGGGCTCGGCCGGTCGTCGATCCGCTACACGATCGTGGGCTCCGACAAGGGCGAGGAAGTCCTGCGCGGCGAGTTCGTCAGCTGCGTCGCGTCCAAGGAGATGGGCCGGTCCGTCCCGATCCCGGACTATCTGCGCGCCCCGATGACGGAGTATCTCGATCTGTGCCGGCGCCTGGGATAGGCAGGGGCCGCCTGCCCTTATATCGTCATGCCCGGAACAAGTCCGGGCATGACGGTGGGGGGACGGCGGTCTCCCACTCGTCAAGTCATCCGCATAAGCCCCCTTCTCGAACGGGGCGGCCCGGTTGTGGTAGAAGGGCCGAACAAGACGAAACCTGGCTTCACTTGGAGATCGACATGAAAAGGCTTCTGGCTACGGGCGCGGCGATGATGTTCGCGGTATCGGCTTACGCCCAAATGCCGACCCTCACCCACGAATACGCCCAGCCGGGCGGCGGCAGCGACGTCTCGGCGAAGAACCTGGCCGAGGTCGCCGCGGCGGCGAAGGTCGCGACGATTCAGATCCAGGGCGGCAAGACCCTGACGCGCTCGATCCAGCAGGTCGCCGAAGGCA
>JAPPIT010000181.1 GCA_028820505.1 Defluviicoccus sp.
GGCGCGCCGAAATCCGCGTCCCGAGCCCGCGCATCGAGTAGTCTTTATGATCCCCCTTCGATACGCGGCTTCGCCGCTACTCAGGGTGAGGTGTGGGTTGCGGCGGCCAAGAACTTCCCTCATCCCGAGTAGGCGCGGAACGCCTTATCGAGGGACATCCCCTGGACCGTGCTAGATCCCGGCGCTCAGCCCCGCCGCCTCGATTCCGGCGACCGCCGCCAACTCGTCGTTGTCCGAGGTATCGCCGCTGACCCCGACGGCGCCGACGATCTCGTCGCCGTCCTTGATCAGCACGCCGCCCGGCACCGGGATCAGCCGCCCCTGGGCGGCGGCCGCGAGCGCGTTGACGAAATGCGGCCGTTCCGCCGCCATCGCGCCCAGTTGGCGCGAAGACCGACCCATGCCGACCGCGCCGGCCGCCTTGCCGGTGGCGACCTGCGGGCGGAGCGCGGCGCCCGGGCCGTCCTCGCGCTTGAACGCCTTGAGATGCCCGCCGTCGTCGACCACCGCGACGGTGAGCGGGTTCATCCCCATCTCGCGGCCCTTGCCGAGCGTCACGTCGACGATCGTCGCCGCCTGTTCCAGGGTCAGCCGTGCCATTTCGTTACCTTTCTTCGTGGGTGCATATCGGCGCGCACCCTAGGCACCCGCGCCGGTCGAATAAAGCTTGAAGTGGCCCCGCCCCTGCGCGATAGGTTCGGACGACCACGGAAAGGGCGAACATGAAACCGAGGCGTTGCGGCGATATCGGCATCTGGGCGGTCGAGGAATGGTCCGGACCCTATCGCGACCCGCTGGAAATGTACCCGGACGCCACCCCGGAGATCGTCGATCGCCATCGCCATTGGCTGGAGCCCGACTGCCTCGTGCCGGAGACCGGCATGATGCTCTTCGCCTTCCAGAGCTACCTGGTCAGGACCGGCCGCTATACGATCCTGATCGACGGCTGCGTCGGCGAGGACAAGGAGCGCCCCGACCGGCCCAACTGGCACCGCCGGAAATGGCCCTGGCTCGCCAACCTCAGGGCCGCCGGCGCCGAGCCCGAGGATATCGACTTCGTGCTCTGCACCCACCTCCACGTCGATCATGTCGGCTGGAACACGAAGCTGGAGGACGGGCGCTGGGTGCCGACCTTCCCGAACGCGACCTACCTGTTCGGGGAGGTCGAATACCGGTACTGGGAGGCGGCGAGCCGGGAGATCGACTTCATGCGCCAGACCTTCGACGACAGCGTGCTGCCGGTCGTCGAGGCGGGCAGGGCGGAATTCATCGACAAGGACTTCGAGATCGACACCGGCCTCTCGATCGAGGAAACGCCGGGCCACACGCCGGGTCATGTCTGCCTCAACCTCGCGCGCGGCGCCGACACGGCGGTGTTCTGCGGCGACCTGATGCACCACGCGCTCCAGGTGCCGGAGCCGCAGCTCTCGACCATCTTCTGCAGCGACGCCGATGAGTCGCGCCGCACGCGGACCGCGTTCGTCGAGCGCTACACCGACACCGACACGGTGATCCTTCCGGCGCATTTCCCCGGCGCCTCGGCCGGGTGGATCAGGGCGGAGAACGGCTCCGCCCGCTTCGTGTTCTGCGACGAGTGATGGGAGGCCGCCGATGAAGCGCGTTGGCGTCGCCGGGCTCGGCGCGGTCGGGATGCCGGTCGTCCGCGCGCTCGCCGCCGGGATCGGGGGGCTGGAGCTCGCCGCGGTGTCGAGCCGCGACCTCGCTAGGGCGCGTTGCAGGATGGCCGACGTCGCGCCCCGCGTCGCGATCGTGCATTCCGACGCCTTGCCCGAGCTCGCCGACATCGTCGTCGAATGCGTGCCCAAGGCCGCTTTTGCCGAGGTCGCCGCCGGGGCGATCGAGGCCGGCAGGACCCTGGTCACGGTGAGCGGCGCGGCGCTCCTGGTGCACGACGACCTCGTCCGCCGGGCAAGAGAGACCGGCGCCACGATTATTCTCGCGACCGGCGCGCTGCTCGGGCTCGACGCGGTCAGGGCGGCGGCCGAGGGCGAGATCGCCGAAGTGCGAATGATCACCCGCAAGCCGCCCCGCTCGCTCAGGGGCGCGCCCTATCTGGAGGAGAACGGCATCGCCATCGACGGTCTCGACGCGCCGCTCCGGGTGTTCGAAGGAACGGCGCGCGAGGGCGCGGCCGGGTTCCCGGCAAACGTCAACGTCGCCGCCGCGCTCGGCCTCGCCGGTATCGGACCTGATCGCACCAGGCTGGAGATCTGGGCCGATCCCGGTCTCGACCGCAACACCCACCAGATCGTCGTCGACGCTGACAGCGCCCGTCTCAGCATGAAGATCGAGAACGTCCCGTCCGAGGAAAACCCCGGCACCGGCAAGATCACCGGCCTCAGCGTGATCGCGGCGCTACGCGGTCTCGGCGCGTCGCTCCGAGTGGGTACGTGACGGGTGCGAGTCGAGACCCGCTTCTACGGGTTCGACGAACGTTCGAAAATCCGCCCGCTCAAAATCCGTAATGCAAGGAGACGCGGACGCCGTGGCTCTTGGACTCTGCGCTGGTCGGGGCGAGGTTGGTCGGAATGGGTCGGCCGCGGTCGCGCCATTCAACCCGGCCGGAGCCCCGGCCCGTCTTTGGTTCTCCGAGATGGTTATAGCGCCACGAGAGTTCCACCGTGGTTCTCGCGCTGAGTGTTGCCGCCACGCCCGCCGTCACCATCCAGGCGGTTCCCACCTTGCTCGCCCCAGGAACGAACCGTCCCGTATCCCACGACGAGATGGGCGTCTCTCCGCCTCCCGTCCGCACGGTCCCCATCCCTCCTCCGAGAAACGGGCTGAGGGCGCCCTGTGCGGGAGCGCCGAACGCCGGCATGTCGAAGGACGGGGCTATGAACCGCGACAGCGAACGCCGCTTCTCCGGCGCGGCGGACTCGACGGCGTCTCCCGACTCGAACTCCACCCTTTCTTCCGCAAGCCGCTCGATCTGCGGTATCCCCGCGGTGGCCGACCGGGCGATGGGCTCCAGGGCAGGTGCGGCTATCGGATCCCCGAAGATGCGGATCGGCGCGGGACCTCCGCCAGTCTCGCAGCCGTAGCGCAAGGCAGGACCGGCGCCGGAACAGCCGCTGTCCGCCGATTCCGTTTTCGGCGGGCGTTCGAGGCCGGCGCCGAGCCCCGCGTAGAAATGCTGCGCGGAAGACTCGATCGGTGCAAGCCAAACCGCTGCCGTAATCGCGGCGAACGCCAGCCCACGACCTCCGCCGCTCCGGACACTTGGCGGATCTCTCGCAAGAGGCTCACTCGCCGACGCCAAAGGGAGGCAGGGTCGCATATTCGCATCCCCAGCCGTCAAACCGCTGGCGCGGCAATGTATAGTGCGAAAGTCGAATCGCAAGGCTCGTCTCGGTGACCTGCGAGCGCTGCCGACCGCGGCCGATGGGTCGGGATGGAGCGATCGCTCCCGGCTTCGGCGGCATACTCGCCCGTCTGGGCGTTGGACTACAATCCAGAACAGCCACGCAGCACGGCGGCGGATCCGTCATCCCGGGGCAATCGAGGAGGAGGGGCATGGAATATCAGGCGCTGAATTGGGAAGTGCGCGACAACCCGAAACGGCCGGGCGAGAACTGCATCGGGGTGGTGACGTTCAGCCGGCCGGAGGCGCTGAATGCGGTCGATGTCCGGATGCGGGTCGAGCTCGACATATTGTGCGATCAGATCCGCCACAACAGCCACGTCAAGGTGGTGGTGTTCACCGGAGAGGGGCGGGGGTTCTCGGCCGGCGGCGACCTCAAGACCGAGGCCGGGCCGCTCGGCGCCGGCGACGATCCGGATTTCGACATGGGGAATTTCGGCGCCTACAAGGAGCTCGCCCACCTGTTCTTCAACGACCTCCGCCACCAGGTGCTTCAGCGGGCGTTCAGGAAGATCGAGGATTTGCCGCAGATCACCGTCGCCGCGATCAACGGGCCGGCCGTGGGCATCGGGCTCGAGATCTGTACGCTCTGCGATCTCCGCATCGCGTCGGACCGCGCGAAGCTCGGCGAGGTCGCGGTGCCGGCCGGGTTCCTGCCCGAGTCCGGCGGCGCGCGGAACCTGCCGAAGCTCGTGGGCGTGGGGAAGGCGCTCGAGATGATCCTTACCGGGCGCATCGTCGAGGCGGAAGAGGCGGAGCGCATGGGGCTCGTCGAGCGGGTCGTGCCGCACGACGACCTGCTCGACGAGGTCATGGCGCTCGCGGGCCAGATCGCCAGCAACCCCTATCTCTCCGTGCGCTACGCCAAGGAGTTGGTGAAGATGTACTGGAACGCCAACCGCAGCGAGGAGGGCTGGGAGCGCGAATTCGCGGCAATCCAGGAGATCACCCGCACCGGTGATTGCCGGGAGGGGATCCGGGCCTTCCTCGGCAAGCGGAAGGCCGACTATCGGGGGCCCTATTACGAGAACTGGCCGTACGGCGAAGGCGAGGCCGGCTGATCCGGTGATACCGGAACGCGTCAACATCGCGGCCGAAGTCCTCGACCGACAGGTGGCGGAGGGCCTCGGCGGGAGGACCGCCTTCGTCTGGGACGGGGGAGGGACGACGTACGCCGCCCTCCTCGACCGGGTGCGCGCGGTTGCCGGAGCGCTCGCCGCAGCGGGTGTGCGGCGCGGCATGAAGGTGCTGATGCGGATGCCGAACTGCATCGAGTTCGCGGTCAGTTTCCTCGGGCTCGCACGGATCGGCGCGATCCCCGTTCTGGTGAATTCCCTGCTCGGGCGGGAAGAGGTGGACTACGTGCTCGATCACAGCGGGGCCGAGGCGGCGGTGACGCTGGCCGAAATCGCCGGGCCCGTCCTCGCGCACCAGGATCGCGTACGAACCTTTCTCTGGCGCGGGGAGCATCCGGGCGCGACGCGTCTCGACGGCGCCGGCGGGGCGGATGCGCCCGCACCGACGGACACCGCCTCCGACGAGCCCGCCTTCATGGTCTACACGTCGGGGACCACCGGGCGGCCGAAGGGCATCGTGCACGCCCATCGCTGGGTCGTCGCGCTCGGCGAGGCAAACCGATACCGCGTGCCGCCGGAACCCGGCGACGTGGCGCTCGCGACCGGGGAGTGGAGCTTCATCAGCGCGCTCGGGCACAATGTCGTCTTCCCGCTCAGGAACGGCGCGACCGGCGCGATCCTCGAAGGCCCCGCGCGGCCCGAGCGCGTGCTGGCGGCCGTCGAACGGTTGGGCGTCACGCTGCTCTACTCGGTGGCGACGGTCTATCGGCGCATCCTCGCCATCGAGGGGATCGAGGACCGCTACGACCTCTCGTCCCTGCGCGGCTGCAGCGCCACCGGCGAGGCGCTGGAAGCGGCGACCTGGGAAGAGTTCAAGCGCCGGGTCGGCTGCGACATCTGGGAGCATTACGGCGTCTCCGAGATGCAGATGGTGCTGGGCCAGGGGCCGCGTCACCCCGTCCGGCCGGGTTCGATCGGCAAGCCGATCCCGGGCACCGCCGTCGCGGTGACGGACGAGTCCTACGGGGAGCTCCCGCCGGGCGAGATCGGCCGGTTCCTGATCGCCGCCGAAAGCCCCGGCTTTTTCCTCGGCTACCACCGCGACCCGGCGATGACGGCGCGGGTCGTGCATGACGGCTGGTATCATACCGGCGACCTCGCCTGGCGCGACGGGGACGGCTATTACTGGATCGCCGGGCGCGAGGACGACTGCTTCAAGAGCCGTGGCATCTTCATCTCGCCCTACGAGATCGAGAACGCGCTGAGGGGCCACCCGGCGGTGGCCGAGGCCTGCGTGGTGCCGCTGCCCGACGCCGAGATCGGCAACCGTATCCGCGCCGTGGTGGTCGCCCGCGCCGGCCGCGCCGGCCCGGACCTCGGCGAGGAATTACGGGAAGACCTGCGCGGTCGGATCGCGCGCTACAAGGTGCCGCACGTGATCGAGCTCGCCGAGTCGTTGCCCAAGAGCGCCGTCGGAAAGGTGCTCCGCCGCGAGGTGGCAGGCGGATAGCCGGACGAACGGCCTGTGTACCGGAGGGTTCCCGACGGATCGGCTCAGGACGCGAATCCCAGCGCACCGGCGTCTCCCCCGTCATCCCGCTTTCCCCACCGTCATGCCCGGAACAAGTCCGGGCATGACGACCGGGGGGGAGTGCCGGAGAATGCCCGTCCCGCCCGCCAAGCTACCCATACAAG
>JAPPIT010000174.1 GCA_028820505.1 Defluviicoccus sp.
CAGGACGCGAAATAATCCGGCAAATCCGACCTCAGACAATCTGCGAAACAACACTTGTCCTGAACCCGGGTCGAACTAACGCCCTCGCCCGCGTCGGACAGCCCCGGCCACAGCCACAACATCGCGGCCAGTGGGAGCCACAGGGCCGTGCGGCCACGTCTCATTCGCCCTCTTCCTTTTTCGGCAGGCGATGCATCACCGAAAGGACGTCTCCCACGCGCTCCGCGGCCGGCGGGTGTGGCATGTGCGACAGTCCCACCAGCAACGCGGCGCATGCCTCGTCGAACGTCCGGTTCCGGAACTCGTGCGACTGCTCGATGCGCCAGCGGCGGTCCGTCAACACGACGATCTCGACCCCGGCACTCTCGCCCCACCGGGCCAGCACCTCGGCCAGGGTTTCGCCCGCCCGCACGCGCCAGCTTCTTCGCCCACGATCCGCGCTGACCAGCTCGACGCGCGCGGGATCGAGCCCCGCGGGCCGTACATGCAGCTCGTTGCCATGCAGGTCGCCGGCCAACCCCAGGCCCCACAGCAGGCTCCGCCAGTCCGGATAGCTCCGCTCCACCGGAGCGGATCCGTCCACCCTCCGGTCGAGCCGGACCTTCATCCCCGCCGGCGCCAACCGTCCCAGCGTCCTCACCAGGCTCCGCTCGTCCCCCACGGCCGTGAACGAAGGACGCTCCGAGGCCGGCGCCACGTAACGGAATCCGGCGACGGCATCCGCGTGGAGCAACATCACCCAAAATCCACAAAGCAGCGCGAGCGCGAACCGAAGAGCGCCGGCCGCTTCCCCGCCGCACGGGCGCGCAAGGCCCGGATCGCCGCCGGCAGGCGGTAACCGCGAACTTCGGCGATCCTGAAGCCGATCACCGCGGCGACCAGCCCGACGGAACTCCACCACGTGGGCCAGAGCACCCAGAACGCCAACACCGCCAACACGCGGGCATCGAACCCATAGATGCGCACCGGCCGCATCGTGTCCCGCCAGCGAAGCTCCCCTTCCACCGCAACCTCCCGCACTCATGCACAGCCATCCCGCCGCGCAGCGCTACCGGGCATCCCTGCCGCCCTGGAGTCCCGCCGCCGCCCGAATGCGCCGATAATCCGACTGGCCCATGGATCCCTCACGGAACGCCCTTTCAGCCGCTCCAAGGAGATCCGTGCCGGCATCCGCGAGCCGGTCCGAAATCGTCCCCGGCCAGGCACGCTGCGGCCGCTCGAGAAGCGCGCTCTTGAGCTCCGAATCGAACACCAACCACTCGCGCAGCGCCGTTCGCCCGCCGCCCGGATCGGCGACGAGCACCTGCGTCACCACCAGGTGCAGCACGTCGACCAGCGCCGCGCCGCGCTCGTCCCGCTCCTCCGCCGGGAATTCCGCGAGCATCCGCCTGATAGTCGCCGCCACGCCCGTCGTATGCGCCGTGGAATAGACCGCGATCCCGTAATCCGCCGCCCGCACCACGGCTTCCACGGTTTCGCGGTCCCGCGCCTCGCCTACCAGCACCGCGGCCGGACGTCGCCTGAGCGAGGACCGCAAGCCTTGCGCAAACGTCGAGAAATGACGCGGGATTTCGGCCGAGGACATCAGCGCCGCGTTGCCGCCGATGCCGTCGAACACGTACTCGATCGGCGCCTCGAAGCTCTGGATGCGTCCCGACCCGTTCTCCAGCAGCCGCCTGGTCCCCGCCGCGAGAAGCGTGCTCTTGCCCGACCCCGGAATCCCCGTCACCAGGGTCAGCCCCGCGCAGAGCTCCCAGGCGCTGACGATTTCGGGCTCGATCCCGAGCTCGTCCAGCGTCGGCACCGCCTCCGGCATAACCCGCAGCGTGATGCTCACCGCGAACGCGTGATCGACCTCCGCCGGGGAAATGTTCACCCGGAAGCGCCGCCGCCGCAGTCGGTCCCGCTGTACCGTTTTCGAGCAGTCGATCGCTTCGCCCGAGCGGAGAATGCTTACCCCGGTCTCGTTGAAGAGCCCCTCGACCAGCATCTCCATCTCGGTCCGGCCGAGCACCGCGGACGTCGCGCGTCTCAGCTTCCCGTCCACCTCCACGAACGCCGGCGAACCCGTTTGCATCGCGACGTCCGACGCTCCCGACTCGGCCGCCCACACGAGGAAATCATCCAGCCTCTCCGCCGGAAAAGCGTGTTGCGCCGGCTCCCACAACCCGCTCACGGCCCGTCCTCCAGCAGCAGGCGCCATCTCGACGTCTGCGGAACCAGCCTTGCCCGCTCGCCGAGCCTGGCGAACGATTCCTCTATGCGCATCACCTCGCCGCCGCCCGAGACGTCCGCATCGCCCACCCTGACCACGGGCGCCGTCGCCATGCGCGCAAGGTTCAGCCGGCGCCAGAGAACGATCCCCTCGAAATCCCTGCCAAGCCGGTCGAGATCGGCGGCGAAGATGTCGTCGGCCAGCATCACACCGCGCCGCCATCCCTCGGCGACCCAGACGCCCCAGCTCTTCCGCTCCTCGCGATCCCGCGGATACAGCACCGAAACCGGCGCCTCGGCCTCCGCCCAGCGCCGCATCAGGTAATCCCGCCAGTCCGGAGGCGAGCTCACCAGCCGTTCCGACGCGAGGATTCTCACCACCCGCCGCGCCAGCGCCGCCTGCGACCCGTCACGGCCCAACCGGAACGCGCTCTTCGTCTCCGCCGCCACCGGCGGCATCACCGAGAAGCCGCCCTTCGTGAGCAGCAGGTCCCTGAACCGGAAAATCCGCGACAGCTGCGCCGCATGCCGCTCCAGCATGCGGTTGATCTCCCAGCCTCTCCGTGCGAGCCCGGCGCGCGCTCCGTATCCGATCGCAGCCGACCGCATCGCCGAGAGGCGCTTCTCCTTCGCGAACGACACGTCGAGCTGCCGCGAGGGCGCGGCATCGCGCACCTCCCGCAGGCCGGGAGGCGCTTTCTCCGCCAAAGCCGTGGTCGGGAACAGGAAAGCCGACGCAGCCGCCAGCCCGAGAACCAGCGCCTTCCGTCTCACTTCCCCGCTCCCGTCCAGTCGAGGAGCACCAGACCGCGCTCCGCATCCACCATCACCGCGGCCGCCGCCCCGGCCTGCAGCCCCACGTCCCGCAGCACCATGACCAGCGGCCGCCGCTCCGACCTGATCTCCACCATCACGGGCTTCACCGGCCGCTTGCCGGCGATTTCGAAGCGGTACCCCGCCGCCTCGGCAAGCTTCCGCGCGGCTTCGTCAACCGGGCCGATCCACTCGAAATCGACGCGCTTCAGAAGCCCCTGCGGCACGATCCTCGGGATCTCACCACCGCCCGCCGGATTGCCTTCGAGCGCCGCCAGCCTGGTTACCGCCGTCTCTGCCCGAAGCGCGGCTTCCATCAACATGGCCTCGGCCACGTCGAGCTTCGGCATCTCGGGCTCGGCCGACCGCGTCGCGAAACAGGCGGACAACGCAACTCCAGCGCACAGCAGCGCCCCGGCCTGCCCCATGCGCATGCCCATCACCGTCCCGCCTCCCGCACCACGAGGTAACGGTTCGCGTGCGCGCTCACCAGCAGCACGCGCGACACCTGCGGATCGGAAAACAGCCCGTCGACCGCCTTCAGGAACGATCCTTCGAACGCCGCTGCGGCACCGACCGAGAAGTCCCTCCCGGTCCGCCAGTCGACCTTCCACTCCGCCTTCGCCGCCCAGCTTTCGACCACGCCCCGAAGTGTCTTCTGCGACACGGGATCCACTTCCCACTTCTCGACGACCGGCGCCTCCGCGACCGCGGCAACGACGCTCTCCGCACCGGCCGGATCATCCGCCTTTGCCTCTGAACCCGACTCCTCCGGAACATCACTCTGGACATTGACCGCCACGGATCCCTCCCGAGGCGTTTCCCCGGGCAAGTCTCCCGCCTCTTGCCGCTCGCTGTCCGATTGGGCCGGCAGGGCACGGTCTCCCGCCGGCCGTTCTGCCGCCCCGAACACACGTCCAAGCCACGCCCAGACCCGCTCCACGGGACCGCCAGGAACCGGCGCCTCCGCCGTTGCGACCGCAGGAGCGCCCGGCCAAGCCGAATCCCAGTAGCGGTAGAAGACCAGGCGACCGTCCGCCCATTCCCACGCATATCCAGCGCGCGAAGCCACGCTATCCAGAACCGCCGACAGCTCCCCCTCATCGCCCGGCAACACCGGGTCCGGCTCCGGCAAACGCACCGTGCCGCCGGCCACGCGAGCCGGTCGCTCCTCGATCGCGGTCTCGATCCCCGCGGCGCGCCCGATCGCCGCCACCAGCTCCTCGAAGGGCAGGGGGCCCGTCCCCTCCAGGCGAATCCGCTTCCCCGTCAATTCGTCCGGGAGCGCCGGTTTCGCCGGCAGCAATTCCGTCGCCACGATCGCCACCGGATAGTCGCCCGCCGGGGCCTTTGCTTCCGCCGACAGGGCGGCCCCGGCATTCACCCCCAGGAACACGACGGCGGCACCGGTCGCGAGCCCGGGTCCAGCCGGCAGGTAGCCCCGTGTGAGCGGCCGGCCGCGCCGCGTCTGGAGACAGGCCATGTGCAGCAGCGCCACCGAACATCCGAGCACCAGCGCCCAGAGAAACGCCCGCAACCCCAGGATCCCGCCGACTGCGCAGAGCAGCACGGCATCCCCCGGATAGATCGGCCAGCGCCGGCCCGCCGCGTCGGCAAGCAGGATCAGGACAAGCGGCATTCCCGCTCCGAGTGCGGCACCGACCGCGTGCATCGCCCAGCCCGTGCCGAGAAGCGCCATCCCGCCTCCAAGCCCCAGCCAGATAATCCCCGCCGCCATCAGCAGAACGACCAGGTCGAGGCGGATCACCATCCTCCGCGCATCCACCACGGCAATTCCCGCAAGTGCCCCAAGCACGCCGACGCCGCTCAACGTTCCCGCCAGACCGTTCACGACATTCCTCCAACGGTCCGGCCGAATGTCGCCGGCAAGACGTCGCACCAGTGCCCGACCTCGCGGCACAGCGCCTCGTCCAACGACGCCGGCGCTTCCCCGCTCCCCCCTCGAAGCCGGTTCCATCTCAGCAACGCCTCCTGGGCGTCCTTCAGCTCCTTGAGCATGCGGATCTCGGACCGCAACGCCTCGATCGCATCGTGCGCCTGCCCCCTCGCCGCCGCCGCCGGCGTCTCGATCACCGCGCCGTCCTGACCGGCCGCATTCATGGGCGATGCCGCCATGCCGGCGACCACGAGCAACTTCCCAACCGCAGCCACGCACCGTTCCATCGGCATCGCTATTCGCTTCAGCATCCGACGCAGGTCCCCACCACCAGGCTCGAAAAGCCCGCGTTGTCGGCTTCGACGCGATTCCTCGCCCGCACGCTTCCAGAGCTGAGAGCGCCCACCACGTCCACGGTTCCCGACACGTCGACCTCATCCGCGGTCAGCGACGCCGCACGGGCCGTCCCCGACGAAAGCTGCCCGGCGACGGTCGCGCTCCCCGTGCCCACCGAACCCGCGAATACCGGCCCGGAGACCGTCGCACTGCCCGCCGACAGGCTCCCCGACGTGTCGAACGACGCCGCGCTTGCCTGTCCGGTCGCCACCAGCGTCCGGGCACGGACTTCGCCCGAGAAGATTCCCGAAGCCGCGTCGAGAGCACCGGCCACTCGCGCAGTGTCCGTGTTGAGCCCCCCAACCACCGTCGCGATTCCCTCGATCCGCCCCGAGCCGCCGATCAGCAGATCGGCCGTGACCCGCAGACCGCCGCCCACGTCCAGATCTCCCTCAAGCGTCATCGTCTGCGCCTCGAGATCGCCGACCCCGGTCACGTCATGCCCGTCCATGTCGAGATCGGTCTCCATCCGGTTCGCACCGGCGAGCCCGGCCACCGCGCCGCGATAGAGATAGTCCCCGAACACCGACTGCCGATCGTGCCGCGTCAGCACCCCGATCGCCCGCAGCGCGGGCGCGCCGCCGTGATCCGACCGGAAATCCGCGACCGGCACCCTCAGAGCCGGCCCCCGCAGCTCCGGCGGGTTCACATCGGGCGGCACCACCCCGATCCGCGCATCGCCGCGAACCCCCAGCACCGCGCCGGAGGGAAACCATCCGTCGCCGGCAGCGACGTCGTGCGTCACCAGCACGTCGAGCACCCCGGCCGACGGCGAACGGGTGAGAATCCTCAGCCGCCGTCCCATCGCATCCCGACCGTTCGGCGCGAATCCGGGCGCCAGCACGCCGGCGCTCCGCACCGTCGCCAGCGTCGCCTCCTCCGGCGCTGCCGCGAGCCGCGCCTCGAAGGATCCCTCGACCCATGACCCGACCGCGTCCGACAGCGCGACCGCTTGCGCACCGGCCAGCTTGACGACGCGCTCGCGCGCCCTCTGCTCCAGCCACTCGAACCCGGCCGCCACGAACACGCCGAACACGACCAGCGCCAGCATCGCCCCGAACAGCGACATCCCCGCGCTGTAGCGCCTTGCCCTCAACATCCGTTGCATCCCCCCGGCGATACCGTGAGCGTCCTGGTTATCCGCGCGGAGGGGCCGAAGATGTCCCCGCTCGCGTCGATCCTCTGCGCCACGACCCCCGACGCATCGAGATTGCCCGCCCTGACCGTCCCCGCGTCCATCGACGACGTGTCGAGAACCCCGTTCACCCGCAGATCCTCCGCCACCATCCGCGTCGCGGACCGCAACTCCGTCACCCCGTCGAGCGCTCCCCCGATCACGAGCAGCGACGCATCAACCGAACCCAGCGTCGAGAAGGACCCCGCGCCGATCCTTCCCCCGACCGCGCGCACCGTGTTGCCGCGCAATTCCCCGGCAAACCGGCCGCTCCCCCCTGCAAAGTCGCCTGTAGCCGTCAGGTTGCCGGGATTGATGGCATCGCCCGTCACGTCCACGGCACCCGCCACCAGACACGGATCGGCGGGTGAACCGACACACGGGGCCCTGGATTCCTGTCCGGTCGACCAATTGACGCCGACCGCATCCCCCGCCACCGTCGCCGACCCCTCGGACGAGACGTCCGCCAGGCTCTCGGCCCGAATGCCCTCTACTGCCGCCGCACCGTCTATGTCCCGACGCGTGCCGCCGCCGTCCTCCAGGACCAGCTCCGCTTCCATTCGCGTCGCCCACGGCCGGCCCGGCTGCGCCCGCCGGAACAGCGCCTCGTCCTCGTAAGACAGCGCCAGGTCCGCTGTCGCGAACAGCGCACCCGCCGGCACTGCCGCCCCACGCGCGGCTCCGACAGCAGCCTCGTGCACGGACATGGCCCCGCCGGTCGAACCGCCGATCCCGACATCCACCAGCCCGGCACCGAAAGCACCCGCCCTGGCGGCAGGCCTCGCGTCCGCCGGCAGCACCAGGACAGCCCACGCCATCGGCACACCCGGCGCCGGGCCCGATCCATCCGACATCACGCCCAAAGTGAGGTCCGCCGACACGGGAAGCCCGGCGGGCGCCCCCGGCAACGCCGCCGGCGAGACAGCGAACCCGTCGGGATCCGCGGTCAGCGCGGCGCGGTAGTCGGTTCGCATGGTCGCCCTGTGTGCCGCCTGCAGCCACATCGCGAAGACCCGCCCTGTCTCCGCCTGGAGCTCCCGCCGCTTCCGGTCCGCGTCGCTCTCGTGCCAGGCCGCGAGCAGCACCGCCGAAAGCGAAATCATGAACAGCACCGACACCAGCGCCGCCGCGCCCCGAAGAGCCCTGCGCGGTACACCCATCATCCGAACGTGAACCCCAGGTCGACGGTCTCATCCGCATCCGCATCCACGTCGCAGCCCGTCGTCACCTCGTCCCGCGTCACCGGGGCGGCCTGCTCGCCACCGCCATCGCCGCCAAACTGGATGTCTACAATTCCCGTGCGCGCCCGTGTCCGACCCACGAACAAGTCGGCCAACGCCCCGCAACTCTCCGCGTCCAGATCCTCGAATGTGATCCTGTAGAGCGTCGCGCCGTCTCCTTCGGGATTTCCCACCACCGTGACCGCGCCCCCGAATCCGGGCTGGATCGCTTCACCCACCAGCGCCTTGTCCGGCACCCCTCCGCGCGCGACCAGAGTGGGCACCAGATCCGTGTCGTCCGCCCCGTAGTTCGGATCTCCCGCGTAGATCTTCTGGACGTTGGCCCGCAGCGTATGAAGCAGCAGCGCCGCTTCGTTGCGCTGCCTGTTCTCCTCCGCGGAATTGAAGAAATCGATGGCTCCCACCACCGCCACGCCCGCGACCAGCATTCCAAGCATCACCTGGAAAATCGTGATCCCGCGCCTGGACCCCGTTGCCAGGCGCCGGCCAAGACCGGGCTTCGCCAACAGGCCGTTCATCCCCTGATCCTCCGTCTAGACAAAGCCGGTATCGGCAGCCTTCATCATCCCGAACATCCCCAGCACCGCGATCGCCACCAGCAGCGCCGCCAGCGCCATCAAGACGCCGCTGAGCAGCGCCGTTCTTTGCCGCAAGATCCGCTTCGCCCGTGTCGACCACCGCGCCACGAAGCCCGCGAGCTTCGCTTCCCATCCCTGGTTCGTTTCCAACGCGGCGACCACGCCGACCAGCGAGGGATCGGGGAACCCTTGCCCGCACTCCACCATCGCGCGCCCCATTCCGCGCCCCGCCCTCATCCGCGTCTCGATCGCCTCGATCCGGGAACGCGTGTAGCGCGATGACGCGGCCTTCAACCGCGCGAACGTCCTGTCGTTCAGGTCCACGCCCGCGCCCAGGAACTCGATGACGACGAACAAGAACGCCGACCCCGCGATTGTCCGATAGAGCGAAAAGGGCGCCACCCGGTCCGCCAGGACCCGGCCTCTTCCGGTCCAGTTCAGAGTCAGCAGAGCCAGGATGACGGCCCCGACCAGGCTCCAAACCACGATCCAGACATCGTTCTCGTAGACCCAGAGCGACGCATCGCCGAAGAGCTGCGCCGGCAGGTCCCAGCGCTCGCGCGGCGCCACGCCAAGCATCGCAGGCACGAACAACAGGCCCGAGAGCCACAGCGACGTCAGGATTCCGACCACCAGCACCAACGGCATTCCGAGCGCGCTCCACACAGCCGCCGACTGCTCCGCACGCGCCTCGGAGATCCGTGCGGCCGCCGCGAACAGCCCCGTGGCGTCCACGCGCCCTTCAGCCTGCAGAAGCATCGCCTCGCTCGCCGGCACCCAGCGCGCGATCTCCTCCTGAAATCGGCTCTCCCTCAGCGCATCGCTCCATTTCTGAAGCACCCACGCCCGGCCGCCCTGACCCTGATCGCGACACGCCCCGATCGTCACCCGCAGCGCCGTCCCCATGTCGAGTCCGGCCTCCATCAGGTCCGTCATCATGTTCCAGACGTCCACCCGGGCCGCCGTGCCCAGCACCGCGAGAGCCGCCGTACGCCGCGCCAGCTTCCCTACAAACCCCAGCAGCCTCCTCATGCCGCAACGCTCCGAGGCATCGCGGGGAACTCCGCCCCGATAAGCTCCGGCGACGCGCCCTTCTCCAGCGCGTCCCTCGGATCGCACCGGCCCTCGATTACCGCCTGCCAGATCCGCGCACCGATCGGCACCCCGCCGAGCTCGCCGATCCAGTAATCCCGCGCGCCGGCCGCATCCTCGGCCTTGACGAAACCCAGATACGCGGGATCCGGGCGAATGATCTCGCACACCGCGGTCCGGCCTCCGTAGCCGCGCCACACCGCCGCCGCGATCTCGTTATCCTCCTCCCTCCGGCATCTCCCGCAGCCCTCCGGATTGCGGTAGCGAACCCTCTCGAAGCCCCGCAGGCGCTCCGCCAACCATGCCGGCATCCCCTCCGGCACTGCCTCCATGCGGCACTCCTCGCACAGCAGCGAGAGCAGCGTCTGCTTCATCAACAGCTTGATCAGATCCGGGCGGCAGATCTCCGAGGGCCGCACGCCCATGTCGAGCAGGCGGAACAGGATCCCGTTGGCGTCCGCCACGTGAATCGTCGTCCACACCTGATGACCGGTCGCGATGAACTGCAGCACCTCGCGCGCCGCGTGCCCGTCGCGTATCTCGCTCACCATCCCCACCGCCGGATGCACCCTCACGAAATGCATCAGGGCCCGCGTGAAATTCTCGCCGCGCTCCTCGCCCGCGCCTGTCGTCGGTACCGCGATCTGAATCGCCCCCGGCAGCTCGTACTCGACCGGGTCTTCAACCGTCACCAGGTTGAGCTCGCCCCCGTGCTCCTGCTGCTGCAGCGTCAGATTGGCCGCCAGCGTCGTCGACTTTCCATCGCCGGTCGATCCGCCGAGAATGATGCCGCCCGACATCGACGATCTGAGCTCGGCGAACATCGCCTCGTCCTCGGCCGAGAAGCCAAGCGAGCGCAGCGTCGTCCCGGGCGCCAGCTGATCGCGGTAGAAGACCCTGGCGACCATGTGATCGCCCTCCGGTTCATGCGGCCCCCTCTGACAGCGCAGCCCCGATACACCCTGCGGCAGCACCACGCCGTCGCCATGGCGAACCGAAAAACCCTGAAATGCCTGCCGCTGGTATGACGTCTGACCGGTTCCTTCCTCCTTGTTGTGAAACAGGAACCCCGCCAGCTCCCGGCCCTGCGCCTCCGTCAACCGCTCTCCCAGCGGACGTTTCCTGTCATTCGCGATCACCGAAACACGGCACGCCCCGCCCTCGACCTCGAGCACCAGGTCCGAGGCACGCGCCGCCGCCGCGGCGGCTACCAGCCGTCTCAGCCGCAACGCGAGCTGCGAATCCCCCTCGCCATCGACCCCGCCTCGCACCGCTTCCCAGAGACCGGCAACCTCCTCCAGCGAGCCCTTTTCCTGCACCAGCGGATCCGGGATGGCTCGCTCGCGCCGCAGCCGCTGCAGCGACGTCCTGAGCTGCGGATCCAGCTCGTAACCCTCGGCGATCACGCAGCGCCCATCCGAGAACACCGCACACACGCGGCGGAAGTGTTCGTCCATGCCATCGCTGTCGACCAGCGTCGGGACAAGCAGCGGCGCCTCCGGCTCACGCGCGCCGGCAGCCCCGCCGTCCCGCTTCCTGCCGAACCCCGGAAGCCTCATCGTGCACCTCCCGTCTCCGGCAACGGCGGCAGACCCTCAGACACGGGCGCTCCGACCGCACCCGGCGCCGGCACGGCGACCGTCGGCCGGGTTTCCCCGCCCGCCGCGACCGGCTTCAGCCGCACGCCGCGCCGCCAATCCCACGGATTCACGAACTCCCCCCGGTGCACCCCCTTGGCGGCATTCCTGGCCCGGTTCTCATGCGGCACGTAGTCCTTGGCGAAGCGGCGATAAGCCAGCGCCCAACCCTCCGCCACCATCCAGCCGTTGATGTCCTCGCCGCGCTCGAAACACACGCCCAGCACCCGCCCGTAAGCGTCCTTTCCGCGCCGCTCGCACTCGACGTTGCCGGCCCGCGCCCGCAGCGCCGCCGTCGCAAGACCGCCGCAGCTCCACCAGCGCCCGCCGGCCCGGCAGCGCTGCCGGCTCTCGGGCGCATCGATGCCCCACAGCCTCACCCGGACACTCGCTACATCCAGCGTATCGCCGTCCAGCACCCGCCCCTTGCCGGCCAGGCGCGACTCCGCGACCGTGACAATTTCGGGCGTTGCTCGCTCCTCACCCCGTTCGCCGCTTGCCTCCTGCGCCATCTCCGAACTCCCCGACGCGCCCGCCTTTCCAGCCCATGGCAACAATCCCAACCCGGCAACCCGCACCCCCGGAGGATGCCCCGCGATCCGCTGCACACGCCGATTTCCCGGAAGAACATCGCCCTCGCCGACGAACCACACGCGCCGCCCGTCGGTCACGCCCGCGACCAGCGCGCCCTTTCGGCCGAGCAAGGAAAACCAGCTGAAACGCCGCACGGAAACCGCAGCCGGTTTTCCTGCCGCGCCGTTCCCTGCCTGCTTGGAAACCACGACCTTGGGCCTCTCGACCGCACCCTGCGGCGCCGGCGCCACCACCACCGGGTCAGGCACGTCCCCGCGTTGCTTCCTCGCCTGCGGCTCGGGACGGTCCGATTCGAGGTCCACCCCCACGAGCTGCGCCACGCTCCGGATCCCCCTGCGCGCCCTGCGGGGACTGCGTTTTTCCCTTGCCCTCGCAAGCGCATCCTCGATCTGCCCCTCCGCCTTCAACAGATCCGCAACCACGCTTTGCCGCTCCGCGCACAACGCGATCGTCTCCTTCTCGATCGCGATCGCGGACACGACGTCGCTTCGTTCGGCAGCCTCCGACAGCAGCCGGTGAAGGACATCCTTGGGACACCCGTCCCGCGCTCGTGTGACCACTCGGTCGCGCGCGGTCTTCCGCCTCAGCGCCTCCAGCGGCGCCACCACCGGACCGACCACCGCCGGCCCTTCGAGCGCGGGCGACCAACCGAGCTTCGAGGCGAGCGACTTCCACTCGTAAGTCGCGACGTCCTTCAACCCCTCGACCTCGATGTGAAGCCGACCCTTCGACCACCACCAGCGACCTGAGGCGACCCCGCCCTCCTTCAGCCCCACCTGCAGCAACCCGGCCTTGCCGAATTCGAACGCCACGCTGTCGCGACCGAAGAACGGCAGCCCCACCGGCGCCTTGTTTCCCATCACCCAATCCATCAGCCGGAACGCAGCAAAACGCTGCCCCGTCCGCTTCCACGGACTCACGCCACTTGCGACCAGGGGCCACTCGACCGGGGACGACTGTTCCCATTCGACCCGCACGCTCCCCCCGACACCCGATGCCACGAAATAGCCGACATCCGTGACCTCGCCATCGTCTTCGATCTTCCAGATCTCAGGTCGGAATCGCGCAGCGACAATCACCCGAAATTCTCCCGCGGGGTTCCGCACGACATCGCCGCTTCGAATCGCGTCGGGGTCGCTTTCCGCACCCCATTTCGCCTCTTGCACGCGCGCGCCAACGCGGTGCTCGCCGACCTCTGCACCCACCGTCTGTCCCCAAGCTCCCGCCGCACAGCCCAGCGCAAGGACAAACGCCACAAGCCCGCAGCCTCGGCGATTACCCTTGCCCATCGTTCCACCCCGTCTCGTCCGCGAATTTCCGCCAGGGGTAGCGGTATTCCCGTCCTCCCACCCACAACGCGACGGTCCCCTCCGTAAGCCACCATCCGCCCTGCACGCCCCCGCCTATCAGTTTTCCGCCTTCCAACAGCCTCACCGTCTGAACCCCGCCACCGTGCAGTTCGACGGAAAACGTCGCGCCCCTTGAGGCGAGCTCATCCATCATCCTGAATGCCCGATACCGTTGCCCGGTCGAGCGCAGCGGAAAGGGATAGCCGACGTAATAGGACGTCACGGACCCGGACGGCGCCCACCTCGCAACGATCACGGTTCCGTCGCGGACAAGCTCAAGCGTCCCGACCCCCGCAACCTCTCCGTCGTCGCCGAGCTTCCACAATTCGCCGTCCAATTCCCGCAGGACAACGACCCGTCTCTCTCCGTTTACGTCCTCGACGATCATTCCCTGCATTTTCGCGACGGCTTGTCGAAGCTCGTCGAGCGTAAGCGTCGGTTTGCCGTTCGTGTCTCCCAGCCCAACGGCCCCGGGAAACGCGTTCCGCCATCCCGGATGGCGAACAACGGCCCGTCCGTTCTTCCGCGCGGAGCTCCATGACAATGACGTCATGACCGCCCCTACTTCCACGCTGGAAGGCAGCTTTAATCCCTCACACACACTGAGCAACGCACGAGGCCAGCTCTGCTCGACCCAACCGTCGGCTATTACCGCCCATCTTTTTTTCTTGCGATTAAACCGCTCACCATGCAGACGCCCGCTGCGGCCGTCATAAATCAACACCATTCCGTAGCTGCTAACCCGTCCTTTCACGGGCCGTACCAGCGCGAGCTTCGTCCCCCCGATACCGATCCCCACCTCCCACCACCAGTTCTCACCGGTAGCGAAAAATTTCTTGTCCTTTCGTCTCGTCCAACATCCCTGAACGCTTCCGTCGGCCGCGAAATGCAGAGCGCCGACTTTTCCCTGCCGCTCGAATAACCAGATCCGACCTGACAACAGCGATCGAAAAAACTCCGGCCCGTGCGACGAGAAATTCATCGGCCTCGGACGGACCTCATCCTGCGCGTTAACGGTGGAGCAGAGAGTTACGCTCAATACTCCGCTCAACAACAACCTCAGCAACCTCATGCCGGTTACCCCCACCACCTTTTGGCCCGGTCTAAACTTGGTCCTCAGCAGCCACCGTCGCCGCCGTCGCCGCCGCCACCATCGCCTCCCATGGAGCCGAGACCGTCATCGCTGGGATCGGCTGTTTCACTACCAAGCCCATCGCCACCCACCGCAGCATCCTCTCCGTCTCCCAGACCGCCTTCCGCTTCGCTATCGCCTTCTTCACCGCCAAAATCACCACCATCGCCACCACCGTCATGCGGATCATCCACGACGATCAGCACGCAAGCCGATGTGTCCGAGATCCAGTTACTGACTGACACCCCCCGCTGAACCGTAGGGGCGCTGTCCCATTCGAACTGGGCGTAACGATCCCTGTGATTGCGGCACCTCTCCGCGGTGCCCGTGTATCCGGACGGACAACTCCTCGCCTCGCACTCCGGTCGTTCCACGAACCAGATCCGCGGTGTCGGCAACGACTCCGCGGTTCCCGACACCGGCGTCACCGGAGTCGACGGTCCCGTCGTGCAGGTCGAGAACAGCATCGACCAGGTGCCCGAGGTCCCGCCTTGCGTTACACGCTTCTGGCGTGTCCAGATCTCGTAGCCCTGCTCGATCCGGCCGTTGACCAGGTACGTGCATGCCCGGTTCTGCGTTTCCTGCACCTCGTAGTCCGAAGCGCAGAGATCGACCGCGATGCTCCAGGGACCGAATGTCTCGCTCACCACCCGATCCCGGCTGTCGACCTGCTCCGTCACGAGCCGCCGCTCGACCCTCTCGGGCTGTACCGGATCCAGCCCCTCCGGCCGATGCATCCCGACCGGACACGTCGCGGGCTGCGTCTCCCACCGCGTCCTTGCGCGCGTCACGGTCCACGGATCGAGCACGCGGCCCGCCAGCGCCGCCCGTCCGGACGGCACCAGAGCGCTCATGCAGCTTGGCAGCGCGATCGTCGGCCGACCCTCGCCGCCATGCGCAACCCCGCTCTCCAGCCAGTGCAGCCCGCGCCTCTCCCCGCCATACATTCGGGGCGCCATCTGCACGCTCCGATGATCCTCTCCCAGACCCATCACCCGCTGGGAACCGAGATACACAATCAACGTGCCTGGTAACTCCGGCGGGTCCGACGCGTTCTTGCAGTACCGCGCCCGCACCCCTCTATCGGTCCAGCTCTGGACCCACCCCGTCGAGGCCGGCGGCACGTCGGTCCACAACGCGTTCTGCCCGTTCGGTCCGAGCACCGCGGCCGACGACCCCCTCAGGATGAACTGCTCCAGACGGTGATACGCCGTCTTCAGCGCGTGAGCATGCGCCCGCGCGTTTACCGCGTGCGCATCGTCCAGACCCGTCTGACCCTTCGCTTGCGGCGCCGCAATCGCCAGCACCGCAACAATCGTTATCGCTAGCCGTGTCATTCGATGAACCTCCTCACAGCGGCAAATGCCGATTCCCTGATCTTCACCGGCTTCTCGCGCCGGCCCTCCAGCACCCACCCATCGCCCGCTCTCGCGAGCCGGGTGAGCTCGAAACCGTTCAACCCTTCGAACAGCCCTCTGATTTCCGAAAGCGGCTCCTCCATCACGATCCGGATCGTGCCGCCCTTGTCCGAATGCTCGATCTTCGACGCCCGCAAGCCGAACCGCCGATCGACCAACCCGCGCATTGCGAGCCGTGACGGCATGGAGCCCGCCGCCTCCACCGCAACCGGAGGCAGCTCCACAACCATCCACGCCCGCGCACCGTCCACCTGCGCCTCGAATCCCCCTCCGCCCCGAGTGCGTTTCCACGCCGAGAGGTGCCTCTCGACCACGCTTCTGTGGAGCGACTCTTCCTCGCCACCGTTCATGCGCCACTTGACGATCATCGCCGGCCGGTCCTTCAACGCTGGCCTGATCGCGATCAACGCCCTCTCGGCGAACTTCGCGGTGCATTCGAGATTGGCGACATTCCACCCGGGGATCCCTGGCGTGTAACGCCGCATCGCTTCACGGCAGCCCTGGATAAACGCACCGGAATCGATCACCGCGGCGATCCGCGGTTCCTTCCCCTTCTCCGGAAGCGCAATCGGGTCCGGCGGCGGAAATACCCACCTGATGATGTCCGACCGCATCACCCAAATGGCGACCACCGCCGCCGCCAGCGACAGCCCCGCCGCTGCACCCACGGCCGTTCGCTTCGTCACCCCGGCCAAGGGGACGGCCTTGAGTCCCGCGACACGCTCGAGCCCCTTGACATCGATGCTCTTGGCGCCTTCCAGCACGCCGGCCGAGGCGTAGAAGGCCCAGCCCGCCTTATCGAGACCGTCGAGAGCGCGGCGGCCGTCCTCGAGCTTTTCGAAGACCCGATCCCCGTCGGACAGGATCACCCCGTCATTGACCTGGACCAGCGCGCACCCGCCGAAATCGCCGATCAGCAGCACCATCCAGCGGTCCTCGGGAATCGCTTCGTGCAGCGCCGCCGCGAGCACCGGCATCCCTGCCGCATACCTTTCGGACCCCCGTGCGTAACCCGTCTGGTCGCCGTGATGCGCGTACCACTCCGACTTCCCGCGCCGCGCCTCGTACGCCGTCTGTGCGGCATTGGCGCGCGGCAGCCAATCCAGGCCCGCCGCCCAGGCAATGCCGTCGATTTCGATAACGCTCACAGCTCGGTCTCGCTCGTTTCCGACACGCCGAGCGGCTCGCCCACGTCGGCCGTCACCAGAAGCACCTGCTCCTGCCGAAACCCGCTCGCCCGCCTGTGACCGTCCGGGAGCGGCACCTTCTCATCGAAAGTCCCGCCCAGATCGGAAGTGCCCACGCGATCCGTGAACCCCGCCACGATCAGCGTCTCGCCCCGCCGCAAACGCTGCGTCGCCTGAACGCCGCGATCCGCATAGACCGGGAGCTGGATCTGCGCCTGGCTGGTGCCGAACACGGCGAACGTCGGCCTGTCCCTGAGCGAGGCCACGAGCCGCACCAGGACCTCGTCGGGCGCGGTGATCCTGGCCGTGTACGACAATGCGAACCCGGAGCTGACCTCGCCCGGCTTCAGCGTCGTCTCGCTGCCCGTCTCGGTCGTCTTGGTGCTGATTTCCTTGAGATAGGCCGTCTTCAGGAGCTCGTAGAACTGCGCCGGCTTGCCGTTCAAACTGGGCACGTCGGCCGAAAGCACCCGCGACGTCGTGCCAACGCTCTGCAGCGCGCGCAGCGTCGCCGAGAATGTGTCCGTATCGGCTGCCGCCCCCTCGGGCGGACGCACCACCGCGATGCTCCCCGCCCCGATGTCTATCTGAAGACGCTCACCGAAAATGCGGTCTATCAGCGCCGCGATCCCGACCTCGTAATCCGCTTCCCGCTGCAACCGCACCACGTAGACATGCGCCGAGATCGTAAGCGGTCGCAGAACCACATGGCTTAGATGCCGGAGGTATCCCCTTACTTTGCGGATCACGTCCGGCGTCCCCGCAACCGTGACCGACGCACTCCCGGACGAGACCGCCAGCTCCGCATCCGCACCGACCAACTGTTCCAGCTGACCCCGGATCTCGGGCCACGGATTGAACTGGGCCCGCGTTGAGAGCGCCTGCCGCGCCGATCCGGCCGCTCCTTCGCCACTTGCCCGATCGCGCGTCGCCGTCTGCGCCGAATAACTCTGACTTCCAGCCAGCGCGTTGATGCCGAACGTCACCGTCTTGCGGCGAACCACCTCCACGCGGCCTTCCAGGTAACGCCACTCGTAGCCACCGGCCGCGCTCCACGCATCCAGCAGGCGACCCAGCGGTCCCGTCCAGATACCCGCCGCCGGCGTCCAACCGTCTCTCAGCCCGGAAACGAAGCCGACACCACCAGTCTCGCCGCTTGCCCGGCCCAGCAGCCGCACCTCGAGCTTCGCCGCCGCCTCGATTCGCGACGCCAGAACCTCATCGGTTTCGATATCGGAAAGGGGGAGCGTTACCGCATCCGCTCCCTCGAATTCAGGCGGCAGACCTTCCCGGTCTTCCCGCTGAACAGGCTCTATGCCGAGCCACGGACGCTTCGATACGCGAACCGAAGACCATCTCGGCTCGCCCTTGCCAAGCAGCTTGGCGAGCTCCTGCGATACCTCCTCAGCCTGGTCGCGGGAACTCTTCTCCAGCTCGGAGACCGGGCCGCACGACGCCGCCAACATGCTGGCGACTGCAAAAATCGCCGCGCAAACCCTTCGAATCTTGCAGCTTGACACCGAAACGCGCACGGATAATGCTCCGAACACGAACGGCTCTGCTTAGGGCGACTGCGGTTAAATCCCGCCCCCGCAACCACAAAAAAGCCCTTGAAAACATTGATGTTTTCGGGGGCTTTTCATTTGCAGGATGGTCGATTTGGCCAGTTGGCAAACTATTGGCAAACATTTTGTTTCGAACGGGAGGCGACGCATGCGCCCCCGTTTCACCGAATCTCTGGGCCGGGTAGGCGAGGTCGTTGCCGAGCCTCGTCCCCCACAGAGGTTTCAGCTCATGGCATCCTCCTCTCCAGGGCTTGGCTTGGCGCTATAACCGTTCGGACGTTGGGGTGATGATTCCGTCAGCCCCTGACTTTGCCCGCCGCGCCCGTTGGCGCAGCGGAGCGTCTTGGCAGAGAGCCTTGGCGATTCGCTGGAGAGCGTCCCCAGTGGACGTCGGACGGCACGGCGCGTTGCAATGCGCTGGGGTGCCTCATGGAGTGGGTGGCGTGGCCGATGCCCATCGGCGTGGATCACTGGAATGCGAGATGACAATGGTGACTGAATTTGGCCGCTACCGCGCCGGCATGGCCGGGCTGCTGGACGAAGCGGTCCGTGAGGTGGGCAAGACCGAAGAATGGCTCGATGTCGCGGTGAACGGAGACAAGGCATCGCCGCAGGCTGTCCTCAAAGAGGATCCGATGGGCGCCTATCGACCGTATTGCGCACTGCTGCTTCACAAGGCACGGCTGCACATGGTCGCGATGCTTCGCGCCAACGAACGGAACAGCATTCACTCTCTCGCTGTCCAGATGCGGCCGATTCTCGAATGTGCCGGGCAGGTCGTCCACATCTTCCACAAGTTGATGGTCGAGCCCAATAGAGAAGCCGGGAGCCGGGCGGTGCTCGAGTACGCCAACGCAGATTACTACCAGTCCATCATCGGGCTAACGAAAGGCGACGTAGGTCACGCACAGCTGCTCAAGACGATCTTGGAGGCGAGCACGATGTGGGCAATGAACGTGCAAAGATTCCGGCGCCTGAGGCAAACGAACAAGGTGGCCATGCTTCAGGGCGGTGAAGCCTGGTACAGATTCTTGAGCGACCGTTTCTGTCATGGCAAGGCGGACTTGCGGGGACCCGCCTGGCGGGGAGGCGTCGGCTCTATCGGCTCGTGGGATGACTTCACCTTCGCGGGTTTCATGGATTATCTGGTGGGGCAGGCGGCTATCATGAACCTGTATGCAACGCTGTGCCCGTTGGATGGAGTCGTGGCAAAGGAACGGATCGAGGCATCCCAGGCGCGCCTGGAGCAAGTACGCGCCGCGTCCCGTTCACTTCGGAACGGCGCGGTGTCGGAGATCGAGAAGCTCAGAAAGGGCAGCCAGGACGAATGAAGAGTCGCGCGGAATCGGCCTGCCCGAAACCGGAAGAGATGCGGGCTGAGTGCGAAAGCTACCGCGACGCGCTGCGCGAGTTGACCAGGATTCATTCGAAGATCGATGCGCCGCACCGCATCATGGGGGAAGGCGAACCGGAATGGATCGGGCGCCTTCGGAAGATATGCCTCCATGCGGTGGCGATAACCGAATGGGAAATCGAGGCCGATGTCGAACATGTGATGGCACCGGAGCTTCGGGCCGCATATGAACAGATGGCCCTCGTTTGGCAGTCTCTGCCAGCCGAATACCGGATGACAGATTTGGACGGTGACTGGTGGAGCAGGGAAGCGAGAAGCGGGATGCTGGCGAAGTACGACCATCCGACAGGCATGAGTTTGACACACACGGCCGGATGGGGCGGTTTCGGCGACCGCAACTTGAAAAGCGATGTTGAGCTCGCCTATTGGCTGGGGTCTCTCGGGCTCGGATACGGACAAGCGCTCCTTTACCTGGCACAGGTGCTGCAGGTTTCAGATGATGTCGAGTTGGAGATATCCAGGGTGGTCGCCAGCGCGGGAGCGCGATGACGACCGGTAGACACGCGGCGGATGGCTGGGCCAAGACTTCGGTCGTACCTGCATGGGGCAATCGCAATCACTGCGCAGTGCCGAGAGTTCGAGCACAGCAGCGAATACGGTTCTCGCGGAGGATACCGACCGCTTAACGCCCGTATGGCGCTACCGTCATGTATTGGCGCGGCTGGCCGGATAGCGCGCAATGTTCGCCGCCGCGCCGGTTGTGCTATTGCTCAACCGCAACTCCCCGCAGTCCGGTCCACACGGTCCCAGCGAAGGTTCAGGATCTCACCCTTGCGGCTGCTGGCCAGGAGTCCGGTCAGAAGACGTGGGCACGTCCCTCAGGCACCCTAGAGCGTATCCGTTTTAGACCGAAGCGTATCCTGCGTTTTGGATGTAGTTGAGGCATTCGTTGGGTTGGATTGTGTCGATGAGTTGTCCGAGGTATTGCGAGGCGTCTTCGGGGGTGCGTTTCTGGGCGTCGCGCATCCAGTGCTTGATCTTTGCGAAGGCTTGTTCGACGGGGTTGAGGTCGGGCGAGTAGGGCGGCAGGAACCGGAGCTTTGCGCCGGCGCCGCGGATCGCCTGCCTGACCGGTCTTCCCTTGTGGCTTCCGAGGTTGTCGAGGACGACGATGTCGCCCGGCCTCAGGGTGGGGACGAGGAACTGTTCGACCCAGGCCTGGAAGCACTGGGCATTGATCGGGCCGTCGAAGACGCAGGGGGCTGTGAGCCCGTCCGAGCGCAGCGCGGCGAGGAAGGTCATGGTGCGCCAGCTTCCGTGGGGTGCGAACCCCTTGAGGCGCCTGCTCTTGTCGGCCCAGCCGCGCAGCGGGGCCATGTCGGTCTTGATCCCGTTCGGCGGCTTACGCGGCCTTCGGCCACGGTCCGCCTCCAGCCGGCGCTTGAGGGTCTGCCACCGCGCCCGCTTGCGGGCCACCGCGTCGCGCGTCTGCTCAAGGGCGAACAGGATTTTTTTGGCGCAGCCCCTTGCGTCTGAGAAACCGCCAGATCGTGTCGCGGCATACCGCAATCCCTTGCGCCGCCAGCAGATCCTGCAGCCGATCGATCGTCAGATGCGGCGTCTCGCCGACCAACCCGCGAAGCAGGTCCCGATGCGGCTCCAGAAGCCAGCTGCGGTGGCCGCCAACCTTGTCCGGCGCCACGCTCCCCGTCGCGCGCCAGCGCGCAACCCATTTGGGAACCGAGGACACGCTGACACCGTAACGCGCCGCAACCGAGCGGATCGGCTCCCCCGCCAAGTGGGCCCGGACAACGCGTTCGCGAAGGTCATCGGAATAGGGTCGGGTCATCCATGCTGGCCTCCTTCACCAGTGGCCAGTTTGAATCACATTCCCTAACCAATTGGAATCAAAAAAGATTCCGTCTAAGACAGATATGCTCTAGGGTACACTTCTGCAAAGGAGCGGGCACAGGAGGAAGTGTCATACAGTGTTGAAATATAGTTGTATTTTCACAGGTTTGGCCGTGATTGACGATCGTGTCCCGGGATGTGGTGTGGTGTAAGAGCCTGTCGCACAGCCGTATTTCCGCACTCAACATCGTCCCACCACGACCGCTTGTGAGAAATCCGGATCAGGGCTCGGTCCAATGTTGGCGCATAATCGGTTTTCCGGCCGAGCAGGGATCGTTGCGGCACCGCGCTCCGACCGTTGGCGAGCCGATTGCCCGGCGAGTGGCGGTCGGCCCGCCTTTCAACCCGCGTTTGCCGGCCTTGCATGCCGCTCGGTAATATCGTGGCGGCACGCTGGACAGCGACGCCGCGGGAAGACCGTGAAGGCGCCCCCGAAATGAAATTCAACTACTTCCACCTGATGCCGTGGACCGACATCGAGGAGGTGGATCAGGACTGGCCGGTCGCCAACAAGAGGTTCGTTCCCGACCGGGCGACGGCGCTCTACGAGACATATATCGACACCATGGTGTACGCCGAGGAATGCGGGTTCGACTGGATCGGCTGCAACGAGCACCATTTCAGCCCCTACGGGCTGATGTCGAACTGCAACCTCATCGGGACGGTGCTGATCCAGCGCACCGAGCGGGCGCGCATCGCCATGTTCGGCAACCTGGTGCCGCTGCTCAATCCGATCCGCGTGGCCGAGGAATACGCCATGCTCGACGTGATGTCGGGCGGCCGGCTGATCGCGGGCTTCATGCGCGGCATCCCGCATGAATATGTCGCCTACAACGTCGCGCCGAGCGAATCCTGGGAGCGGCTGGAAGAAGCGTCCGAGCTGATCCTCAAGGCCTGGACCGAGCCCGAGCCCTTCGGCTGGGAAGGGAAGCATTACAAGTACCGTGCCGTCTCGATCTGGCCGCGTCCGATCCAGCAGCCCCACCCGCCGATCCTGATGTCGGCGAGCAGCCCCGAATCCGCCCGCTTCGCCGCGCGCCACCGGGCGAAGATGGGGATGGTGATGCTGACCGATCTCGACGCCGCGAAGGACTGCATCCGGATCTACAAGGAGACCGCGCGCGAGCACGGCTGGGAGCCCGCGCTCGACGACATCCTGATCGGCGCGCATACCTGCGTCGCCGAAGACGACGAGGAGGCCCGGCGTCATCTCGGCGGCGGGCTCGACTATTTCTATCACGTGCTGTTCGGCGGCCCGCGGACGGCGCAGCGCTTGGTCATCCAGAAGACGCGGTTCTACGAGGACGAGGCCAACCGCAGGAACATCGGCACCAGGCTCGCGGCCTTGCGCGGCACCACCATCGAGGAGCGCGTCGACCGGGGGCTGGTGCTGTGCGGCACGCCCGACCGGGTGGTCGAACAGATCCGGCATCTGAAGGCCGAGCTCGGCCACGGCGTGATGAACATCAACATGAAGATCGGCAACATCCCCAACGCGGTGGTGCGCCGAAGCATGACGCTGTGGGGCGAGCATGTCGCACCCGCGGTGCGCGATCTCTGACGGGGTTCCTGGCGGCGAAGAGGCACGACATGGCGTTTGACGAACATCGCGTCGACCTGTCCGGCGGTCCGCTGACCTATCGCGTCGCGGGCGAGGGACCGCCGGTCATCCACATGCACGGCGCGTCGGGGTTTCGCGAGACCGCCGCGCTGGCGGCGCTGGCGGGTTCGTTCCGGATCTACGCGCCGGTCGCGCCGGGGTTCGACGATACGCCAACCCATGCGGACCTTGCTTCGATGGAGGCGCTCGCCCGGCTCGACGCCGAGTTCGCCGATGCCGTCATCGGCGAGACGACGGATGTCGTCGGACACTCCTTCGGCGGCTGGCGGGCGGCCTGGTACACGGTTCTGCATCCAGAGCGAGTGGGTCAACTGGTGCTCGAATGCCCGTCCGGATTTCGCGAAGACGGAGACGGCGGGTTGCCGTCCGATGCCGCGGAATTGCAGCGCCGGCTCTACGCCCACCCGGAGAAAGCGCCGCCCGAGACCAAGCCCGAGCCCGTGCTGTCCCGCAACCGGCAAACCCCCGCCCAGTTTCACGGCGGCAAGGCGATGGACGAGGCGCTGGTCGAAAGGCTCGGCGAGATCGAAGCGCTGACGCTGATCCTGCACGGCACCAGGGACGGCGTCGTCCCGGCCTCCGGCGCGCGGCTGCTGAAGAGCCGCATTCCGCGTTCCTTCCTGATCTACGTCTATGACGCCGCGCACGCCATCGAGGTGGATCAGCCCGAGTTTTTCGTCGGCCTGGTCACGGACTTCTTCGCCCGGGGCGAGGCTTTCCTGGTCAATCCGGGGGTCGGCGGCAGGGCGGCGTGAAGTCCCGCACCGGTGCCTGTGCGATACGGAGACCGTCATGGCGCAGGTCCTGAATTACGAAATCGCCTGCCTGCAGACGCGGTCGCGCGCGGTCTCGCTTGACGAGGAGCAGCGCGACCGCGACATCCGCGAGAACATCGCGCGAATCGGCGAGATGATCGACTATGTGACCGCGTTCGGGAATTCCGAGGTGCGCCTGGTGGTTCTTCCCGAATATTCGATCAACGCGCGCTGGCAGAAGCTCGATCTGGAGGACTGGTTCAAGCTCTGCACCACGATCCCCGGACCCTACACCGAGCTCCTGGGCGAGAAGGCGAAGCAGCGGAATGTCTTCATCGCCGCCAACCTGTTCGAGGTGCATCCCCAATTTCCCCGCCGGTTCTTCAACACGTCCTGCCTGATCGACCCGTCCGGTGCCGTCATCCTCAAACACTGGAAGAACAACAACAACGCGTGGGTGTTCCCCTACACCACGCCGTCCGACATTTATTCCGAGTTCTGCGCCAGGTTCGGACGGGAGAACCTGTTCCCGGTTGCCCGCACCGAGATCGGCAATATCGGCCTGATCACCTGCGGCGAGCTCGGTTTTCCGGAGAACGCGCGCTGCACGATGATGAACGGCGCCGAGATCCTCGCCCATCTGACATCCGAGCCGCACAACATGAGCCACGGCGACGTGTACAACTGGGAGGCCTACCGCATGACGCGGGCCTACGAGAACAAGTGCTACCTCGCGGCGGCCAATATCGGCATGTACGAAGGCGCAACCCGCGGGCTTCACGGCAGCCACGGGGATTCCGGCATCTACTCTTTCGACGGCGGGTGCATCAACAGGATCCGGGGCGCCGGCGAGGCGACGATCAAGGCCCCGGTGGACCTGAACGCCCTGCGCCGGGCGCGCGCCAAGCCGTTTCATCCCGTGACCATCCGGGCCGAGATGTACGCCAGGGAGTACGAGGCGTCCGTCGGCTGGCCGAATGACGGCTTCGCCGACAAACCCATAGAGAGCATCGAGGAGACCAGGGCCCAGTTTCGCCGTCTCGTCGAGGAGCGCCGCGCGAGGGGGATCGACATCGCGCCCCGCGAGTGGCCGGAGGACGATTGATCCCGCCGCCTGCCGCCGAACCTGTTCAGAAATCGCGAAAGACCTGTATCATTCCCGCCAGATCGCGATTCGAGGCGGCGCCAAGGAAGGACAATGCGGGCCGGATACCGGGTCATCGACGTCGACAGCCACGTGACGCCCTCTCTCGAGGTGCTTCATCGCCACGCCGATGAGGGGCTCAAGTCGCGCTGGGACGAGTTCGCGCCATTTGTGCGGACCATGAATTCGCCGCCCGGGCGCGGCCACCCGGAGGAACCCTGGACGACGCTCAAGATCAACCCGATCCCCTATGACCGCGTCGCCGGCCGCAAGGGGGATTCCGGAGAAGCTGAGAAGGGTGGCGCCGGCGCGCTGGCGGGACGCGTGCGGAACATCGCCAAGGAGACCTGCAGCCCGCGGATACAGCACGACAACAGCACCGGCCGGCTGGCCGACATGGACCGGGAGGGGGTCGACGTCAACTGCCTGATCCCCGGCACATGGGCGTCCGCCGCGACCGCGCTCGACCCTTCCCTCGCCGTCGGTCTCTACGGCGCCTATCACGAATACATGGCTGCGTTCTGCGCCGCCGATCCGGATCGACTCAAGGGCCTGTTGCTGGCCCCGGCCGCCGACGTGGATTGGGCGGTGGCCGAGATCCGGCGCCGCGGCGGCGAGAAATGGGTGTCCTGCGTGTGGCCCGTGCTGCCCGAGGGTACCCCGATCGACGACCCCGACCACGAGCCGATCTGGCAGGCGATGAACGATTTCTACCTGCCGATCATGCATCACAGCTTCTTCTACGAGCCGCCCTACTTCCCCGGTTACCGCGACATCTGGGGCAACGCGGCGGTCGCCCGCGTGGCCGCCCACCCCTGGGGCGCGCAACGGCTTCTGGCGTATGTGATCTGCGGTGGAATCCTCGACCGCTATCCCGACATCAAGGTCGGGTTTTCGGAGACCGGGCACGGCTGGCTGCCGTACTGGGTGCTGCGCCTGGACAGCCAGGTCGAATATGTCGGCGGCGCCGTGCCGCCGCTCGATATGAAACCCTCCGACTACGTTCGCGCGGGGCGCGTCTTCTGCGCGATCGAGACCCATGAGGGTCCCGATATGACCAAGGCGGTGATCGACGTGCTGGGCGACGGCTGCCTGATGTACGCATCCGACTTTCCGCATCCGGAGTGCGACTGGCCGCGCTCGGTCGACAACGTGCTCGCCTGGTCCAATACGATCGGACCGGAGGCCATGGCAAAGCTGCTCGCCGGCAACGCCGACCGGTTTCTGAGGATGCTCTGATGACGGCATGCCCGCAAGGCGGCGGGATATCGTGAACTACGATCGTGCGCTTGAGATCATGCTGCAGGCCAAGCAGGTCGGCAGCGACCACGGCCTTGAGGTCAGCGTCGCCGTGGTCGACGCCGCCGGCCATCCGGTCCTGGTCGCGCGCGGCCGGGAAACCGCGTGGCACGGCCCCTACATGGCGACCGGCAAGGCGCGGCTGTCGGCGGCGTTCCGCAAGCCTACCGACGCCCTGATGGAGCAGTGGAAGGACCGGCCGATGTTCCCGCTCAGCCTGACCGAGGTCATCCCCGGCGGGGTGACGCTGAATGCCGGTGGACACCCCATCTTCGAGGGCGAAGACTGTATCGGCGCGATCGGCATCGGCGGCGGCTCGCCCACGAATGACGGCAAGATCGCCCGTTTGACGGTCGAGGCGATCGGCGGCCTGCCGCCGGCCTGAGCGAGGAAGACCGATGTCGTCCTACGAACTCAACAAGGCGATCCACCATATCTACATCGATCGCGACCGGACGATGGCCTTCCGGGACGGCGATTTTGCGATCCTCGACCGCTTCGAGCTCGACGAGGACGAGCGCGCGGCCTTGATCGGGCGGGACTTCCCGCTTCTATGGGCGATGGACGTGCACCCGGTGCTGCTGTTCCATCTCTCGGCGGTCCTCAACCCGCGCGAGTGGTATGTCAAGGAGGTGGTTCCGAAGATTCGGGACATACCCAATAGCTGGTACGACTACTACAGCCCGCCCCGGGACGCGGGACAGGGGGGGTGATGGCGAACACCGTCTGCGTCATCGCGTCGACCCACAATCCGCGGATCTTCTGGAACCGCGACAACGCCGACGAGCAGGATCTTGCGGAGCTCGAAGACGCCTTCGGCGTGCTTCGCGCGGGGCTCGCCGAGGCCGCGCCCGATGCGATCGTCGTGGTCGCCAACGACCATCTCGACAATTTCTTCTTCGACAACCTGCCGTCCTTCGCGGTGGGTACGGGCCCGGTCGCCGAGGGGCCGTTCTGGTACGAATCGGAGATCATGCACCTGCCGTCCTATCGCTGCGCGGTGCATCAGGAGCTCGCCCAGGACATCCTGCGGCGAGGCGCGGAGAACGGCATCCCCTTCTCCCAGGTCCACGAGTTCACCATCGACCACGCCTTCACCCTGCCGCTCTCCTATGTGCGGCCGGAACAGGACATTCCGATCGTCCCGATCATCTCCAACGCCTTCGGCTATCCGATCCCGAGCACAAGGCGCTGGTTTGCGCTGGGCGAGCTGATCGCGGAGGTCATCCGCGCCCGCCCGGCCGACGAGCGCATCGCGGTAATCGGCTCGTTCAACCTCACCGTCGAGGTGGGCGGCCCGAAGATGGGCAACTACAACCAGGACTTCAATCGCTGGGTGATCCAGCAGATGAGCGACGGCGCCAAGGATACGATCCTCGACTCCCTCTCAGTGCCCAGGCTGATCCGGGAGGGCAACTCGACCGCGGAGTTCCTCAACTATGTTACGGTTCTCGGCGTGGTCGCCGACCGCAAGCCCGATTTCATCCGCCACAAGCCGGTGCGCGGTGTCGGTACGTGCCCGGTGGCGCTCTGGAAGGCTGCCGCCTGAAACCGAAGAGAGTCGCATGGCGCTCGTCAAGCAACCGATCCACACCGATGCCGCGCCGACGCCGACCGGGCCTTTCAACCAGGCCATCCGCATCGGCAATCTGGTGTTCACCTCGGGCCAGGCCGGCCGCAACCGCGAGACCGGCGAGATGGGCGACATCCGCGATCAGGCGCGGCGCTGCATCGGCAATATCGAGGCGATCCTGGCCGAGGCCGGCGCCTCGCTCGCCGACGTGGTCAAGGTGACCGTCTATCTTCGCGACGCCGAGGATGCGGCGGCCTTCGACGACGAATACCGCAAGCTGATGCCGGAGCCGCTGCCGGCCCGCTCGTCGGCCTATGTCGGGCTGAAAAATCCCGACATGCTGGTCGAGATGGAGGCCGTCGCGGTGCTGCCGGAGCAACCATAGGGAGACGGATCGCAATGCCGATGGTGCAGCTGCGCAGCGGGCTCAACATGTATTACGAGATCCACGGCGAGGGCGACCCGCTGGTGCTGATCGCCGGCACCGGCTCTCACCTGCACAAATGGCACCTATACCAGGTTCCGTTCTTCAGCCGGCACTACCGGACCGTCGTCTTCGATCACCGCGGCACCGGCAAGTCGGACAAGCCCGACATCGAGTATTCGATCCCCATGTTCGCCGAGGATCTGTGCGACCTGCTCGATGCGCTCGGTCTCGCCCGGGCGCATATTCTGGGGCATTCGATGGGTGGACAGGTGGCTCAGCAATTCGCCATCGACTACCCCGACAAGACGCACGGGCTGGTGCTGTCCGAGACCGGGTCCGGACCGTTCCCCGGCTACGATTTCCCGCGCGGCATCCCGCTCCAGACCTGCCTCACCTTCGCCAGGGTGGACGGTTCGGTCGCCGAACGGCTCAAGGACTCCCATCTCGGCGAGTTCTGGTACACGCCGGAATTCCGCGAGAACAATCCGGAGATCATGGAGAAGATCCTCGAGCTCGCGATGATGGAACCGCCACCCCTCAAGCCCTATCTGCGCCACATCATCGCACGCCAGAACCACAACGTGACTGACAAGCTCGACCGCATCGTCGCACCCACGCTGATCGTCGTCGGCGACGAGGACCGTTTCGCCGAGGGCACGGGCGACTTTGTCAAGCAGACCCGCCACCTTCACGGCAAGATCAAGGGCTCGAAGTTCTTCATGGTGCCGAACGCCCGCCACGGCGTGTTCTGGGAGCACCCGGAGCTCGTGAACTCGACCATCCACGCGTTTTTGAGCGAGCTTGAGGAGGACACGTGAGAACGGGTTGACCGGTCCGGCCGGCAACCGATCCAGGGAGGAAACAATGACATTTCGCCACACAGCAACCGCGCTGCTGCTTGCGGGAGCCGCAGCGCTGATCTCCGCGCCAGTTGGCGCCGACATGCTTTCTCAGCTCGTCTCGGGCGCAAAGAAGGAGTCGTCGCTCCGCGTGACGCTGCACCCGACCATCACGCCGGATACCGCCAAGAAGGTGGCCGCCGCGTTCAACGCGGCCTATGGGCTCTCGATCGACGTGAAGCCGGACCTGACCGGGCGCTATTCCGGCAAGGCCGCCAAGGGCGCCATCGAGTACAAGAGCGGCGGCAAGCCGTCCTATGACGTGATGGTGCTGAACGAGAGCGCCTTCATGACGCTCGCCGCGGCCGATGCGCTGGTCAAGATCGACGGCTGGCAGGATATGCTGCCCAAGGGCACGAATCCGGCCAAGGCGAGCCCCGGGCCCATCGCCGGGATCGGTTTCAAGTGCTGCGACCTTTACTGGGGCTTCTCCTACAACCCGGACAAGTTCGACAGCGCCAAGCTGCCGCTCTCGATGAAGGATCTGGGCAGCGCCGGCAAGGCCGCCATCACCCTGTTTGCAAGCAACATCACGACCGCGATCCTGAAATACGACGCTGCCACGCTGGTCGGTTACGCCAAGGCCTGGGGGGCGGCCAAGGTCAAGCGTCTGCACCCCACCGCGATGGCCCAGCGGGTGGCGCTCGGCGAGTTCGCGCTGGGCGGCTTCCAGTCGACCGAACAGTTCCTCGATGCCACGCAAAAGGGCGCCAAGCTGTCGATCGCGATGTTCAAGGACTTCGTGCCCCACGGCGTCCTGCTGCACGCCGTCCGCAAGGGCACCGAGAGTCCGAACGCGGCCAAGCTGTTCGTCATGTGGACGACCGGGCGCGACGCCATCAAGGCGATGAGCGAAGGCAACAATCTCGGCAACGCCGATTACGGCGGCAACGAAGCGATAGAGATCGCGCGGCGTGAATCTGAGAAAGTCGGCGTGGTCCCCGCGTCGTTCTTCGATTCGGCCGAGAACTACGGGAAGCTCCAGTGGCTGGCGACCAAGGCCGGGAAGAAATTCACCGGCCAGATCGTCCGCGGCATCAAGGGCACCAAGAAGAAGTAGTGCGGCTCGCGTAGCGGCGTGCGGCTCCTGGCCCGGCAGTCCGCACGCCACCTCATCCTCAAGCCGCCAATGGGACGAACGATCGTCGAGGTCGCAGGCGGCCGCGGACCCAGGAGGCCGTTCCTGACGCGCGGCGACGGCGCCGTCGATGCCGGGGAATGGTCGCTCGGCATCGTCGCTTGGCTCGTCGCGCTGTTCATTCTGCTCCTGATGGCGATCGTCGTCTGGATGAGCACGCTGCCGGGCCTTCCCGGCGATCCCGGCTTCACCGTCGAGAACTACACCGACGTGTTCGAGGACGGGGTGATTTTCGATGCGCTGATCAACAGCTTCCTGATTGGCGTCGGAACGGTCGCCGTCAACATGCTCTTCGCCGTTCCGCTCGCCTGGCTGGTCCACCGAACCGACATGCCGGGCAAGCCCCTGGTCGTCACCCTGGTGGCGATCAGCATCCTGATCCCGGGCTTTCTGAAGGCGATGGGCTGGATCCTGGTGCTGAGCCCCGATATCGGGTTGCTCAACAGCCTGTATGTCGAACTCACCGGCGCGGCGGAAGCGCCGTTCACGATCTACGGCATCGGCGGGGTGGTGTTCATCCAGGGGCTCATGCTGACGCCCGCCATGTTCTTCCTGATCTCGGGCAGCATGATCGCGCTCGACCCCGCGCTGGAAGAGGCGGCCCAGATGTCGGGCGCCAGCCGCCGGCTCACCATCGCGCGGGTCAGTTTTCCGCTGATCCGACCCGCCGTCTTCGCCGGCCTGATCTACAATTTTATGACCGCGGTCACGCTCTACGAGATCGCGGCGCTGTTGCTGGACGAGGATACGGCGGTCCTTTCCACCGAGCTCTTCCTCTATGTCCGATCGGCTGGCGGGTCGATAGAGCTCGGCTACGCCGCGGTCTACGGTGTGATCATGATGGCCTTCGCCGTGTTCGCGCTCTGGTTCTACGGCCGCGCGATCCGCAAGGCGCACCGCTTCGCCGTGGTCACCGGCAAGGGCTATCGCCCGAAATTGGCGGAGCTCGGGCGCTGGCGGTGGGCTGCCATCGGTTTCGTTGCTTTCTACGTCGCGCTGTCGGAGCTGCTGCCGCTGGTGATGCTGGTCTGGATGTCGCTGTTGCCCGCGCTCACGCAGTTCTCGGTGAGCGCGCTCGGAGCGATCTCGTTCGCCACCTATGGCGGGCTCTGGGGCCAGCTCGGTGGCTGGGAGCCTCTGGTCAACACCGTCGTCATGATTACCGCGACGCCCGCCCTAGTGGTCGGCTTCTCGCTGGCGATGTCCTATGTCACCGTGCGGTCCCGTCTCCCCGGTCGGCAATTGATCGATACCGCAGCAATGTTGCCGCACGTGATTCCGGCGATCACGTTCGCCTTCGCCTTGATCGTTTTCGGAATCGCGCTGAGCCGTTTCACGGGACTTCAGCTGTCCGGAACGATGGCGATGATCGTTGCCGCGCTGGTGGTCTACCGCATCCCCTACTGCACCAGGGTAACCAACGCCGCGCTGCTGCAGATCCATGCCGAGATCGAGGAAGCGGCGCGTATGTGCGGCGCCAACACGATCCAGATCCTGCTGCGCATCGTGGTGCCTTTGATCAAGTCCTCGCTTGCCTACGCAGCGCTGTGGATCGCGCTGCTGGTGCTCCGCGAGGTGACCATCCCGCTGATGCTGGCGAGCCCCAGCAACATCGTGCTGTCGGTCCGCATTTGGACGCTGTGGGAGACCGGCCAGTACGGTGCGGCGTCGGCGCTCGGCGTGGTGATGTTCACGGTATCGGGTGCGCTGTTGCTGATCGTTCAGCGGTTTTTCCGGGCGCAGGGACTGTTCGAGACGCGGGGCAATTGAGGTGTTGGAAGCCGCCGGCCTGCACAAGAGCTTCGAGACCGCCGATGGCCGTGTGACTGCCGTGGACGATGTGACCTTCTCGATCGCCGCCGGTCAGGCGTTCACCCTGCTCGGCCCGTCGGGCTGCGGCAAGACGACGGCGCTGAGATGCATCGCCGGGCTGGAGCGCCCGGACGCCGGCGTCATCACGCTCGATGGGGCGGAACTGTTCAACGCCGAGACCGGAACCTCCGTCCCGCCGGACAGGCGCGGCATCGGCATGGTCTTCCAGTCCTACGCGATCTGGCCGCATATGAACGTGTTCGACAATGTCGGATTTCCCTTGCGGATCGGTCGTCGTCCGCGCTCCGAGATCCGGGATCGGGTGGGCTGGGCGCTCGACATGGTCCAGCTCGGCGGTTTCGCGGAGCGCGACTCGACCCAGCTCTCCGGCGGCCAGCAGCAACGCCTCGCCGTCGCCCGTGCGCTGGTGCAGGAACCCAGGTTGCTTCTGCTGGACGAGCCGCTCAGCAATCTCGATGCGAAGCTGCGGGAAGAAATGCGCGACGAGCTCAAGCGGCTGCAAGCCGCGCTCGATCTCACCATGCTCTACGTCACCCACGACCAGACCGAGGCGATCGTGCTGTCCGACCGGATCGCGGTGATGAGCGAGGGGCGCATCCTTCAGGAAGGACCGCCCCGAGAGATTTACGCGCGGCCTCGCTCTCCGTTTGTCGCGGGTTTCGTTGGCAGCAGCAACCTGATGGAGGGGGTCGTGACGGAGAGCCTGGGCGAAGGGCGGTTCCTGATCGAGACGGATTGCGGATCCATCGGCGCGACCTCCACCGCCGGGCTGCGCCGGAACGAGAGCGTCCTGGTCTCGTTGAGGCCGGAACTCATCCATCTCACCGCCGCCCGCCCGCCCGGCGGTGCCGACGGCACAGTCTGGGAAGTCACTGTCGAAGGGAGCAGGTTCTTCGGCGATTCCACCTATTATGACGTGATGTGCAGACGTAGGCCGCTCCGGGTACGAGCCGGGCCTCATGCCGGCTTCGACCCTGGTAGCCGGGCGTACGCGGTGATCGCCACGGCGGACTGCGTCTGCGTCCCAACCGGAGATGCGGATCATGGATGAAGACCGACGCCGCTCCATCGAATGGGACTGCACCCGCACGCTGACCGGCTTCATTAACGCCCTCGATGCCGGAGACTACGAGACCATGGCCGGACTGATGGCCGAGAACGGCGTCTGGGTACGGCCGGGCGGTGATGCGACCGGGCCGGCGGGATTGCTCGAAGCCATGAAGGAACGGCCCCGTGACCTGATCATCCGGCATGTCATCTCGAACGTCCTGATCGAGGTGCTCGACGACGACAACGCGACGGGCATCACCTATCTGACGGTGTACCGCCACCACGGTCCGCCGCCGGAAAACGGCCCGGCACGCCTCGACGGAGCCCATATGGTTGGTGTCTCGTACAACCGTCTGGTGCGCGAATCCGGAGCCTGGAAAATCGGCGAAAAGCGAACCTGCCGGATTTTCGATGCACAGGCATGAACCTCGCCTGACGGTTTCAGCGGGCGGCGCGGGCCAAGCCTGAAGAGGGGCGGAACATGAAGGAAAAGGCCAGTCGCGGCCGTTTCTTCGAGGATTTTCGCCTGGGCGAGGAATTGATCCACGCGACACCGCGCAGCGTGACTCAAGGGGATGCGGCCCTCTATTTGGGACTGTATGGCTCACGATTTGCAGTCAATTCATCAGATACCTTCGCGCGGCGCCTCGGTCTCGCGGCCGCCCCGCTGGACGATTTTCTGGTCTTCCACCTCGTCTTCGGGCGGACCGTGCCGGATGTGTCGCGCAACGGTGTTTCCAATCTCGGCTACGCGGAGGGCCGTTTCGGCGTCCCGGTCTACCCTGGAGACACCCTGTCCGCGACATCGCGGGTGATCGGGCTCCGCCAGAACCGGAATGGCGAGACCGGCATCGTCTATGTGCGGTCTCGAGGCGTTAACCAGGACGGGGATCCGGTGGTTGAATTCAGCCGCTGGGTTATGGTGCGAAAACGCGACCGGGAAGCGCCGGCGCCCGAGACCGTGGTGCCCGAACTCGACGAGTCGGTTGACGCCGAGAACCTCGTCGTGCCCGAAGGGTTGGTGGCGGCGGATTACGACACCCGGATGTCAGGCTCCGCGCATCTCTGGGAAGATTATGAGCCGGACGAGCGGCTCGACCATGTCGACGGGATGACGGTCGAGGAATCCGACCAGGCCATGGTCACCCGCCTCTACCAGAACAACGCCCCGGTCCATCTCAACGCGCACATGATGGAAACCAGCCGTTTCGGCCGTCGCATCGCGATGGCGGGTCACGTGATCAGCATTGCCCGGACCCTGTCGTTCAACGGCCTCGGCAATGCGTTCCGCGTCGCCGCTTTCAACGGTGGCCGGCATGTCGCGCCGGTCTTCGCCGGGGACACGCTGTACGCATGGTCGGAAGTACTGGAGAAATCGCCGCTTCCCGTGCGCGACGACCTGGGGGCGCTACGCCTTCGCACCGTCGCCGTGAAGGATCGTGATTGCGCCGATTTTCCGCTCAGGACTCCCCACGGCGATCACGACCCGGCGGTGGTTCTCGAGCTGGACTACACCGTTCTCCTACCGCGCCGGGCCGAGCCGGATCGTTTCTCCGGGTAGCTGTTCATCGGCGAGCGGGAGGCACTATACTTTTCGGGCGGAAACGAGGAGAGCGATGAAATCGCCGGTTTTCGCCTGCCAAGGGAGGGTTGCATGGCACCGAGCGAGCTGGACGCCGGCGCGCCGATCTACGGGCCGAGCCAAATCACCGAAGAAACCTTTAGCGATACCCCGGACGAGTATCAGGAGTTGGTGCGCTGGGTGGTCGGGCGGCAGCTTCTGGAGGAGCTGTCGGCGGCGTGCATCTTCGCCAAGGCGGCACCCCTGTTCTACCACGAAGGTCCGGAGAAGGTTCGGTATTGCATACATCTGGCCGAGGAGGAGGTCGGGCACTGCCGCGCGGTCGCCCGGATCCTTCCCGGGATCGGCCTCGACTACAGCCTGTTCGCCAACCACGACAGGCCCTACGCCCAGGACTTCCACGGCGATCCCGATTTTCCCCAGAGCTGGGAAGACGTTCTCGTCTTCAATTGGCTTGCGGAGGAAAGCGGCCGGTTGTTCCTCTGGTCGATGCGGGATACCAGCTACGCGCCCTATGCGAACGTGAACCGGGCGATCATCGCCGAGGAGGAACGCCACGCCGAAGGCGGTCCGACGCACCTGATCCGGCACATCGAGGAGAACGGGGACGCGGCGCGCGAGAAGGTCCAGGAAAGCGTCGACGAGTGGTTCCCCAAGGCCATCCGGCTCCTCGGCGTGCCGCGCAGCGCGAAGCAGCAGAAGTTTCACTACTACGGCCTCAAGGCCGAGGATACCGAGGAACAGCTGCCGCTCTGGCTCGATGCCGTCTTGCCCTATGCCGACCAGCTCAGGCTGAGGGTGCCGACGGCCGGGGAAATGCGCGCCAGCGGCCTGGTCGTGCCCTCGCAGATCGATTGGTGACGATGGGATAGTCGGCCGCACTGGCACGGGATCATGAACATCACCGGCGCCACGGCGGAACGGGCCAGGGAGGCCTGCGATAGGCTGAGCCGGTCGACAGTTCCCGAAATCTTCGCCGAGCGGGTCGCGGAGTCGGGCGATGCCATCGCGCTCCGCTACAAGGAGGAAGGCCTCTACCGCGAGCTCGGCTGGGCGCGGTATCAGGCGCGCGTGAAGGCGGTCGCCGCGGGGCTGGTGTCGCTCGGGCTCGCCCGCGGCGACAGGCTGGCGATCATGGGCGATCCCACCGTCGAGTATCTCCTCGCCCACATGGCCAGCATTTTCGCCGCCGCCATGCCCTTCGGCATCTACCCCACATCCTCCCCCAGCGAGGTGGCCTTTCAGCTCCGGAAAGGCAGGGCGAGGATCGTCGTGGCCGGCGATCAGGAACATCTGGACAAGGTGCTGGGGGCCGAGGCGACGGCAGGGCGGCGGCTCGTCGACCGCATCGTCCTGATCGATTGCCGAACCAGGTTTCTGTACGACGATCCGCGTATACTGCCTTTCGTCGAGCTCGAAGAACGGGGCGACGCCGACGACAAAGCGGCTCGGGAATGCGAGGCGCGGATCTCTGGCCTCGATGCGGAGTCTCCCGTCGGGCTGATCTTCACATCCGGCACTACCGGCGACGCGAAGGGCGCCATGTTTACCCACGGGGGGATGCTGGTGGGTCTCGGCTATTGCCTCTTCCGTGCGATGCCGGAACTCGCTGAACGCCCGCACCGTGTGGTCACCCATCTTCCCCTGGCGCACGGGATGGGCCAAGGGTTGAGCCTGTTCATCCCCCTCTTCGCCGACGTCATCCAGCACATCCCCGAGCGGGGGCAGACCCTGGGTGCCCTGCTGCGCGAGGTCCGTCCCACCTCGCTGCTGGGCGTGCCCCGCATATGGCAGAAGTTCGGCTCCCAGATTTCGACCGCCGTCGAGATGTCGGGAGGCCTGCGGCGCAGGCTCTTCAAGCTGGCGGAGCGAACCGGGCGCGAGCGCGCCCGCCGTCTATGGGAAACCCGCGCCCGCCATGCCGGGCCGTTCCTGGAGCTCCGGTACCGGCTGCTGCATGCCGTCATGATCTGGCCGGCGCTCTACAAGACAGGAATGGCCCATCTCGTCGGCGGCTCAAGCGGTGGCGCCCCCTTGCCCGAAGGCGTGCAGGAACGCTGGCAGGCCTGGGGAATTCCGCTGCGCAACTTTTACGGCACCACCGAGGCCGGGGTAACCTCGCTTCAGGACGCGCCTTGGCCGCGTCCGGAAGACCCGTTGCAGACGATCTATCCGAACGAAGTCATTGCCGGGAAGGATGACGAGATCATCGTCGCGGGGCCCGGAAGCTTCTCCTGCTACTGGGAGGAGCCCGAGGAGACCGCCTCCGTCCGGGCCGAGAACGGGGCCGTGTCGACGGGAGATATCGCAGCCTTCCGAGCCGACGGCGGCCATCTGATCGTCGACCGCAAGAAGGACATCCTGATCACCAGCGGCGGCAAGAATATCGCCCCAGCCCTGGTCGAGAACGCTCTCAAGACGTCGCCCTATATCAGCGAGGCGATCATCTTTGGAGACAACCGCAAATACGTCACCGCGCTGATCGAGATCGACTTCGACACCCTGTCCCATTGGGCGCGCACTAACGACGTTCCCTATACGGGCTTCAAGAGCCTGGTCGAGAACGACAAGGTGATCGGCCATGTGGGAGGGGAGATAACCCGCGCCAACGAGCTGCTGGCGCGGCCCGAGCAGATCAAGTTCTTCCGTATCCTGCCGAAGGAACTGGACCCCGAAGAAGGAGACACAACCCCAACGCGCAAAGTCAAGCGCGCACTCGCTTACGAAATGTTCCAGCACCTTGTCGAGGATATGTATGCGGAAGCCTGACCCGACAGTGCGTCGGGTGAACCCAGCGCCGGCCCTCATCCCGGGAGGGAGAGGGCCCCCGAACAACGGGAGGAAACAGTCATGAAACGCAAGTCCATATCCGCTGTGGCCGCAATTCTGTGTGCAACGGGCTTGGCTACCGGCTTCGCCGCGCCGGCCGCGGCGGACAGCTACAAACTGGGCTACATCACCGATCTGTCGGGTCCGTTCGTGGACACGTTCAAGCCCGTCCTGCAGGGCTTCGAGCTCTACATGAAGCGGGTCAACGCGGCGGGCGGCATCAACGGGCGCAAGGTGGAGATCGTTGCCCGCGACGACCAACTGAACGCCCAGCGCGCCGCGGCCCATGCCCGCGAACTGATCAGTGGCGAAGGCGTGAACAGCCTCTGGGCGATGAGCATGTCGAGCACGCTTCCCGGTATCTACAAGCTGGCAAAACGTCACAAGGTGCCCGCGATATCCTCCGTCAGCGCTATCGGCATGACCCTGCCGCCGGCGCACGACTACGCCTATTCGACGGGCAATCCCTTCAATGTCGCGGGCGAGGTTGCCGGCAAGCTTGCCGAACAGCTCTTCCCCGGCAAGGGGCGGATGACCTGCGTCACCATCGAGTCTGCCGGCGGATTCGCCGCATGCGCCCACACCGAGGCGTCGTTCAAGGATCGGGGATTCACGGTGGAAAAGGTGTTCTTCTCGCCGCGCAAGGTCGAGTTCGGACCGCTGGGTCAGAAGATCGCCGGAACCGAGCCGCAGCTCGTCGTCACCCATCTGCCGCCGCGGCTGACCGAGGGTGTGATGATCCATACCCGCGCCGGCGGCTACAAAGGCCCGATGATGTTCAACAATGTCAGCATCAACGAGGCGGGGCTCATCCAGGGTGTGGAGAAAGCCGGCGTCTCCGAAGGCGTGTACACGTTCTCACGCTATACGCTGGCTCATGAAGAGACGCCCGAACTGGCCGAGATCAAGGCGACGGCGAAGAAATTCGGGATGGACCCCGACAAGATCGCGGTCAACCACGTGATCGGCTGGGTGAGCGCCAGGCTCGCCGAGGCCGCGTTGAAGAAATGCGGCTGGCCGTGCTCCGGCGATGCCCTGAACAATGCGCTGGACGACATTTCCGTCGACATGGGACAGCTCACGGGCGGGCCGATCACCTTCAAGGGCAACGACCATCAGGGCATGTCCTGGTGGAAGGTCTACAAGTTCGATGGTGCCTCCAAGAAGTTCAAACCCGTTACCGACTGGGTGGCTGCTCCGAGCACGCTCCAATACAAGATCAAGAACTGAGCTGCGGCGCGAGGCTGACCTTTTCTGGAACCTGGGCCGGTCTCCGGCCCAGGTCCCCCTCGACGGCGATCGAAGCATGGTCTGAGCGGATGAGGTGACACGGGCGGGAGTGCCGCGATGCTGCAGGTGATAACCGTGCTCGAGATCGCCGGCGTCTATGCGTTGTTGGCGCTCGGCCTGGTGATGATCTATCGCACCAGCCGGGTGCTCAACCTGGCGCAGGGCGAGCTCGCGATCATTTGTGCCTACGTTGCCGCGGTAACCACCGGGGCCGGTCTTCCCTGGTTTCTGGCGATTCCCGTCACATTGGCCACGGGCGCCATCGCGGGTGCCGTCATCTACGTCTCCACAATGCGGCCGATCCTCGGCGAGTCGCCCGTCGTGGGCATCATGACGACAGTCGGGGTCGCCATCCTGATCCGCGGGGTCATGGTCATCGCCTTCGGCGGCGATACCACGATGCTGGATTCGCCCTTCGGAGAAGCCGTCGTTCTTGCCGGGGTCGAGGTTGGCCCCGAGCACCTGGTGGTGCTGGGCGGGTCGTGGGGCTGTGTATTGCTGATCATCCTGTTCAATTTCTACTCCAGCACCGGCCTCCTGATGCGCGCCGTCAGCGACGACGTCACCCTGTCGGCGCAGCGCGGAATCGACGTCGATCGCATCGTCGGCATCGCATGGGTTCTGGCGCTTGTGGTGGGCGCGGTGGCCGGATACCTGCATGGGCAGCGCGCCCTGATTTCGACCGCGGCGACGCTGATCGGCGTCAATGCTCTGATCGCCGCCTTCATCGGCGGAATGGACAGCTTTCGCGGCGCCATAGTCGGCGCACTGACAGTGGCGGTGGTGGAGTTCGTCACCATTCAGCTCGTTGAGTCCCATTGGGCGGAGATCGCCCTGGTCGTCCTGATGCTGGTTGTGCTCACGTTCCGCCCCTGGGGGCTGTTCGGCACCGTAGAAGAACTGGAACGGGTGTGAACGCCGGCCGGGCCAACGCGGCGCGTCGGCCGCCCACACTTCCGACGCGCATCACCCACCGGATCGAGCTGTTCCGCGGCCGCGAGTGGGTGTGGCTCGGCGCCGGCGCGGTCGCGGCTCTCGCCTGGCCGATGCTGGTCACTCAGCATTGGCTGCACATCACTAACCTGTCGCTGATCGCGGTGATGGGGGCGGTGGGCCTCAACCTGCTGACCGGGAATGCGCGGTTGGTCTCGCTCGGTCAGGCGGCATTCCTCGCCATCGGGGGCTTCTCCGCCGGCGCCATGTCCCACCATTTCGGAACGCCGTTCTGGCTGAACCTGATCGTCGCCACGCTGATGGGCGGGCTCTTCGGACTCATCGTCGCCATCCCGTCGCTGAGGCTGAAGGCGCTCTATGTCGCCATCACGACCTTGGCGCTCCATTTCGGCGTGACCGCGGCGTTTGCGGTCTATCTGGCCCGCGTCATTCGTTCGGAAGGCATATTGATCGATCCCCCGCAATTCGGCTTTTTCGAGCTCTATGACGCCGCGCCCTGGTATTACTTCCTTCTGCTGATTGCAACGCTGGTCGTTATCGGCGCGCTCAACCTGCAGCGCAGCCATCTGGGACGGCGCTGGGTCGCGGTGGCGGACCACGAGGTGGCGTCATCGGCGCTCGGGATTTCGATCCACCGGGCCAAGCTCTCGGTCTTCGTGATCACCTCCATGCTGGTATCCTTCGCCGGCTGCCTCGGCGCCTATTACGAAGGCGTCGTGACCGAGGGCTTCTACGACCTCCATCTCGCCATCGCCTACTTGGCGATGATCATCGTCGGCGGTCTGGGAAGCGTGCTGGGCTCGATCCTCGGCGCCTTCCTGATCACCCTGATGCCCTACGGGCTGGATCTCCTGCTCAAGTTCGGAGGCGTCAAAATCTCCGCGGGCTCGATCAGCGGACTGCACTCCGTGCTCTACGGTGTGCTGATCGTGGGATTCATGCTCTTCGAGCCGCTCGGGCTGGCCGAAATATGGCGACGGGTAAGAGACTATTTCATGCTCTGGCCGTTCAAGTACCGGCCGCTGGACCAGTTGAGGCAAAGATGACCGAGCCCCTTCTGGTTATCGAACAGCTCGAAGTTGTCTATGGCGACGTGGTGCGCGCCATGCAGGGCGTCTCCCTCTCGGTGGCCGAGGGGGCCATCGTCGCGCTGGTCGGTCTGAATGGCGCTGGCAAGACCAGCACTTTGCGGGCGATCTCGGGCTTTCTGCCGGCCGAGAAGGCGGAAATCACCGACGGCGCAATCCGCTTCGCCGGTCGGTCCATCCGGGGTCTGCGACCCGACCAGACAGCACGGATGGGAATCGCCCTGGTACCGGAGCAAGACAAGGTCTTCACAACGCTCAGCGTTCACGAAAACATCGAGATCGGTTGGCGCGGACGGCGTTCGACGGAAGGAAGCGATCCGAAGGTCACCCTCTCCAACGTCTATGACCTCTTTCCGCTGCTCGCCGAAAAGCGAGACCGTCGTGCCATCCTGGTCTCGGGCGGGGAACGGCAGTTGACCGCCATAGCCGCGGCGTTGCTGAGCCAGCCCCGCCTGATGATGGTCGATGAGGTCTCGCTCGGCCTGTCGCCGGCGATGGCGAGCCTGGTGCTGTCCAGGCTCAAGGATCTCAACCGCGAACTCGGTCTCACCCTGCTGATCGTCGATCAGAACGTGCGCGCCGCGTTGGAAATAGCCGATCACGGCTACGTCATGGAGAACGGCCTGATCGTCTATGACGGCACGGCCGATACTCTGATGGGCCACGGCGACGTACAGGAATTCTATCTCGGCGTTAGCGGCGACGAACGCCAGAGTTACCGGGACGTGAAGCAGTACCGAAGGACACGGCGGTGGTGGGGATGACGACGGAATCGCGGCTCGAAGTCCGGGACATTCATCTCAGTTTCGGCGAGATCAGGGCGTTGCAGGGCGTGGATGTGGACGTCCCGTCCCGCGGCATTACAGCCCTCATCGGACCCAACGGGGCAGGGAAGACGGCCCTCCTGAACAGCGTCAGCGGGATTTACAGGCCGCAGTCGGGTCGGGTTCTGCTGGACGGAGAGGATCTTGTCGGCCTGCCGCCGCATGTGGTTGCCAAGGCGGGTGTGGGGCGAAGCTTCCAGCATCTCGAGCTGTTCGCCCGATTGACGGTTACCGAGAACCTGCTGGTCGCCCGCGACTTTCTGTTCTCCGGAAATCCCGTCTCGGCGATGGTGTTCTACGGTTCGGCACGCCGCCAGGAAATGCAACATCGCGCGGCCGTGGAATCGATCATCGATTTCTTCGAACTCTGGCCCTATCGAGACGTGCCGGCCAGGGCGCTCCCCTATGGCGTGCAGAAACTGGTCGGGTTCGCGCGCGCCATGGCATCGGAGGCCAAGCTCTTGTTGCTCGACGAGCCGGGCAGCGGCCTCACCCGCGACGAGAAGGAAGATCTCGCGCGGTTTCTCCTCAGGCTGCGCGACGACCGAAGAATCCCGATCCTCTGGATCGAGCACGATCTGGACATGGTGCTCGATCTGGCGGACCACATTTATGCGCTTGACCTTGGCCGCGTCATTGCGTCCGGCGATGCCGACGCGATCCGCGACAACGCGGCCGTCGCCGCGTCCTATGTCGGCTGAACGACGTTGCCAACCCAGCGGGAGATGAAGCGATGAGACTGAGGGAAGTCAGCATGGTGGCGGCGGACTGTGACCGGACGGCGGGACAGCTGGCGCGGCTGCTGGACTGCGAGGTCTCGGAGGCGGTGACATGCCCCCAACCGCCCGTTCAGTCGCGATTTGCAAGCCTGCGATGCGGACCGGCGACGCTCGCCGTCATGGAGAGCACCGCACCCGGCAGTCCGATCGATCGCTTTGTCGACGCGCGCGGCGATGGTCTGTTCTCCATCACGTTCGAGGTCGATGACATCGAAGCGGCGATGGCGCATTTCCGCGACTGCGGTGCGGAATTCGTGTGCGAGGAACCGGTGCGACTCACGGACTATTCCACCGGGTTCGACACCTATCGGGAGTGCCTGGTCAATTTCACCCATCCCCGGACGACGGCGCGGATCCTCATTGAGTTGCAGGAACTGCGGAAATAGGCGCGTTTCGAGGACGCCGTGACCAGATCGTTCTGCCGCATCTGCGAGCTCGGCTGCGGATCTGTCGTTGAGGTCGAGGACGGCAACGTCACCGTCGGCCCCGACCCGCAGAACCCCTATTCGAAGGGCTATTTCTGCGTGAAGGGACGGTGGGCGGGGGCCGTCGAAACGGATCCAGACCGGCTGGATTCGCCTTTGCTTCGGTCTGGCGGTCGGCTCGCCCCGGTTTCCTGGGCGGAGGCGATCGAGAGCGTCGCCGCGAAGCTGCGGGGCGTGGCCGCGGCGCACGGCCCCCGGTCCATTGCGGTATTTTCCGGAAACTCGGCGGCCTATTCGGGGCATTTGAGCCTCGCGGTGCGAAACCTCATGGCAGGGCTGGGCACCGATACGCTCTTTACCGCGCTCACGGTCGACTGCATCGCCCGCTATCACGTTGCCGCCGAGGCCATGAACCTGATGTATGCGGTCCCCGTCCCGTTCTACGACGCGGTTCCCGGCATGCTCCTGATGGGCTCCAACGCGACCGTGAGCCAGTGGAGCCCGGGCGGAAGCACGCCCGGCGGGGCCAAGGTGGCGCGCGACCTCCGTGCGCGTGGCGGCTGGCTCGGCGTCGTCGACCCTGTCCGCCACCAGATCGCCGATCTGGCCGACGATCATCTGGCCATACGCCCGGGGACCGACGCGGTTTTTCTCGCCGCGTTGCTGCATTTCGTATGGAGCGAAGGACATGTCGCGCGTGACTACGTGGCAAGACACTGCCTCGGTCTGGAAGATGTCGTGGCGGTGTGCGGGGAATGGAGCCCCGGCGATACCGCCGCCGTCTGCGGGCTCGAAGCTGCGGACATCCAGAGAGTGTTCGAGCGGGTGGTCTCTCGCCCGGCGGTCGTACTCGACCGTTCCGGCCTGAGTATGGCGCCGAACGCCACCGTCACTGCCGGTCTTGCCCTGGCAGTCAACGCATCACTGGGCCGACTCGACATCGAAGACGGTTTGTTCGTCCCCGACTATTCGGTGGTTCGGGGAAGAGCGATCCGCGGCAGACCCGACGGGGTACGCTACGGACGGGAATGGCCCAGCGCCCTCATGTCGGAGGCGATTCTCGGCACGGATACCCTTCGGAAGCCGGCCGATCTCCCAAGGGTCAAGGCGCTCATCGTCGTCGGAGGCAACCCGGCCCGGAGCCTGCCCAATTCCGGACGCGTCGCGGAGGCCTTGTCGGCTCTCGATCTGCTCGTGGTCGTCGACATCTATCCGACCGATACGACGCGATTCGCGGACGCTGTGCTGCCCGGCAGCGGTCATTACCAGCGTCCCGATTTCAACCTGCTGAGCGCCGGGCTCACGCCCCAGCGCTATCGAATATGGACCGAAACCGCCTTGCCCCTTCGCGGCGACCAGCGCGAGGAGTTGTGGATCGCGAACCGCCTCGTCGCCGCCTTCCATGGCAGGGATGTCGATGGGCAGCCCGGGACGTTCCGCGATTCCTTGGCGAACTGGGGCCAGGCAGGACCCGAATGGACGGGTGGAGTCGTCGGTGTCACGCGCTGCGGCAGATATCTCAAGGAGGGGTTTCCGACGCCCTCCGGCCGCATCGAGTTCGACCGTCCCTGGACCGAAGGGATAGGCGCCGCGCTGCGTTCAGCTCGCGCAACTCCGCCTACGGACGCCTGCGTGCTCGCCGTCGCTGGTCGCCGCCTCTCCCACGCGGTCAACTCGTTCCTCCACCACATCCCGGAAGCTGCAGCACGCGGCAATCCTGCTCTAATTTCGCCCGCCAATGCACAGGCTCTGGGATTGACGGCGGGAGACCGGGTGCTTGTCGAGGGTCCGGGTGGCACTACGGTTGCAGTGCTCGCAGTAAGCAAACGCGTGCCCGATGGCTCCATAGTGCTGGCCCACGGATGGGGTCACCGAGACCTGGAGGGCATGTCTCACGTCCGGAAGCAATCGGGCGCAAACGCCAACGCGCTCACCAGCGGCGAGGATATCGACGCCCATTGCGGCATGCCGGTCTATCAGAGCCATCTCGTTCGAATTAGCAAGACGACTGGGTGACCCAACGAGGTGCGCGCTGGTTACCGAGTTCAGCACGGCGCACAGACACAGGGCCAGGAGCCAAGGGTTCCGTTTCACCAGCACCCTAGTCGGCAGCGGCGGGGACGTCTTCGACTCCGTTTCGGCTCCTTTCAGCGTCACTTTCTGTGAATTTCGATCGCCGGTATCGTCGGGTTGGGGCCAGCTTTCTGTTGGGTTATGCACGCGGCATCCCGAGGCGGATTGCGAGCGAAACCGCAGGATCTCACGGAACACCGCTTCCGGGCAGCGCGACGGTTACCCGGCTACGCAGTCGAGCGGGCCGAACGGGGGCCGCAGTGCGCATACCGGCGGATTGGAACTCGACGAAAGCGGGGTTGGGTTTAAACTAACCGGCGCTGTCGGTCATGAGCGGTCCGAACCAGAGCGCGCATGCATCGTCGAACAGATGGGAGACAGGCAATGTCCCTGGCGTTGGCCTGCTTTTCGCACAGCCCGCTCCAGCTCGGTCATGCGGTACCAGCCGATCGGGCGGCACATGACGGATGGACGTGTTCGATCGCGACTCTCGCGGCGTGGGTCCGCAGCTACGATCCCCAGCTGGTCGCCGTCTTCTATCCCGACCATTTCAACGGCTTCTTCTATCGGGCGATGCCGTCTTTCTGCATTGGGACCGACGCCCGGGGCGGCATCGACTGGGGCATCGAACCCGGCCCGCTCGACGTGCCGGAAGCGATTGCATCGGATTGCATCCAGGCCGTGCGCAAGGCGGGGATAGATGTCGCGGTGTCCCGCCGGATGTTGGTCGATCACGGCGTGACCCTGCCGCTCAACGCGTTCTGCGGCGGGCTATCGGCGCGGCCCTGTCTCCCCATCATGGTCAACTGCAACGCGCCGCATTTGGCGGTCGTTCCGGTTGACGCGCCTTGACGTGCGGGTTGAGATCGTTCCTGCATTCCTTGCAACCGGCG